>DATHOO010000189.1:0-6455 GCA_035484815.1 Candidatus Acidiferrales bacterium
TCGTTCCGCAAGGCACGACCTGCGCCAGCAAGCCCGCGGCCCAACGAATTCTGGTCAAAGATCAGAAGGGCAATCAAGCCACGACGTACATCCGCTCTACGAATTAGCCATGCGGTCTGATTAGTTTTCGGGGACGAAGATCAGCCCCGTTGGACTCCCGAAACCCGTTACAACCGGCGTAACGGTTCCGTACGATGTATTAACGATGCCGACGAATCCGGGAACGCTGGAATCGCTCGGCGCTTCCGTATAGAGACCGCCTGATTCGAGCCGGCCGTGGATTTCATCGATCCGGTTCCGCTTCGCGTCGGCGACGTAGAGCAGCCCATGGCTTTGAGTAGCGTACACGGTATCGTCGAGCTGATCGCCGACGAGAAGCCGCGAAACCGTCTGCGATTTTGAGCCCGCGTCGTGAACCCAAACGATCTCCTTGTCGGCTTGCGAAACGAGGAGCACGTCGCCATTTGGTGCGACCGTCATCGAATCGGGATCCGTTAGGTTGAGCCGGACCTTTTGGCCGGTGGGAATGTCCTCGGCGAATGCGTCGCCTTTAAGCACCGGCGTTACTTCAGCCGTGCTGCCGCTTAGCACGACGCTGACGATTGCGGCGTGCGTGTTGATGCCGTGCTCATTGAGCGTTGGATTCGACGCGGCGATGAAGGCCCTGCCGTTGCTGAACGCGACGTCGTCGTAGCCGCCGCCGTGCTTCGCTGAGGAGAATGCATATTGCAGTAGCGCACCTGAGGTGGGATCCCAGGTGAACATCGAGCTGTTTGCGTCTTCGTTGACGGTGATCCACATGAGGTTGGTGTCAGGGTTCCACCGCATGCCGTCGCAGCGTCCCGGCACCTTGATCGACTTCACGACACGGCCTTTTCGGTCGTACTGCACGATCGCGCTGTCGCCGCCGGTTCCCGTCGGACCGGTCGCGTTTTGGTACGCCACGAAAAGGAACCCATTCTCCCAAACAATCGGGTCGGGATTGTAACGCTTGTCGGTCCCTCGCACGAAAACGCTTACCTTATAGTTGTGTCGTACAGGGTTTCCGTACGCGGGCGACGCTTGACCGCCGGTCGGTGTCATCGCGCTCTGCGAACACGCAGTCAACGTAACGACGATCGCGAGACTCGAAAGTGCCTTAGCACGCATGGTGTCCCCTCCGCGGTGCTGTTGCTCCTTTAAATATAAGGCATGGTGTATTAAGACCAGGTAAATATCAGGTAGTCTAATGCGGAGGGAGGCATAGCGAACCTATGTATTAGCGACGTCGGCTTAGTGCGGCCGGATCACGTACTCGTATTGGCCGTCGTACTCGCCCTCGACCGGAGGCGAACCCGGGGAACTCGACTGCACGTCATACGCTCCGGAGCGATTCTTGACAATGTTGACGTCGATCTTCGGGGAGATCGGAGCTTTTCGGACGTAGTCCCGGCGCGTGACCAGAATTACCGGATAGGATTTGACCGGAACGGCGATGAGGTAGGTCTCCTCTGCCGAGCTGTGCGCGGGCGTGAAGAAAGCCGTTCGCGGATTTCCATGAACCGCACCGCTCCGCAACTTCGCAAAGGAAAAGAGCAACGCGACCGGCCGAACCGGGACGTCCGCTCTCATTCGCGAATTCGTCGGTGTTTCGAATCGCGTGTAACGTGTCGAGCCGCGTACGAGCCGTTCCCCATAGACGCTAAGCGCCTCGGCAGCGATGTCGATAGGTACGTTGCCGGTATTCTCGAGCCGCTTGTGAATGGTAAGGAACGCAACGCCGTTCACGGTCGAGCCCTGCTCGACGACCGTTGGCACGGAGAAGGATGCCGGTTCCGAAAGCGGCACGATGCGCTGCACGTAGACGAACGTATAGAGCGCCCACAGGCCGGCTGCGGCGATGGCAACGATCTCGACGATCATCCGAAGCTGCTCGGCCGTCGTTGGAACCGAGTGAACGCGCAGCGTCCGGCCGCCGCGCTCTCCCGTTTCTTCTGCCTTCACAAACGCGGTGATGCTCCGCTTGCGTTCCGAATCCTCGGTTATACACTAGAGAGGCGCCTAACGCGCCAGATTTGCTCCGCCGGCCACGAGTCGGCCCATTCGAAGCTGACGAAATCGGTGTAAGAGGTTGTCGCGCCCTGCGGTGGTCTGAGCTCGATCAGCGTTTCTTCGAGCGTGTTCCAACTGTCGTGCAGAGTTGTCGAGCCCGACGCAGCGCGCGCCGCGCTTCTCGAGCGCGATCGACCACTGGGCTCCGCCGCAACCAAGCTCTAAGACGTCCTTCGCCCGGACATCTCCAAGGACGTGCAGCTGATCTTCAGAGATTGACCACACTCCCCATGCCAACTGATGTCTCCCTAGCTGGTCACCATGAGCCGCTTGATATTCGTCGCTTTTTTGATCCCAATGGAGCCGATTTCGGGCGCTCTCTTCACTGAGCCGCATGTGACGCACGTTCGAGTCTCCGGCCGAGGTACCCGTCGGCCAACTTGTGGAAGAACACGACATGGTACCTAATTGGCTGAACGTCGTGGCGATCGTATCGCTCAGCATTGCGGGGATCTGCTTCGTCGTCGTCCTCATCGACGTCGTTCGTCGTCCGCAGGAAATGGCCATCATGAACTGGGTCTGGCCGATCACCACGCTCTACGGGGGTCCGCTAGCCGTATGGATGTATGCGCGGCTCGGGCGTCCCTCCCCGCACGAGCGGCCGTTCTACAGTCGCGTCGCCGTCGACGCCACTCACTGTGGCGCGGGCTGCGTGCTTGGAGACATCATCGCGGAGTTCGTCATCTTCTATACGGGTTTCATCATCCTCGGTTCAATGCTCGCAACCGAATACGTCGGTGACTATCTTTTGGCTTACGCGTTCGGCATCGCATTCCAGTTCTTCGCGATCGCCCCGATGCGCCATCTATCCTTCTGGCCCGGTATCGGGGCGGCCATCAAGGCCGACACGATTTCGCTCACCGCATTTGAAATAGGCCTCTTCGGATGGATGGCTATCTCCTTCTTCGTTCTCTTCCACCCGCCGTTGATGCCGAATCAGCCGGCCTTCTGGTTCATGATGCAAATCGGTATGGTGATCGGGTTTCTCACGTCTTACCCCGCGAATTGGTTTCTCGTTCGGAGTGGCATTAAGATATCGATGTGACCACCCCAGTGGACGCGCTTAGGTGAAATCCTCGCGAACGATGCGGTAAATGACGGAGGGGAAGCCGTCCCGGTCGCACTCACCGGCGAAGGTCATTCGCAACTTGCGCATCACCCCGATCGAAGCCAGGTTTTCCCGATGAGCGACCGCGCTTATGCTGGGAAGGTTGCCCTTTTTGAAGGCGCGCGTTATCAGCGCCAGCGCGGCTTCGGTGGCATAGCCGCGTCCCCATCGGTCCCGCGCGATTAGCCAGTCGGCCTCAGCCTCCTTGCCATTGGATCCTCGGTGCACGCCGCAGTGACCAATAACAGCAAGACTCTCCTTCTCGACGACAGCGTGGTTACCCATATTTGGGTAGGCGTACTCTTCCATGACGTGCTTCAAAGACTCGGTCAACTCTTGCGGTGAAAACGTCACTCCACGACCGAACCATTTCATCGTTTCCGGATCGCCATAAATGCCGACGATCGATGGGACGTCTTCAACGCTCCAATGCCGCAGTATGAGTCGCTCTGTTTCAATCAATGCGGCCATGCGGATCCGCGAGGTCGGGCGCTCACTCTCTGCCAACGTGGCCGATGGTGGCCTCAACGAGCTTCTTGGGGTCGTATACGGTTCCGTTGCGAATCACGAGAACGGGATGCTCGATGGTGGCAATGTCGCTTGTTGCGTCGCCGTCAAGGAGCAGCAGATCGGCTTGCTTTCCGCGTTCGATGCTGCCGATGCGGTCAAAGCGATGCATCGCGCGGGCACCGTTGGCAGTCGCAATCTCGATCGCTTGCAGCGGCGTGAAACCGGCCACGACGAGCAGTTCGACTTCCCGCTGATCGGCAAATCCAGGGATGACGCCTGCGCCGGCGTCGGCACCTTCGGTAAGCAATCCACCCTGTGCAACAAAGGCGCGCTCGAACGCCATCTCGACCGCAAGGATATGTCTCGCCACTTTCGCCGGCAATTGGTGCGGGTCAGAACGAGCCTCTTGGTAGCCGTGCTTGGCGTCGTCGTTTAGCAACGAAAGCTCGCGTTGACTAAGCGGTGGAGCGAGCCCGAAGCCCGATTCCAAAGCCGCGAGCGTCGAGGTTACGGCGACGCGATGCGCCACCAGCTTCTGGATGAGCGCCGCGACGCGCGGGTCATCCGGCTGCAGCGAGGCCCAGCTCTTAAAGAGCGCGCGAAACGGAGGACATACATCGAATACCTTTCCGTCCACAAAGTCGCTCGACTGAACGATTCCGTGCTCGAGTTCATCGATTCCGAGATCTGCGGCCTCCCCCATCGTAATCGAACACAGGTGCCCTGCGACGAGCGCGCCGCGCGCGTGCGCTTCCGTTCTCACCGCTTTGAGTTCGTCGCGAGTGAGCGCCAGGAACGCCTTGAACGACGTGACGCCGCGGCTCGTCCAGAAATCAACCGTCTCTCGAGCGTCTTGCGGCGAGCTCAACGACGCATATTGCGTTAACAATGGTTCGTTTGGGCCGCTCAAATATGGCCCCGTCACGTCCAGGTCGGGACCCGGCTCCAAGCCCGATTCGATCCGGCGCTTGAGGTTCAGCTCGGCGTACGTTTCGAACGACCCAGTCGTTCTCGCAGTCGTCACACCTGCCGCCAGATAAAGCTTCGGCGCGCTGAAGAGCATCGTCGGCGCCTCGCGCATCGTTTCGTTCGTCTCGTAGTAGAGATGCTCGTGCATCCCGACAATGCCCGGCATGAGCGATTTGCCGTGCCCATCGATGACACGAATGCCTTGTGCTACCGTCGTCGTAGCCGACGGTCCGACCGCGCTGATGATCCCATTCTCGACAACGACCGTCCAATCGCGTCGGGCCGGTGTCCCCAGACCGTCTATCAGCTCGACATGCTCGATCGCGTACGACCGATCCGGAAAGGCCGTAAACGTGCCTTCGGCAGCGTCCGCCGTCAACGACGCAGCGATTAACCACGCCCATATCACAAGGAGTGATGACTGGCGCACCATGTGGTAACTAGTACACGATTTTCGGGTTGACGCCCTTCCGCCGGTCTGAGTCGACCGTACCAAGACGACCTCGACGCGGCATAGCGCTCGACCAGCTATCTCCAACCGAGTCGCACCGATAGGGGTTTCACACTGGCCTTCCTGAGCTGCTTCGCGAGCCAACTCGAAAGGCGACGCATTCCCGTCATCGCGACCGACGTCTGTCCGTTTGCCAATGTCGTGCCAGTCGCCGCGACGCGCGTTCGATCTCGAAGAGCAAACCGCGATGCGAGTGGACAAAACCTATGAAGTACAATCCCGGCACCACGGTCGGATCGCCCATGCGAGCTTGCGGAAACCCCACATCGTCGAGCACTCCTCGCAACTGAAGAAGTCGTTCGAGACCGGTACGGTATCCCGTGGCGAAGATGACGGCGTCAAACTCCTCCGCGTAGCCTTCTCCGTAAAGTACGCCGCGTTCGGTGAACCGGGAAACCGTTGGGCGGATCGTGATCGTTCCGCGCTTAAGGTGTCGGAGAAAGCCGACGTCGATCACCGGTATGCGCTGCGATGAGAACGGCAACCAATCGGGTGTCCGAAGACCGTAGCGCGATAAGTCGCCAATTGCCAATCGGGACAGCACTTGGCCGATGCGGTCGGCAGTTGCCGGCCGAACTCGCGATAGCGCGATGCCAAAAAGTTGAACGGGGACGCCGAGGAGGTCGCGCAGCACCACTGGCGGCGTCGAGCGAACGCTTACCGCGACGTAGCCCGCGCCATGGTCGACGAGGTCGGTCGCAATCTCCGCCCCGGTGTTGCCGAGGCCGACTACAAGGACGCGCTTTGCTGCAAATGCCTTGCCGCTCTTGTACGCGCAAGCATGGAGAACCGTACCGCGATAGTCGTCGAGTCCGGCAACTCGCGGCGTGACGGGTTCTCCGAACATGCCCGTTGCAACGACGACAGCGGACGCGAGGATTCTCCCCCGACTGGTTTGCAAATCGAAAGCAGACGTTTCACGATCGGACGAGGCCGCGAGGCCGATGGACTCGACGCTGCATCCGAGCGCGACCTCGATCGCTAGCTGCTTCGCGTACAACTCCAGGTACTCCGCATACATATCCCGCGAGAGATACTGCGGGTACGATCGGGGTATTGGGTAATGCGCTAGACCCGAAAATCGGCGCGTCGTGTGAAGGTGCAGTCGATCGTAGCGTCGCCGCCACGAGTCGCCGATCCGCGCATTCCGGTCGAAGACCACCGGCTTCGCACCCAATTTGATGAGCGCTCCCGCCGTGCTCAATCCAGCCGGCCCGCCGCCGACGATCGCGATTTGTACCGGCTGCACCTTCGAGCGCATCAAGA
>DATHOO010000190.1:0-2859 GCA_035484815.1 Candidatus Acidiferrales bacterium
GCGCGTTGTGCGCGCGTGTCGCGGAAAAATTTGAGTGACATGAGAGTTCTCCTTTAGTACCCATGGAGAACTCCAAGAATTTGCCGACCGTGTTCTGCAACACGCCTCACAACACGGATAGCCGGGGAGTTCTCCTTTCGCCGTCAGCCATATCTGCGAGTGCGCGCATAATATGAGCGTTGCTCACGTTTGTAGACTCGCCTTTTCGGAGCGGGCGATGCCGCACGTAAGTCATTGATAATGCGAATATTGGAGGTGAGCGGTCTAAGCTGAACGGTGATCGGCGCGAGCTGCGGCTCATGTTCGAAGAATGCAGCGGCGCTCGCGCGCGCCATGACCGATCAGGTTTGCGACGCCTGCTTGGGATCAACCAGTGAACGGGTAGGCGCCATACAGGACGGCGAACTTGACCACGATGCCGACACGTATTGCAACGTGAAGGGTTTACCGACCGCCATGGAGATGAGGACGATCAGCAGCAGTCCGCTGTCTACGCGCAGCCGCATGCGCAAAACCGTCAGCGACGAGGAGGGCTACCAGAAGTCGCGCGAGTGGTTGGCAGCAGTAGCGGTCAGCTTTGCGAGGCCTGGGAGAAGATGTCGTCCATCCAGCCGCTGGCTTCTTGAACGAGGCGCAGTCGGTTATTCACTTGGCAGTGTCCGTCGGCGCCGCTCGCCGCGTCGAGCAACACGAAGGACTTACGGATGGAGGGGATTTCCGCGTGCCAGCGTATCGCCTGCTCAGCGAACACAACTGAGTCGCCTCCCCCTAAGATACTAAGAAACGGTATCGTCACTCGCTTCGGGTCCGCGGCCATGCCCGCAGTCTTCGCGAGGAACTCTGCGGCGCTGGTCGCGCCCGCCTTCCATAACGAGTGCTGCCGGCTGCGTTGCGTTGCCGTCGAGGCCGGCTGATGAGCTTCGGCCGCAGCCGCTCGGACGGAGAGCGCAAACAGATGATTTGGATTCGGGAACGGAGTACTGGCAATCACCGTTGCGAGTCTCGATTCGTAACCGGCTGCCCGGGTCACGAAATAGCCGCCGAGGCTCATTCCGAGCAATGCCAAACGGCCGGGCTGCGCGCCAAAACGATTGATCAGCAGGTCGATCACGGCGGCGATCGGGCGTTCAGCTTCCACTTCCCAGTGCAGGCCGTCGTTGGCGGTTGCGCCTTGTCCGGGAAGATCCACCATTGCGACCGAGTAGCCGCGCTCAAAGAAGCTGCGGCCCACGGACAAGAAAAGATCCTCGAAACAGGTATCGGCTCCGCCAACGGCGAGCACGACAGGCGCCTTCGCGTGTACGTTCTGAAGAAATACCCCGGGAAGCGCCTTGCCGGCATAAGGAACTTCAAAAAACGTCGCCGGTAGAGCAAGTTCGCGCACGGCGCTGGCAAATGCGGCGCGATGCAGACCGTAGAGTCGGTTGAACGTCTCGCCGGGGGCCGCAAACTGCCATGCCGAGCGATACGCGGCAAACGCCTTGAGGCGCATCTCGCCGGCGGCACGAGTCCAGCCCTTAGTGGTCCACTCTTCGGCCTGGGCATCGAGAAGTTTCGCCTGCTGGTCGAAGGCGCGGATCCAACTGTCGGCATCGCCGTCGGTGATGTGCGATACGATCTCGAAGACTTCGCCGACGTCGAGTCCGCCGCTCTTGCCCCAACCGAGTGCGGCCAGAAAGAAAAGATCCATATTGGGATCGTCGAAGCGATACTTGCGTGCGAGGCGCTGATCCGCGCGCGGGGTCGAGGCGGTCTGTGCTGCAGCCGGTCGGTCAAGGTTCGTCATCGCTAGCTCCCGAAGTTCATTGCCCACAAACGCGAAGCGTGTATTATATGAGCGTCACTCATGTTCTAGGACTCGCGTTTCCGAAGCACGGCCCATGCCCCGTAAAACTGCACAGATTCAAGATGTTGCGCGTCGCCTTCCTAAGCAGGATCGTGCGCTCCACAAGATCGATCTCATATTCGAGGCGACCATGCGGTTGCTTGATAGCGTGGAGATCGTGAACCTCACTACCAATGCGATCGCCGCGAAGGCGGGAATCAGCATCGGCACGCTATATCAGTATTTCGATGATAAAGACGCGATCCTCGACGCTTTGTCCGGCCGCGAGCTCAAAGGCTTGGGCTCCAAAGTGATGGAGTCGATGGACCCGGCGGTCCCGCGAACGGCAGAGGAACGGTTGCGGTTGATGGTCAGCGCGGTGTTCGAGACTTACGGGGGCCGACGGCGCGTACACAAAGTTCTTCTGGAGCACGCACTGAGTCAGCGCCGAGCGCGCCTCAATCCGTTGTTCGCCGCACTCTCCAAAGAACTTTCACGCGAAGGCCGCACGGGTCCGCGACTGACTCCCGCGGAAGCTTTCGTCCTGACCAACGCCATCGCCGGTGTCTTAAGAGCGGTCGTGACCAATTCGTACCCGTCGGCGCAGCGACCAGCACTCGAGGAAGCGCTCAATCGGCTGGTCACGGGATTCGTTAATGCGAATGCAGTGAAAGCGGCGTCCAAGCGCTGAGAGTCCTTATCGCGGATGGTGTGGCAGCTCGTGGCAAGTGCCCTGCGCCATCGCCCTAAAACATGAGAGTCACTCGGCCGCTCCGTCCCGTGCATGCTGCACGCCGCGCCTTCAAAAGCCTGAAATTAAGCGGTTTGCTGCCGCTGCCGGCGCGGTCATAGAAAAGCGAGTCCACAAAGGTGAGCAATGCTCATATTATGCACTCGTAACGGCGAATGGAGATTTGGACCCCACGCCCCTGCAGATGCCCGGCATACGGGGCTGCTTGAGTAGTTGGATCGACACACTGTGAATGAATAAGGAGCTGAAAAATGTTGCGTTTTATTTTAGTTGCTGCGATGGC
>DATHOO010000191.1:0-7674 GCA_035484815.1 Candidatus Acidiferrales bacterium
CCGCTGTTCGCAAAAGCGTTTGAGACGTACACGTGACCATCTGTATCAAATGCAACGTTATCGGGCCCTACGTCCCCGGGGTCAGACAGAACCGTCTTTGCCGCTCCGCAATCGGGACCGTACTCCGTTATCGTTCTGGGAGGACCGGCACCCATGTCAGGAACCCACAGATTCCCAGACTGATCGACGCCGATGCCGCCGATGACGGACACGAACGGACTCACCGTACAGACCGGCGGTTGATTCGTGCGGTTGTTACGCGTGTAACCGTACACGGTCGTGGTGCCGATCGGGGCGATGTAGGTCATGCCCTTTTCGTTGTCCGGGCCAAAGATCGTCGCCGAAGAGATGCCCGACAGGGCATTTTGCACACGTGAGCCCGAGGCGCTTAGCTGTTGCGGCGCATTAGCCGACATGGGCGATACAGGGCTCCCGACTTGCTCGCTTCCTGAACAGGCGGCAAGGAGCATTGCCGTTACGATGGTGGTCGACGCGAGGCCGACTAGATTGTCACGACGCATTCGATATTCTCCCATAAACTAAGAAACTGGTCAGCTGCGTTTTCCCGGTTCGGCCCTGCGCCACTTTGGTCGAACGTGTCAAAACCATGTCATTTGGTGTCCCGGCGACCGCGTTAGCCGCAGAAGTCTAGGTAGTCCAGTTTTCTGGCCGGGAGCTGCTTCAAACGAGCTATATTCCGATAGGAACTGTCGATGCGGTGCACGTCGAATTTCGAGCAGCAGCCCGCGTTCGCGAGATCGACAGACTGCTTCATGATAGTAACGGCCTCGCGGCTCTCGCCCGCAGCCTCCAAACCCAAGGCGACAACCCTACCGGCGGTGGCTAGGAGTCTTTGGTTGCCCGACGTACTCGCCCGCTGCAGCACTTCCCGCGCTTCAACCGCTCCCCGCTTAGCGTGGCCCTGCCTAATCAGGATTTCAGCGGTCGTTAGAGGGAGATGCTGCAATGCGGGATGCTCTTCACCCTTCGCGGACAGGCAGCGGCTCCCGAACTCGGCGGCCGCACCTATGCAGCCCGATTCGAGCGCAGCGATCGCGAGGTTATTATACGTCCGAGCGACGACACTTTTATCGTCCGTCAGCGCAACACCGCTCAGCGCCACGTCGCGGTAGCTTCGCGCCAACACGATGTTGCCGCTTAGGTAGTACACCGACGCTAACAGCGACGCCCCTTCCGCGACTACGCTCGTCCACCCATTTGAGAGCGCGAGATGCAGCAACCTCAGGGTGTGCGCTTCCATGTTAACGGTGAACCCGTTCTGCTTCCACTCGGTAATCGCTTTAACGGTGTGTAGCGCGAAGGTTTCGTAGCAGTCCAGATCATTAACGTCTGGAGAAATGTCGTCGATGGCACGAGAAATTGCAAGCATACTCCGCAAGTCGTCAGCGTATACGAATTTCTTCGCCAATGCCAACAACAGCCGCAGTATCGTCCGCGACATCCATGGGTCGGTCGGTGCTGCCAGTGCGGCACGCCGCATGAGGTCACGGACCTGCATGCTCCAGATCTGCGTCGTAGCGGCTTGGCCAAGAAGTATCGTCAAGAGGTACAGCGCGAGATTCAGGCGCGAGTGCGAGCGCGTGTACGTGACTGACCGGATGCGAGCGT
Source organism: Candidatus Acidiferrales bacterium (assembly GCA_035484815.1). Taxonomy (GTDB): domain Bacteria; phylum Vulcanimicrobiota; class Vulcanimicrobiia; order Vulcanimicrobiales; family Vulcanimicrobiaceae; genus Cybelea. The sequence continues at coordinate 1,630 of DATHOO010000191.1, forward strand.
TTAACTCCTTGTACGTTTCTAGGGCGTCGTGACCTCTTTTAAAGTCGTATTGCATCAGCGCCAGGCTGCAGAGGCTGAACACGGCCGCTTCGGGAGCCAACTTTGCGACGTGTGCCCGAATGAGCCCAGCAGCATCGCGCGCTTGCCCGGCGCGAAAAAGCGCAAGCGCTCGATTGTGCACGAGGTCGTGGAGGGACGCCGGCGTCAGATGCGCCGTTTTCGTTAAGATGTGCGGTAGCGCGCGTATCCACGCGTCGTGTCGCTCTCGCGCCAGCTGCCGAGGCGATATCTCGAACTCGCCCGCGAGGCTAGCTACGCTTTGGGAGCCAAGGTCACATTGCATAAGGCAGGCCGATTGACGCTTGCCTCGTTCAAATCGACCTAGACGAGCATCATCGTCACGAATAATCGCGGCAGCGCGGGCTACCCCGGCGCGAAGCTCCTGCGCGGTCAATTTGCCGCCGAGCAGATCCGGGCCCACCAACGGGTTTCGAAGCAGCTGCTGATCGTCACGCAGGTGACGGAACAAGTGCTTCACGGCAACCTCACGGGCCGCCTCGGGATCTGTTCTAGGCATGTCGTTCACCTCTTGACCCGCCATTCGAAGGGGGCCAAGATTGGAACCGGATCGAGTGCGCGGCTGGCCTCGTTAAGACGGCCGATCACCCATTCTACCACGTTCGACAGCCCCGGGATATCATCTAGACCGCTGCGGGTAGCTTAGGCTACCGGTCAACGTGCACGTGCGTGATGTAGCTCCACAGCCCAAAAATCTTAAGCAACCAGACAGCAACGACCATGAGCACGACGGCGTTCAGAATTGACTTTATTGAAGCGGCCATTGGTATATAGCTGTTGATCAACCAGAGCAGAACTACGACGACGATCAGGACTATGATGACTTGAATTAAAGCCACAATCTGATTCTCCATATTCAAGCAAGACAACTTTGTTCGGTTCGTGGCCGCGGTATTGCAGCCCACCAACGATCTAGCAGCGTTAACCTAAAACGATCGTCCCTCGCGTAGCAGTCTTCTTGACCGGTAGGCGGCTCCGTCCTCCATTGTGGCTCTCGTGGCATTGATCGTAAGGGTGAGGCCTCCGGCTTTGCGGGACCTTTGGCTCTTATCCCACAGTGCTGCGTGAACGCGGTATTTTTTGTATTTTCGCATTTTCGCGTCGGCTGGGGGGTCAGCAAGGAGGCGCGGCTAACGCCGGGGTAGACTGAGTGTGATCAGGTCGCTGTCTCACGTTTATAAGGTAGGCCTCTTTGGCTCCCGCGCATCCCTCGGCTTTCGCATCTGTCGCCAACTTTGGGACCCTGCTCAAACGATTACGGCTGAAAGCGGGACTGTCACAGGAAGAACTTGCCGAGCGCGCCCGCATTAGCGCTAAAGCCATCGGGGCATACGAACGCGGTGATCGCCGCGCTCCTTACCGCGACACCCTTGCGCTCATTGTCGAGGCGCTGGGCGTCACCGGTGCGGCCTACGACGAACTGGCCTCAGCTGCGGATCAAGCGCGCCGCCGCGGGCCGAGCCCGATCGACGTCGCTTCACCCAGCGATTTTCCGGCGCACCTAAATAATCTTCCCATCGCGCACACCACGTTCGTTGGCCGCGATAACGACTTGGCCGAAGTCACGGCGCACCTCGATCATCACCGCCTGCTGACGCTTGTTGGTTCCGGGGGAGTGGGCAAGACGCGCCTTGCGATTCAGGTCGGCGCCGAACTGCTCGATCGCTTTCCCGACGGGGTTTGGTTCGTCGACTTTGCTCCGATCACCGATCCTCAGTTGGTCGCCAGCGTCACCGCCCAAGCTCTGGGCATGAGTCAACAACAAGGACGCCGCGTCGACGAGGCAATTCCTACCTGGCTTAAACGCAAGCGCCTCGTGCTCATCTTTGACAACTCCGAGCACGTACTCGAGACGACGGCTGCTCTTGCGGACGCAATCCTGGCAACGGCTCGAGACGTTCGCATTTTAGCAACGTCGCGTCAGGCACTAAATATCTCCGGAGAAGCGGTCCACCACCTCGCGCCGCTGGCCGTGCCGGCCGAAGCTGCCGGTTTGAAGACGGATGAGGCGCTCCGCTACGGCGCCGTCGCGCTCTTCGCCGATCGCGCCGTGGCTGCCGACACGCGCTTTGTCCTTACCGATAACAACGCGGCCGTCGTCGTGGAGATCTGCCGACGGCTCGATGGCATTCCGCTGGCCATCGAGTTAGCGGCTGCGCGCGTGACGATGCTCTCGATCTCCAATCTCGCGCAGCGGCTCGACGAGCGTTTTAAATTTCTTACCGGCGGAAGTCGCAGCGCGCTGCCGCGTCAGAAGACGCTGACCGCGTTGATTGACTGGAGCTACGATCTGCTCGCGCCGCACGAAAGACTCTTGTTCGCGCGGGTAGGCATCTTCGCCGGCGGGTTTGGTTTGGATGCCGTTACGGCGGTCTGCAGCGGTGAGGGTCTTGATGGAATCGATATCTTCGACCTGCTCGCGTCATTGACCGACAAATCGCTCGTTGTCGCCGACACTAGGGGCGAACAGGAGCGTTATCGGCTGCTCGAATCCACGGCCGCATATGCGCTAGAGAAACTGATTGCGTCGAGCCAGCGCGAATGCTTGGCACGTTGCCACGGCGAATACTTTCGCGAACAGGCCGAAGCCGCCGACGAACGACGCGGCTCGGGCTCGAGGTTCGCGTGGCTCGCCGAGATGGAGCTAGAGCTCGACAACTATCGCGCGGCGCTGGAATGGGCGCTGACGCGAGACAATGACGCGTTGCTGGGCGGCGCCATCGCCGGCGCGTTGGGAGCGCTTTGGTCGGACGCGGGCCTTGTCGCCGAAGGCCGTTATTGGATCGAACTTGCACTTGCGCGCGTTAGCCAAGCCGAGCAGCCGGCAATTTCGGCGCGCCTGCAGCTGGCGCTGGGTGGCCTTTTCGACGGAAGGCGCAAACTTCAAAACGCTGAGCTGGCCATGCAGCTGTACAAATCGGTCGGCGATCTCCGCGGTTCGGCGCGGGCTCAGCGACTGTGTGGGTTCGCTCTTTACCAGATGGGGCGAATTGATGAGGCGCGCGAGGTGATCGCTCAGGCGCTTGAGGTGTCGCGCGCGAGCAGCGACGCCTGGAACGTGGGAGACTGCCTTAACCTGCTCGCGATCATCGAAGTGAGTCGAGGCAATCTCGATGCTGGGCGCGAGTTGTTCGGGCAGGCGCTGGCCGGAATGAAAGCGCGTGGGGACGAGCTTGGAGCTGCTCGGCTTCTGGGCAATTTGGCGGAGTTAGCATTTGCGGCGGGTGACCCGGAGCAGGCGTTACACTTGACACATGAGGCGCTGGAGCTCGCTTCACTGCGGCAGCATCGACTTAAGGCGAGTTGGCACAACAACAGCGCCGCCTACTGCGTCGCGCTCGGGGACATCGCTGCAGCCCGCGAGTCGGCACTCGAGGCGCTGCGTCTTGCTCGACAGGTAGGACACGAAGTGTATCTCGCCGTTGCGCTCCAGCATCTCGCCCTGCTTGCCGCACTCGGCGGCGATATCCAACGCGGCGCTGATTTGTTGGGCTACGTCGACGCACGCTACGACCAGCTTGGACTGAAGCGCGAACGCACGGAGCAATGGGGCTACGACAAACTGATGGCAGCGCTGCGCGTAACGCTGACCGAGGATGAGATAACCAGACTCGCGGCCGAAGGCGGCGCCTGGTCCGAAGATCAGGCCGTGGAGAAAGCGCGCGTCCCAAACTGTGGACCCTAAGTGTGGAAAGCGTGGCTGGTTGACCGCAGCCCGGCTCCGCTATGGTTGAAGCGAGCGATGCGCATCGCCACTTCAACGCTATCAAGTCACAAAAGGAGCCGCACAATGAAAATCTCGAGTTTATTCGCGCCGGCCTTGGGCGTCGCGCTTGCCGCATCCATAATCGCAGGTTGCACCAGCAACGGGAGCTCACCGGCCTCTGCCCCACCGTCGTCCGCCGCGGCGAACGGTCGCGGGGCCGTTAGCATGTCGGCGGCCCGCCTCTTGGCTATGAGCACGCTGGCCAAGATCGCACCGTCGCAGCACGCAGAGCACGGAAAAGTGCGCATCGTGCCCAATCACCTCTGCGAGCCGTGGCCTACGTGCATATATTTCGACGAACCGGATCTATGTGGTGCCTGCCCCAACGCCGTAATGTATCTCTCGGACGAAGCTGAGAATGTGGTCGATGAATACACAGCAGCGTTGGTTACGCTGAAGGGCTTTAGCGAGCCCTACGGTGAGTGTGTTGATGCAAGAGGCAACATTTGGATTACGAACTTCTCGGGTGAATCCGCCGTCGAGTACGCGCGTGGCGGCACGCAGCCGATAGCCACGCTAAACACGAATGGATATAGCATTGGATGTTCGGTTTCACCGAACGGCGATCTCGCGGTCGCAAACTTCTCCGGCGCGAACGGCATCGGGGATATCCAAGTATTCACGCAGGCGTCCGGAACTCCAACCGAATACTCGAATCAGGAAGATTACTACTTTTGGCCGCCCGGCTACGACAACAAGGGTAATCTTTTCGTCGAAGCTCAAACCTACAACGGCGGCGTTGGCGTGGCCGAACTTTCAGCCGGCGGTTCGTCGCTGGAGCCGGTTTCCGTCAACCAAACCATCTACTACCCCGGCAGCGTCATGTGGGACGGAAAGTACATCACTTTGACCGATCAGGATGCCGGCGGAAATCCATCGAGTCCCGCGACGACAATCTATCAAATGAGCGCAAAGGGCTCAGGGAACCTCACTGTCGTCGGCAGCACTCCTCTAGAAGACAACTGTAACGGCAGCCAAGTCGACGTGGTGCAACCCTTTATTGCCGGACGGAAGAACACGCCCGTCAATAAGAAGCAAGGCGAAGTCGTCATCGCCGGCAACCTCTCCTGCGAAAACCGCGTGGATGCTTGGAAATACCCGGCTGGGGGTAAACCGATTGCGGTCGCTAGCCCGGTACCATCGTATGCGTACGGACAAGCCGTGAGCGTCGGCAAAAAATAAACGCGAAACCTGGATCTGTTTGAAAGAAACGAGCCCGCTCCGGCGGGCTCGTTTCGTAGCGCCACGACGATCGCATCCCCGAAGACTGGCGACCGACATAGTGCCGCCGGAGGGGCCCGCCTTGAAGCCATATCCTCGCGGCTACTTGCTGCTGATCGCCGAGCCAACCGGGAAAGTCGTCGCGGTATTGTATTTGGTCGGGTTGCCACCGGCGGGATACGGCCAGCGCGCCGAAACGCTGCTTGCCGAAGCCTGCGAGATGCACGGGCCAGCGAAGTACCTGCTATTTAGAGCGAGCGTACCCTGATCGACGTCACACCCGCTGCCGTTGTACTCGTTGAGCGGAGTCGAGCCAGTAATTGTGGCGGCGGAACCCGATATCGTCATGGCGTATTGACAGGACGCGGCTTCGTCGTTGCACGACTGATCGCCGGCGACGAGCTCCTTATTGACTCGATCCCAGTTCAGTCCGCCGGGGAAGGAGACCGTGCCGCCTAATACGTTGAGCGTGCCGCAACTGCTGCCCCCCGCCGAACACTCCGACAGAATGAAGTAGCCGGACGTGCTGAACCCGTCGACGTACAGGTTGCCGCTCGTATCGTACGCGGGGAAGTAGTATTGAGTCTGACTTGGGTTCGTGATCGGCGAACCCGAACCGGACCCACCAGTAAAGATCTCGACGTTTCCCGCGTAGCCGCTCGCGCTTATGAGGTTCGATACGGCGAGGTCACCGTTGGATTTGTTGACAGCACAGCCGACCGGCAAGTAACCCGGTACGCTAACCGACTTTAGCAGCCTGCCGGTGCGCGAATACTGGAATACCTGCGAGGTCTCGGTGTTGGTTATCCAGACGTAGCCGTTGCGGTCAGTACACATGCCCTGGGGCTCGGTGAAACCTGTGAGCGTTCCTTTGAGCGCCATCGCAGGCATCGTGAAGATATAGACGTCGTTGGTGCTGTCGTCGGAGACGAAGAGCAGCCGACGCGCCTTCTTCACGTCCGGCGAGACCCATGACTTGT
>DATHOO010000192.1:0-12604 GCA_035484815.1 Candidatus Acidiferrales bacterium
CCCCCACCTCGGCGCGGCCAGCGCCACAAACACGAGCGGCGCGGCGATGAGCGCAGCCACGGCGGCGAGTCTCATGGATAGGCTACGAACGAAACGACCTCGGCATCGCCAAGCAGTTTACGCCCTTGGAGAGCCGACAACTCGACCAGAAATGCAAAGGCCTCGACCCGCGCGCCGAGCCGCTCGAGCAGCCGCCCCGTAGCGGCCGCCGTACCACCCGTGGCAAGCAAGTCATCGACCACTAAAACGCGTTGCCCTTGCGCGATCGCGTCGGAATGAATCTCAAGCGAGTTGGTCCCGTATTCGAGCGCGTACTCCTCATGCAGTTTCTCGCGCGGCAACTTCCCCGGCTTACGCACCGGTATGAAGCCCGCTCCGATTGCGTATGCGATCGGCGCGGCAAGGATGTAACCACGAGCCTCGACGCCGACGACGTAGTCGATCCCACGATCGTTGAATCGCTCGACAAAAAGGTCGATCGCGCGGCGAAAGCCTTGCTTATCTCGCAACAACGGGGTAATGTCACGGAAAAGGATCCCGGGAATCGGAAAGTCCGGGATCGCTCGAATCAAGGCTTCGATCTCCACGGAGGTCCGGGTTTGAGCCGGGGGGTCGAATGGCCTGCAGAAAGGATCGACCATGAAGAAGCCGCACGCCCTAGCCGCCGCGCTAGCGGTGTCGCTTGCTGCAAGCGTTGCCGCTCCCGCGCTCGCCGATGGCAGCGGGAGTACGAACACGATCATCGCCATAAGCGCAGCAGCTGCCGCATCGGTTCCTCTCGTCATTAACTACAACCACAAAAAGCGCGAGAAGCGTCAGGAGCAGCAGGAAGTCAACCGGCGTCAAGACGCCTATCGCGACTGGTTCTACCACAAGTACGGCTACTATCCGACTTACGACCAGTTCAGACAGTGGTACGTACAGACTTACAATACCAGCCCTGAGTAACAACCCCCGCCCCGTTAACGCCGAGCCTTTCTCACAACAGTGGCTCGGCGTTTTCTTTGGCGGTTCGAGCCGGCGACGGTTGGCAGTCGCATTCGCGATCTCGCTCGCGCTGCACGAAATCGTCGCCGGCGTCGTTCCGAAGCGTTTGGCCGTTGCGCCCCCGCAGCCCGAGGTCGTGACCCGCGTCGCGATCGTGCACGTGGCGGTGCGCGCGGTCGCCACGCCGCATCCGCGTATCGTTCGCATCGTCTATCGTCCACCGCAGCATCTCACCGCACACCGCGCTGCAGCGCGCATTCGCAGCGGCGCGCACGTTTCGAGCGGCTCGCAGCGACCGCGGCCGAAATCCTTGCCGCACCGTTCGCTTCAATCCAAGCCAATCTGGGATGTCGGGAAGGGCATCGCCGCAAGTGCGAATGGTGCCGGCGCGGGGGCGGCCGGAAGCGGCGCGGCTGCAGAAGGGGAACGTGGCAACGATGCGGCCACCGGCGACGAGCCCTGCGGATTCGTCACGTTCTCCGATCCTCACGGCTCGCAGTTCGACCCGCGCACACACGGGTTCCGAGTCGACATCCGGATGTCGGTTCACTTCGCGAGTGGCAGCACGCAATCGGTGATTCTAGACTACCCCTGGTACTATGTGAGCGAAGCCGCCAACCCGTGGTCCGACGCCAATCTCAAAGATCCGAGCTTCCCGACACGTTTCCAAACGCCGCCCCCGGAGAAGCTCGGGGACGAGCCCGAGCTGGTAAGGTACGTGATCGAGCACAGCACTCCGGATGGAATGACGCTGCTCAAAGAGTGCCCTACGGAGCCACAACCCGGTCGAAATCGGAGATCGTGATGCTCTGGAGAGCGGCCGCATCGGCGTACGTCCACGTCGGACCGCCGTAGGCGTCATTCACGAAGACGATCGTGTTACAGCAACCCGTATCGTAGCCGTAAGCGCCGTAGTTCTTCAGCGCTTCGGCGACGATCTTCGCCTCGGTCGGGAAGGATGAATCGTCGAAACTCGCCTTGAGCCGAATGTGGCCGCCGTAAGGCATCGGCGTATCGCTCGGCGGACCGTCGTAAGGTAAGTCGTCGGTACAGTCGCTCTGCGCGGCGGGTGAGACGCAAGCGGTCTGCGACCAGGAGTGCGCGACGCCGTCCCATCCCAGGGCGTGGGGAATAATCCCCGCCGCAAGTTCCTCAGGCCGTACGGCAAGCAGGCCGAGCGGGATCCCACTGGCTGTCGAAGTGGCGCCTTGCGACGGGCGCGCAAACGGCGCGTTGAGGACCCACATGCCACCGTTATACATCGCGAGGCTTCCGCTAGAGTACGATACGTCGTAACCTTCGTAGTATTGGCAGTCTTGCATCTGCAAGACGAGTGCATGCGCATCGCTGAGCGGCTCGATGTAAAAACTCGATTCCCACGGCCACGGCGAATACGGCGTGTGCCATTTGACCTTCGGCTGTACCGGGACGAGCGGCGTCGAAGCGCCCGCGGGATTGATGTACTCGTCGGTGGTCGGCGCGGACGCGACGAATCCGCTTCCCCCGCCGCCGTCGATTGTGGCTTGAATGTTCGCGCCGCTGTCCGGATCGATTTGAGCCTGAGAGATGTTCGTCTGCCAGACATCGCCCGTTGGATACGGACAGCCTAAGAATTCGCCCTGAGAGCCGCGATGATAGTGGGCATTGGGCGATCCAACACGATTCGTGGAGGTGGGTACGGCGGACGCCGCTGTGGTCGAGCCGCCGTCGCAGCTGGTCAGCAGCACCGCGCTCGCGCAGCCGCACAACAGGCGGCAGATAGGCTGGGGGAGTTGCATGAGTGAATTCGCCTTCCTTGTCGCCCCGTACGGGCAGTTTGAAAGTCGAGTTTTGAGGGCATTTCCCCGGTCGATGCGTTTACAAACCTAAAATGTCGCGAAAAAAATCAGCCGCCCTCGCCGAGAGAGTTCGGCGGGGGCGGCTGCGTGGAGTGGCGTTGCTAAAAGGAGTCTCCTCGTTACAACGCGCTCTCCCGTTTGGATAATCTAGCAGCTGGATGATAAAACCGCTTGCAACCTATGACCGTCATCCGGCTGCGCTAAGAGCCTAACGCGTTGTCGGGACTGACCGCGATCGGCCAATCGCCCGCATTGGTGGTGAGTTTGTTTGATAACGTCGTACCATTTGGATAGGCGAGCATTTGGACGATGAAACCGCTGGTTGCGTCGAGGCTTACGTAGAGTTGCTTTTCGTTCTTGCTCAGCGAGAACGCGAACGGGAAGCCGCTCGTGACGCTTATCTGTTTCGATGGCTGCGTTTGCCCGGCCGGGAAGACATCAATATCCGAGTTGCTCCAATCGAGCACGATGAGGTTGCCCGAGTGGTCGACCTCGATGGCTTCGGGGGATCCGATGTTGAGATTGAGATTCTTTCCACCGGTCGTTCCCTTCGCGTACTCCAGCACCTCACTACCGGTGGCGACGTAGAGATTATCTTGCGCGTCGGTGGCGAGATATTCCGGAGAGCTCGAGAGCGTGATCGTGACTGATGGCGTCATCTGTCCCTTGGGATACTCGGTCACGGTGTTGTTACCGGTGTTCGCGCTGTAAACCGTACCTGCAGCGTCGACGGTAAGCCCGGTGGGACCGTTGACACCATCGCTGATCGTGAGGCTGGGCGACGTCTGGCCCGGCTTGTACGCGGTAATCGTGTTGTTTCCGGGATTCGTCGCGTAGACGTTGAGCTGTTTGTCGACAAAAAGACGCTCGGGCTCCGAAAGGCCGGTCGTGATTTGTCCTTCCTGCTTCCCATTGACGCCCTTCGACGAGTAGATCGTGATCGTATTGTTGTCGAAGTTGCCCCAGTAGATCAGGTCTTTACCCTTCTTGCGCTTCGCATCGGGCGAAATCCAGCCTTTGGATTGCGAAGCCGTCTGAGCCGGCGCCGAGTGTAGCGCCAACCCTTGCGAAAGCGCTCGGGCACTGGCGCCGGCGCTGCTGGGCGTACTGCCCGATGCCGAACAGCCCGCAGCGAGCGCACTCAGTAGAGAAACGGCCGCAAACCGGCGGCCGAACGAAAGACGATAAAGCAACAGTTGTTCCTCCTTAATTCGACTTTTTGCGCGCTCCCTGTACCGCGAAGATCGCGCAAACTGAGGCGGGACGCGGGAACAGCCTGCGTCCCGCCGTCGGAAGCTGCGATCTCGTTTGCGCTAGGAGCCTAGGGCGTTATCGGGATTGACCGAGATCGGCCATTGACCGGCATTGGTGGTAAGCTTGTTGGTAAGGGACGAGCCGTTAGGATAGGCGACTGTTTGAATTTCGAACCCTGAGCCCACCTCGTTACTTACGTAGAGCTGCTTCTCGTTCTTGGTGAGAGCGAGCGCAAACGGGAAACCGGATGAAATCACAATCTGCTTCGACGGCTGCGTTTGGCCGGCTGGGAAGTAATCGATCGTGGTTCCGTCGAGATAGATGACGTTGCCGGAACGATCGACCTCAAGTGCGTCGCTGGTCGAGCCGATGCTGAGCCCCAGGTTCGTTCCGGTTGTGGTCCCTGGCGCATACTTAACGACTCCGTCAAAGGTTGAGGCGTAAAGATTATCGTTTGCGTCGGTTGCCAGATACTCAGCGCCCGCCGAAATCGTCTCTGAGGGCGAGGTCTGGCCCTTCGGGTAGACAGTGATCGTATTGTTGCCGACGTTAGCGCAGTAGACGGTGCCGGCGTGATCCACCGTGATGCCCGTCGGACTATCTACGCCGTTGCTGATCGTCAAAAACGGCGACGTTTTGCCGGCCTTGTATGCCGTGATCGTGTTGTTGCCGATATTGGTCGCGTAGACGCTGCCTTGCGCGTCTACGAAAAGGCGCTCGGGCTCCGAAAGGCCGGTCGTGATCGTGCCTTCCTCCTTGCCATTGGTGCCCTTGGCGGAGTAGATCGTGATCGTGCTGGTGTTGTAGCTGCCCCAATAAATGAGGGCTTTTTTCTTTTTGCTTGCGTCGGGGGAAATTTGGCCGCCCGTCGCACGCGCGGCTTGCGTGTGAGTGCCCTGTCCGTTTGCGAGCGCGCGGTTTTGGCTTGATGACCTGCCTAGCGCGGCGCCGATATTGTTCTCCGAACTGCTGGGCGTGGTACCCGATGCCGAGCAACCTGCAGCTAGCGCACTCAGCAGAGAAACGGCCGCCAACCGACGGCCAAACGAAAGACTGGAAAGCAACAGTTGTTCCTCCTTAGTGAAAGGACCGCTGGGGGATTTCGTTATTGGTGAGCTCTCTAAGCCGTTACTTCGACTTTTTTCAAGCGCTCTCTTTTGTCGGCACAACGACAATAGCGCGACCCGAGCGGACGCAGGAACAACCTGCCAATCGTGCGGGAGCTTAAACTTTGAGCTCGACCTTTTCCAGCGCGCTGGCCGTCGGCACGACGTGATGGTTGAGCCGTAGTTGTGCGGGTTCGAAGCCGAAAGCCAAACCAAGCAGCTGCGGCAAATGAAAGATCGGAACGTCGATGTCTTGCTTCAAAACGCGGGCGGCGTCAGGCTGTTGTCCATCCAAGTTGAGATGGCAGAGCGGACAAGGAGTGACGAGCAGGTCGGCGCCCTTCTCTTTGGCTTCGATGATGTGATTGCCGCCCATCGCCAGCGCCTTGTCACGATTGAACGTCAGCATTGGAAAGCCGCAGCATTTGGTTGCGCCGCGGTATTCGACCGGCTCGGCGCCCAGCAGCGTGATCAAGCGCTCGAGGTAGCCTTTACGTTCGGGCCGTTCGCGCAACCCAAGCTCTTCGCTCGGCCGCAAAATGTAGCAACCGTAAAACGGCGCGATCTTGAGGCCCGTGAGCTTGCGCTTGATCGCCGCGGCGACGCGGTCGATGCCGATGTCCTCGAAAAGCATCCAGAGGAGGTGCTTGACCTTGGTCGTTCCGCCGTAGCGAAAACCCTGGTCGGCGATCGTTGCATTGGCTTTGGCGAGCCGCGCCTCGTCGTGCTGCAGCTGATAGTTCGTGGTTGACAGCACGCCCTGACAGGTGCTGCAGATCGTCATCAGATCGGCTCCATCGGCTTCGGCCATCGCCAGCATCAAGCCGTTGAGCGCATCGGTGAGATCACGATTCTGTTCGCTCATGACGCCGGCACCGCAACAAGGCGCGGATGTGAGCTCATTGAGCTCCAAGCCAAGCGGCTCGGCAATCGCCTGCGTCGACACGTAGAGCTCGGGACAGGCGCCCTTCGAGACGCAACCCGGGAAGAACGCGACCTTCACTTAAACCGTCCTCCGACTCGTTGGAAAATCTTTCTAATGCGCTCGATCCCTGGAATCGTCTTATGGATGAGCGGGGGAAGCTTTCCCGCGCGCACCATGTTGATCGCGCTGGGAAGCGTTTGGAGCTGCCCGATGATGTTGAAAAGACCGACCGACTTCGGCAGCAGCGTCAGCTCGTTTAGCCTGCCGCTATGTTTGACCGATTCGGCAAAAGCATCGGCATGCCGCGTCCCGGGATTGTTCGTGTAGCCGGCGTCGACTGCGAGCTTACGCAGCTTCAGAATTTGATCGAGCGGCGCGACGCCTTTGGGGCATTGCTGCACGCACTCAAAGCAGTGCGTGCAATCCCAGATGCCGCCTGGCTTGCTGAGCTCGCCCAAACGCTCGTGCGTGTGCGCGTCGCGCGGGTCGCCAACATACCGGTACGCCTGCGCGAGCGCCTGCGGCCCGAGAAAATCCGGATTGACGGCGAACGACTCGCAGTCCATTAAACAGGCGCCGCAGCTAATGCAGCTGACCTCTTGGATGAGCTCCTCCATCGAGGCGTTCGGCACGCGGTACTCTTGGTTGGAAGGCGGCACCGGCTGCTTGTTTTCGAGCCACGGCCTTACCGCCAGATGCTTATCCCAGAAGGGCTTCATGTCGCAGACCAAGTCGCGAATGATCGGCATCGAAGGCGGCGACTCGACGCGCGTCTTTCCATCAACGGTGAACTCGGCGAGCTTGCTCTTGCAAGCCAGGTTGGCATGACCGTTGATCCACATCCCACACGATCCGCAGATCGCGCTGCGGCAGGCGCAACGTACCGCCAGCGACGGATCCTGGTACTCGCGAATTTGAATCAGCGCGTCGAGAACGACCGCGTGTTCGGGCAGATCGACGCTGAAGGTCTGGTAACGCCGCGCGGGCGACGAATCCCACGGTGGCGGGAACGGCGGACCGGGCACGGCGTTGGGATCGTATTGATTCTCCGTATTGTACCGGCCGACTTCGATCGTAAACTGCATTAGTAGGTCCGCACCTCGGGCTTCCAGCGAGTGATGGTGACGGGAACGTGCGAGACTTCCGGTTCGCGGCCGTCACCACGATGCGTGAGCAACGTGTGCTTGAGCCAATCGGTGTCGTTGCGTTCGGGATAGTCAATATGTGTGTGCGCGCCGCGGCTCTCTTTGCGAATGATCGCGTCGCGAATGATCGTTTCGCCGCAGTCGAGCAAGAAGCCGAGCTCGAGCACGAAGGTGAGCGCCTGATTGAAAACGCGTCCCTTATCGCCGACCGCCACGTTTTCGTAGCGTCTGCGATACTCGTCAAGCTTCTCGAGCGCCTCGTGCAGGCCCACGTCGCTGCGATAGAGCCCGACTTTCTGATCCATCATCGTCGCGAGCTCGAGCCGCAGGCCGGCGCAGGTCTCGCCCGTGTATGGACGGTCCAAGAGGGCCTGCAAACGCTGCTGCTCCGAGCGGAGGAGCTCTTCACCGCCGGTGCTGGCCGGCGTTCCCTTTGCGTAGCCTGCCGATGCCCGTCCGGAACGGCGTCCGAAGATGATCGTGTCGAGCAGCGAGTTTGCGCCGAGGCGGTTTCCGCCGTGCACGCTCACGCATGCGACTTCGCCGGCGGCGTAGAGCCCGGCGATAATCGTCGCACCCTCGACGTCGGTTTTGACCCCGCCCATTTGATAGTGCATGCCCGGACGCACCGGGACCGGCTCTTTGATCATGTCGATGCCGAGATAGTCGAGCGCCATCTCGTGAATCTGAGGAAGCTTCTTCAGGATAACGTCGGCGCCGAGATGGCGCAGATCGAGCAGCACGTTGCCGTCGATGCCGCGTCCTTCCGCAATTTCGGTCGCCTCGGCGCGCGAGGTGACGTCGCGCGCGGCCAGCTCCATCTTGTTGGGCGCGTACTTCTTCATGAAGCGTTCGCCGAGTGAGTTCAGAAGATAGGCGCCTTCGCCGCGAGCCGCCTCAGTCATCAAGAAGCCGCTGCCCGCGAGCGTCGTTGGATGGTATTGCACCATCGCCATGTCCATCAGCGGCGCACCCGCGCGATAGGCCAGCGAGTAGCCGTCTCCGGTACAGATGAGTGCGTTGGTGCTCGGCTCATAGAGCCGTCCGAGGCCGCCGCTGGCAACGACGACCGCTTTGGCGCGCAGCAGGTGCAGTTCGCCGGTGACCATCTCGAGCACGGCCATGCCTCGGCACGCGCCGCCGTCCATGAAGAGTTTGGTGGCAAACCACTCTTCGTAGACTTTTACGCCGGCTTTGAGGATTTGGTCGTAAAGGGTCACGAGCAACGCCTGGCCCGTGATGTCGCCGACGAAGTAGGTACGAGCTTGGGATGCACCTCCGAAGGCGCGAGTACCGAGCCTTCCGTCGGGGCCACGATAGAAGATGACGCCCATGTGCTCGAACTCGATGATGTCGCCAGGCGCCTCTTGGCACATGACTTCCACCGCGTCCTGGTCGGCGAGGTAATCGCTGCCCTTGATCGTGTCAAAGGCGTGCGACTCCCAGCTGTCGCCCTCGCCGATCGCGGCGTTAATCCCGCCTTGCGCGGCGCTGGAATGGCTTCGAATCGGGTGTACCTTGGTGACGATCGCCACGTCGGCGCCACACCGAGCCGCTTCGAGCGCCGCCCGCATGCCAGCGAGCCCGGCGCCGAGCACGATAACGTCGTGATCGCGTATCACGAGCCGGTAGTTTCCTGTAAACGCCCGGCTACATTCCGAACGCTTGTTCGATACTTCTCATTCACGAATCGCCCCTCATCGTAGCAAAGCGGTCCCGGCGCGCATATGGCTCTAGTCGCCGGCCTCGGTCGTCGCAGTAAGCCTCGCGACTCACCACGTCAGGAGGCCGCATGCTACAAAACATTACCGTCACGCCCTCGCGCCGCTCGCTGGAGTTCGGCATCTACCGCGATGGCGACAACAATCTCGACGCGATCCAGGAAGCGACGCTGGCGCAGGCGCTCCGAACGAGTGCAAGCGATGGCCGCATCGAGTTCACCATCGAGGATACGACGCGGCTGCGGGCCGACGGCGACGCGATCGCTTCCGGCAAGCTCCACACCGAGCGGTATTCGATCGCCGACGGTGACGTCGCCAACGTACACGTCGGCAAAGCCGACACGATGAGCGACGAAGCAAACCTGGCGCGCTTTGTCGCGCGCACCCTCGACAACGCGCGGGCATCGGGCACCAAGCAGACTTGGATCGATTTAGTCGATCACGGCGGCGGCGATAGCGGCGGTCTGGAAACACGCGACGGCAGCTGTATGTCGATGCCCGATATCGCCAAAGCGATCGCCGACGGCGTGGCACTGCATGCGGCCGCGCATCCCGAAGATGCCGGGCGCGGCGTCGACGGCGTCGTCGCCAACCAATGTCTGATGGATACGATGGGGTTTGCCGACGCGTTGTCACAAGCCGGGGTGCAGTATCTTGCCGCAAGTCCCGAGACGATGTTGGCCCCCGGCGTTCCCAGCGACGTCGCCCATGCGATCGCGTCGAACGAAAACGATCGCGCTGCCATGGCGAAATCGGTGGTTAGCGACGTGATGCGCGCGAAGTACGCCGCCGCTGCGTTCGACGTGCTCGATCTCGATCCGGCGAAGATCGGACGTGCCGAAGCGGCGATCAAACGCCTTAACGACGATGCCGCCGGGGAAGCGGCTTCTAATGGTGTGCGCCAAGTCTTGCGCGAAGATGCCGGCGCCGTCGACGGCATGGTGCGCTTTCCCGATGCGCCCAAGGACATGCCGTGGCACGCCGATCGGCCCGCGATCGCTTTCTACGACAGGCTCGCGAGCGATGGCCGCCTCGACGACAGCCTGCGCACCGATGCGCGCGACGCCGCCGGTGCGGTGCGCAACTTGGTGCTCGCGCACCGCGAACGCAAAGACTTCACGCCATTCGGCGATGCGGATTACTCAGACGCCGCGGGACCGACCGTGCACCTTCCGACGACGCGCCATCAGATCGATCCCTGGGCCGGTGCTGGAATTAGCGAGACCGACAACGCCTTCTACCGCAAGGTCGATGAGGATGCGATGACGCGCGTGCTCGCTTGAGCGCCTCCGCACGGGAGTGGTATACTGGCAGCGTGATAGCACGCGTTCCGCTGGTCGTCAGCGATGCTGACGTTCTGCGGGTTTCGGCGGAGAATCCGGGCTGGCGGATCGAGCGCGATGCCAACGGAGCGCTCATCATGACGCCTCCGACCGGCATCGAAACGTCGAAGCGCAACGCGTTGCTGACGCGCATGATTAGCGAATGGGCTGAATCGCATGGCTACGTTGCGTTCGACTCCAACGGCGGTTTTCGCTTGACCGACACGTCGATTGTCGCTCCGGATGCTGCGCTCATTTCGGACGAGAGCTGGGCGAATCTGAGCGCCGAAGAGCGCGACGGATTCTTTCCGGGCCCTCCGGCCGTAGCCGTCGAACTCTGTTCCCACAGCGATACTCCGGCGCTGCTGCGGGCGAAGCTCGAGCGCATACGTCAAGCGGGCGCGTCATATGTCGTGCTCGTCGACCCATATCGCGACGTCATCTGGACCGATGGCGCGGCGCCTGCTGACTTCCATCTCGATTTCCACCAGCTTTTGAAATAGCGCGTGCTGAGCTTTTCACGCCTCTTCGCCTTGAGGGAACGTGATTTCCAATGGAAGTCCGGTCTCGAGCAGGGTCTTCAGCCCGGATAGAACCGGGTTCCAACCGGTAAGCGTGCCTCGCGACGTCTCGGTAACTCCGGCGTAATGCTCATGAGTGAGCGTGAGCCGGCAAACCTCTCCCATCGGCTCGATCTCCCACGTCACGCGCGACGGCGGATCGCGATCTTCCGACTTACGATGCGAGACGATGAAGCTATGCACCAGCCGGCGCGGGGGATCGATTTCGAGCACCTCGCCTTCAAGCATAAACGATCCGTCGGCGCGCCGGCGGTTGAGCGGTCCACCGGGTTTCAAGTTCGACTCGATCGCGCTTCCGTAGAAGTAGAGCTTGGTCAGCGCGGGATCGGTTAGCGCTTGCCATAACTGCTCGGGCGTCGTGCGAATATAGAGCTGATAAACGTGGCGCAGCGGCTGCGGCATCGAGCTTACGCGTGCCCCACGAGCGTCCGCAGCGAGGCATCGAAGGCATCGTTCGACGGATACCAGTCGCCGCGGCCCGACGGCATGAGATCGTAGAGATTCCAAACGGGAGAGAGCAAATCGATCCCGCGCTCGAGATCCTCCAGCATGGGGTGCGCGGTATAAACGTGGCGCACGCGATCGCCGTCTTTTGCGAAGACGGTCACCGTAGAGTCGGGGTTGCCTTCGGCATCTTCGGCGTCGATATCGCGCGCAAAAGACGGACCGTCGTCTGAGAGCAGCCGCAGTCGATTCCACTGGCGATCGGCTCCCCAGGATTGCAGCCGGTGCAACGGCGCCCGGGAGGCGATGACGAAGTTCGCGCGCTCCGTGACGTGCGGCGCGATTCCGTTGAACCCGTCGATCCACATCGAACACATTGGGCAGAAATCGTCGTCCTTGGCCCAGTACATCAGATGGTAGAGAATTAAGTACGGCTTGTCTTCGGTAAAAAGCTCCGATAGACGCACGTGCCTGCCGTTTTCGACGAACGTGTAGTCGGGGACGACGGGCCCCGGCGGCAGGCTGCGCCGCATCGCCGCCACGGCCTCGATCCGGTCGCGCAAATCGATCTCTGCCGCACGCAGGCGTTCGCGCGAGCGGCGATAGGCTTCGTCGGCACCGGGCATAAGGAGACTCGAATCGGTCATATCATTTCCTTTCAAGGGTACGCTTGAGGGTGGTGAGTCCGCGCGCGATGCGCGCCGAGTATTTGCTGACCCAGCGATCGTAGATCATCTGTAACGGGATCGGATTGAGAAAGTGCATCTTCTCCCGGCCCTCGCGGCGGGTGGTGATCAGCCCGGCGTCTTCCAACACGCGCAGATGTTTCATCGTACCAAAACGCGTCATATCGAGTTCGGCGCAGAGTTCGGTCAGCGTTCGTCCGTCGCGTTGATAAAGTACGTCGAGCAGATGGCGCCGGCTGGGGTCGGCCAATGCTCTGAACACCTCGTCCACGTTACGCGATTATATGTGACTAAACGGTCACATGTCAAGCCGGCTGCTTTCGGCAGAATGCCGACGCCAAAGCAACGATCGTCGCGGCGATTCTCGCTGGCGCGGCAGACGGCTAGGCCTGCTAACGCTGCGTGGGAACGCGGCTGCGACCGTGTCCACTCTTCATGCTCGAGAACGGCGCCGCGACGACGGAGCCGTCGACGCAGAACTGGCTGCCTCCAAGGTCCATCTCGGTTCCCTCGCGCCGGCTAGCGGCGCAGCGGAACGCTCGAGGGATAAATCGGGCGATTGATGATGCGCTCGAGCGTCGCCGCCGGCGAGTTG
>DATHOO010000193.1:0-31757 GCA_035484815.1 Candidatus Acidiferrales bacterium
CAGCGCCTCGGCAATCGGGTACTACGGCACGAGCGAGACGGAAACGTTTGTCGAGGAGAGCCCGCCCGGCGACGACTTCTTAGCGCGCGTTTGCGTTGCCTGGGAACGCGAAGCGAGCCGCGCGTCGGCGCTGCGCATGCGCGTCGCGCTGGTTCGCACCGGCGTGGCGCTTGGTAAGGACGGTGGCGCGCTGAAGAAAGTGCTTCCGCCCTTCCAACTCGGCCTTGGCGGGATCATCGGCAGTGGACGCCAGTGGTTCTCGTGGGTGCACGTTGACGATCTTGTAAGCATTTATCTCATGGGGCTCGACAGCGCAGAAGGGCCGCTCAACGCGTGCGCGCCCAATCCGGTAACCAATGCCGAGTTTACGAAAGCGCTCGGGGGGGCGCTGCACCGTCCCGTGGCGCTGCCGGTCCCGACGATTGCGTTACGCGCGATCCTGGGCGAGGGGGCGGCGATGCTCCTCCAAGGCCAGCGGGTGCTGCCGCATCGGACGCAGGAGCTCGGCTACCGATTTCGGTTCGGCACGCTCACAGACGCGCTAGCGAATCTACTTTAAAGTCGCGCGCTTCGAGATATTTCTCAGTGTCCATCGCCGCGCGGCAACCGGCGCCCGCGGCCGTAACCGCTTGCCGGTAGCGGTGATCGTTTACGTCCCCGGCGACGAAGACGCCCTCGACGTTCGTCGACGTGCCGTCGGGCGAAGCCACGTAGCCGCGCGCATCCAGGTCGAGCTGACCGGCAAACACGTTAGTATTTGGCGCATGGCCGATCGCAAGGAAGAGGGCATCGGTCTTAAAATCATACGTGCGTCCGTCGAGAACGTCGCGCAGCCTCAAACCTGTCACGTGCGTCGTGCCGAGCACTTCGTCGACCACCGTATTCCAAATGAAGTCGACCTTGGGATGCGAGTGCGCGCGGTCGGCCATGATTTTGCTCGCGCGCAGCCGGTCGCGCCGATGGACGATCGTCACGCGGCTACCGAATCGCGTCAAGAAGAGCGCTTCTTCGAGCGCCGAGTCGCCACCACCGACGACCGTGATGTGCTTGTCGCGAAAGAAGGCGCCGTCACAGGTTGCGCAGCTCGAGACGCCGCGCCCACGCAGCAGCTCCTCGCCCGGAATGTCGAGCCAGAGCGCGCTCGCCCCGGTCGCGACGATGACCGACTCCGTTTCGTGTTCGGCATCGTCCGTGCGGACGAGCAGCGGACGTTTTGTGAAGTCGACCGAGGTCACATCCACGTTTTCGATCCGCGCGCCGAACCGCTCGGCCTGCTCGCGAAATTTGATCATCAGCTCCGGGCCGAGGATGCCTTCGGGAAAGCCCGGGTAATTCTCGACGTCGGTCGTCAGCATCAGCTGTCCCCCGTAGAGACCGCCGGCCAGCACCAGCGGCTTGAGGTTTGCGCGCGCCGCATAAACGGCCGCAGTGAGGCCGGCCGGACCCGACCCGATGATGATCACGCGTTCCATTCCGGCCGTTTCGACCGCTTGCCGCCCCAACCCGGTTGCAGCCGTCTGGTACGGGCCGTCGAAGCTCGGGGGATGGCTCAGCAGTTACCCCTCGAGGACACGTTCGGCGACATCCTGCGCAAATCAATGAGCGGTGTCGGGATCAATACCGCGCAGCTCGCAAGCGCCACCGGCGTATCAGCGGCGGCGATCGCAAAATGGCTAAAGGACGACGGAACCGCCGATGACGGGCAAGCCCGCGTTTTGGCGAAGGTTCTGCGCCTGGACGGGGGCAAGCTCGCCGATAGCGCGGCGCAGCGATGGCATCCGCCGGTGATCGAGCGCGCCGATATTGAATGGCACGCGCAGCTGCCGCAGCCGAGTAATGGCTACGTCTTCTTCCTCCAGGGCGGCCGCCGTGCCGCGCTCGTCGATCCCGCCGGCATGCCGGAGAATCTGCTGCGCATCTTACGCAACGGCGACTACCATTTGCAGTACATCCTGATCACCCACAAACATCTCGACCACTGCGACGCGACCGCCCCCGTTGCAGCGGCCTTTCCCAACGCACAAATCGTTATGCACTCACTCGACGTGCATGCAATCGGTCCGCTCGCGAACAAAACCCTACTCGTGCGCGACGGCGAGACGCTCCCGTTCGGTGACGGCTCGACGATTCGCATGCTGCACACGCCGGGCCATACGGACGGCTCGTCGTGCTACATCTTCCAAGATGCGATTTTTTCGGGCGACACCCTATTCGCGGCGAGCGTCGGCGGAGCATACGGCGACAAGAGCACTTACGACGATATCCTTAACAGCGTTCGGAGCAAGCTCTTCACGCTGCCGCAAGATACCGTCGTGATGCCCGGCCACGGTCCGCCGACGACGATCGCGCTAGAGAAAGAACACAACCCATTCTTTTAAAAGCCTCGTCGAAGGGCGCGGCTGGTTCAACATAACGCCTCAGAGACGCGCCCTTGGATGAGTTAGCGGTACGCGGCCGGAACTTGGACCGAGACGCCGTTGTTGTCGGCGATGACGGCGCCGCTCTCTTTCGGTGCGTTCTCCGCTTCGCGAATCAGCTCGAACTGAACGATCGCCTGACCCGATTGCGGCAGTTGTACGTCGACGCGCTGCGGCGAGCAGAGCTTGGGTGTACAGAAGGCCGCGAGCCATCCTTGCGCGACGCCGAGTGCTCGCAGCGAGACCGTGGCGTTCGGCTTGCCGCTCACCTCGAGGCGATACTTTGCCGCGGTGTTCGAGGTCACTTGAAAGTCCGAACCCGTCCACGGCTTAACCGCCAAATGTGTCGGCGCCTGCGCCAGAGCAAGCAGTATTGCGAGAAGCGTCATCACGTTCGAAGTTTATACCCGATTGAGGTCAACCGCAAGATGATACCGAGCGAGACGGCCGTGAGTAACACGATCACGGCGACGGAGAATGCGGGCGCGAGATAGCTTGCACCGGTGTAGCTGCGACGAAAGGCGTCGATCGTGTAGAAAATTGGATTAAAAAGCTCGATCTTGCGCAGCCCGTCAGGGAGCATCGACGCCGAGGTGAAGACCCCTCCAACGAAGGTCAGCGGGGTGATCACGAAGGTCGTCAGGATCGCGATGTGATCGAACTTGTCCGCGACTAAGCCGAAGATCAGTCCGAGGGCCGAGAAAAGGATCGAGACGAGCGCGATGACGCCGAAGTAGAGTAGCCAGTTCTGGGGAGCGATGTGGACGAGCAGCACGCCGAGTAGCGTGATCAGCAACGCGATCAAAAACGCGCGCGCCAAGCTGCCCAGGATATAGCCGGCGACGATTTCGAATGCCGACATCGGCGCGATCAGCAGTTCCTGAATCGAGTTCATGAATCGCCCCTGAAAGAGCGAGCTCGAACATTCGCCGTACGACGAGTCGATGACTTGGAGCATGATCAATCCGGGGATCAGGAACTGCGCGTAGGTTACTCCTTGGACGCTGGGAATTCGGCTGCCCAGGCCAACGCCAAAGACGAAGACGTAGAGCAGCGTCGTGATGATCGGCGGCCAGATCACCTGGTTGATGATCTTGAGGCTGCGGATCATCTCACGCTTGACGAGCGTCCAAAGGCCGGTCCAGTTAATTGCGCATCATCTCCAGGAAGACATCCTGCAGCGAGGCGCCTTCGGCGACGAGTTCTTCCGTCGCCTTCTCCGTCACGATACGGCCGTTTCGAATGATCGCGATGCGCCGGCAGAGCTCCTCGGCTTCCTCCAGGTAGTGGGTCGTCAGGAAGATCGTGAGACCGTCGCGGTTGAGGGTCCGCAGCCAATCCCAGAGCTCCAGGCGCAATTCGACATCGACGCCGGCCGTCGGTTCGTCGAGAATCAGCAGCTTGGGTTCGTGAATCAACGCCCGCGCGAGCGAGAGCCGGCGTTTCTGCCCGCCCGAGATCTTCGTGTACTCCAGATGCGCGTGCTTCGTTAAGCCGAAGCGCTCGAGCAACATGTCGGCACGCTCCGCGACCGCCTTTCCGCGCAGGCCGTAGTATCCGGCCGCAAAGATAAGCACGTCGCGGAGCGAGAGGTAGCGATCGAAGTTGTATTCCTGCGGGGAGAGGCCGATGAGCCGCCGGGCCTCTCGCCACTGCGATTGATTATCGTAACCGAAGATCCGAATCGTGCCCGCGCTGCGCTGCGCCAAGCCGGCGATCGCGCTGATCGTCGTCGTCTTTCCCGCGCCGTTGGGCCCGAGGAACCCGAAGAACTCGCCGGCCCGCACGCGCAGCGAAACGCCGTCGACTGCGGTGAAAGTTCCGTACCGCTTGACGAGGTGATCGACCTCTACGGCGGGCGCGGCCGAAATTAAGGAATCAAGCTCTTGAATTGTTTGTACCGATGGCGGCGGAGCGTGGCAATGAGTTCAACACTATCCGGAATCCCGCAATCGGCCAATTGGGTTGCGACTTTCTTTACGTCGAACGCGACCCGGCGATGTCTTACTTGCCATCCCCCCTCGCGCTCGGTGAGGATCGCGTAACCGGCTCGCGGATCGCCGTCTTTGGGTAAGCCCGCCGACGCCACGTTGGCAAGCAGCTTCCCGCGCCATACGCGAACGTAGGGGAGGTGGAGGTGCCCGAAGGCGATGGTACTTGCTTTCTCTTTACCGACGAAACGCCGCAAGATGGTATCGTCGGCATCGGGCCAGAGATGTTCGTCGTCGGTCAAGGGGTTGGCGTGAACGATCAAGAGCTGGTTATTGTCTTCGCCGATCCGAAGCGCAAACGGCAGGTCCTTCAGCCAGGCCGCCCAGCGTTCCCCGATTTCGTGCCGCGTCCACGCAATTTGTGCGGACTCAAGCTGCGATCGCTTCTCCCGCGAGGAATCTTCTGAAAGATAGCGATCGGTGTTGCCGCGGACGCATGCGGCACCGATCTCTTCAAGCCGTTGCAACACCTTCTTCGGCTTGGGTCCGCCGAGGCAGAGATCACCGGCGACGACGATCGCATCGGCGCTCCCTTGCGATTCGAGATCCGCGAGGCAAGCGTCGAGCGCTAAAAGGTTACCGTGAATGTCCGAAAGGACGGCGATTCGCATGCCTCGGCGCTCACTCGCGCCGAAGGACCAACGTCAGCATCGACGGCGTGATGCCTAATTTTCCGAACTCATAGAGATCGATCGCTTCGACGGCAATACCGGCGCGGCGCATCGTCGCGAGTGCGGTCCGATAACGAATGTCGGCGAGCACATGGCGCTCGTCCAAAACGAGGACGCCGGCCGCCTGCGCCTCGCCACGCTCGAGCAGAATCGTGTGAAAACCCGCGAAGGCGGCGACATCGACCTTGTCGGTACCCAATACGATCGTCGTGGGTGAGATGGCGCTGGCGACGGCGCGCAGCGCAGGCACGTCGTCGGCGAGCTTCACTTCGACAACGCGAAAGCCGTGAGAACGGGCGATGCCGGCAAAACCCTGGCGGCCCAACTCGTTCCCTCGCGAGCCGACACCAACGAAGGCCGTCTCGCCTGCGAGTATCACGTCGTTCCCATCAAGCAATCCGGGAGCCGCGATATGACCGGCGAGCGGGACGTCGATGCGGGCAAACTCCGACTCCATGCGATCGACTTCGCTGCGCCGTGAGAGCGAGCTCAGCCGCATCATAACCGCGCCATCTTCAAAGGCGATTGCCGCATCGCCCGCGCTCGGCTCTAACGGATCGGGACCGCGCGCGTCGATCACGATTGTCTCGACGCCGAAATACTGAAGCGTCGAAGCGAGAACGGCATGCTGTTCGAGCGCCCGCGGATAAATGCTGCCCGGTTCGCCCGGAAGCGGCTTCGCCGACTCGATCTCGGGGGAGGGCCGAACCAAAACGACGCCACGCAGCAGGCCGGTCGGCGTCGCGACGAGTCGCGGTCCAAAATCGATGGAATGTTTCATCGCGCTTGATACGGCTCCGGGGTGGGCGCTTGGAGAAAGAAGTCGGCCATATCTGAAGCTAAGAGATCGTTCAACGTCAACGGCGGAAGCCCGAAGATCTCGTCTTCAGTCTTCACGACGCTCGCGACGCTAAGATGCCCGTCACCGACGTATCCACGATGCGCCAGCGGTGAAACGACCAGCGCATAGCTGCGCAGCGCGTCAACGTGGTCGGGTGCTGCCTGCGCGGCCTCCGGCACGATGAAGATTGCGGTCGAGCTCCAGTGGGGTGTATGGGAAAGATAATCGACGATCTTTCCGAGCGCGCGATCGGCCGACGCCGCGCCGGCGTCGCCGGAATCAACCGGAAGCCGCACGTACGTAAAGCTCGGCATGCGGTCGGCCTGGACGTACCGCTGCATATCGTCTTGGAACTCGGCTGCGCGCTCGGCATCGGCGTCGGGTTTTTGATTCGGCTTCGCCGACGTCCTTGGAGCGGGCTTACCGTAATCCAAATCGACGTTGCCGTTGAGCACGGACAAAGCGGGGACGTCGAGATGGTACGCCTCGCCGTCGTAGCCGGAAAGGCGCAGAAGCGCCCCGTAATCGCGAAAGGTGAGCCCAGCTCGGGCCATGGCGTTGAAGAGGTAGCCGCCGCGGGCGTAATCCTCGGGGTCGTCGCCGTTGTCGCCTATCGGCGACCGGGCCGCCCCGGTCTGCGCAAGAAGTTGCTGGTAGAGCGTCGCGTCGGAGGCCGTCGCGTACTGCTTCGCGATATCGGCTTCCCCGTCGGAAGCGTAAAAGTTATCAGCCAGCGCGTAGGTTCGTGCCAACGCGTGGAGATTCGGCGTTACGCTCTCCGGGTAGAGCGTCAGCGACGCCTCGCCGTTACCGTGCGGGCTCCCGGCATCGTCTTTCAAATCGCCGAAGACGGCATCATAGCTCTGCGCTCCGAGTGCGATGTAAACGACGTGATCGATTATTTCGCTCCGTTTGTTGGAGCGCAACGGCGGAATCACCGGATTAAATTGAGCGACGCTCGGCGTCCGATTGTAGCGCAGCGCCGAGAGGGTGACCTTCACCAACGAAGTGTGCTTCAGATCGACGCGCTGCAAGATACCCCAGCCGTTGACTCCCTTGCTGCCGACGACGTAGAGATGACGTCCGTCTCTCGAGAGCGCGAGCGCCGTCGGATACCAAGCCGTCGGAATCAACCCGTAACGGTATCGTCTCGGACGATGCGCATCCAATACGGCGACGGCGTTCAGACCGGCCAACGCGACGTAGAGGCGCTTTCCATCGGGGCTAAGCGCTTCGGCGCTGGGCGCGGCACCGTATGGCGCACCGGGATAGAGACGCAAGTCGAGACCGCGGACGACGCGCGGCTGGCCCAGAAGAGAGACGACCGCAACTCGATCGACGTTCGCCAAGGCGACATATGCGAAGTCGCCGTTGCGGCTAATTACCGTAGCCCCGGGCGCTGCGCCGCCGACGACTTGCGTGCCGTCCGGCGCGGGATCCATCGGAACGGTCGAGGGATCGCCGATTGCGCCACCCGACAGTTCGAAGACCGTGAGCGACGAAGATTTTTGCGGGTCGAAAGCCGGCTGCACGAATTGCGGCTGCAGCGCCGGTGGATTGAGCGGCGTGTAGGCCGAGAGTCCGGTGCCGGCAGCCAAAACCGTGCGAGCGCCGGCTGCGACGTAGAGTGGGAAGTGGCCGACCGCGAGCGTTCGCAGGACCGTCCGATTCGTTAGATCGATAGCAACAACGGCATCGCCCAGATTGTCCGCAACGTACGCAACGCGCCCGCCGGGCGCGATCGCGATCTGTGCGGGAAAGGCTTTCCGGCCGATCGCGGCAGGAAGCGGGACTGGCGCTCCGTCCGCGGTCAGTTGTCCGCTAGCGTCGAGAGCGAAAATCCGCACGCTGCCTGCCGCGCTGTCCGAAGCGAGCACGATCGTTCGCGTTGCATCGGCGGGATCCGTAGTTGCTGCAATACCCATGAAAAATGCGGCCGACGGATCGCGATAGACGCTGACGAGCTGCATGGTTTTCGCGTCAACCACGGCGAGCGAATAGCCCGACGTCAACGCTGTTCCCGATCCCGTCGCCGGCGCAGCGCTTCCCGCACCGTCGTTTGACACGATCGCGTAGCGCCCGTCGGGTGAGAGCGCTAAACCGATCGGATCGGAGCCGACGAAGAGGCTCACGCCGACGGGTGCAGCAACTCTGCCGTTGGGTAAAACTGCGACCGTAGGATGGATTCGATCGGCGCCGGCTGGCCGCGAGCCTGCCGGCGCCGAATAAACGATGAGGGGAGCCGGCCGGCTCCCCGCACCCAAGAGAACGGCGGCTAACAGCGCCGTTAAGATCGGTCTAACAGACGACACGGGAGGTATGGCATTACCATGCAGGTTGCGGGGACCCTGCCGACGGGGCGGAACGTTGAACCAATGACCGTCAGCGCACGCGTCCTTGCGGTAGCTACCGCTGTTCCGCCTTACGAGCTCGATCAGAGCGACGTCATGCGGCGTATTGAACTCGCGCTTGGCCCACACTCGCGGGAGATCGTACGCCTCCTTCCAATGTTCGGCAATACGGGCATCGAACGGCGCTATTCGTGCGTACCGATCGAGTGGTACGAACGTCTGCACGATTGGCCCGAACGCAATCGAGTTTACCTTGATTCTGCGCTCGAATTGTTAGAGTCTGCAACGCGCCAAGTGCTTGCGCGCGCGGGCCGGCAGCCGGCAGAGATCGACGCCGTCGTCGCCGTCTCGACGACCGGCATTGCGACGCCAAGCTTGGATGCCCTGCTGATGGAGCGCATGAATCTTCGGCGCAACGTTCAGCGGCTGCCGATCTTCGGCTTAGGCTGCGCAGGCGGCGCCATCGGGCTGGCCCGCGCGGCTGCGATGGCGCGTACGAAACCCGACGCCCTCGTGCTCTTCCTCGTGGTCGAACTTTGCGCGCTCTGCTTTCGACGCGACGACTTTTCTAAGAGTAATATCGTCGCGACCGCACTCTTCGGCGACGGAGCGGCGGCGGCGCTGATTTCCTCCGAGGGAGACGGAGTGAACATCGTCGCCGGCGGCGAGTATACGTGGCCCGACTCGCTCGACGTCATGGGCTGGGACGTCACTCGCGACGGATTCAAGGCGATCTTTTCGCGCGACATTCCCGAGCTCGTGACGATGCAACTGCACGACGTCGCCGTCGATTTCCTCGCCGAGCACTCGCTGAAGTTGACGGACATCGATCGGTTCGTCTGTCATCCGGGAGGCGCAAAAGTGCTCGATGCACTGGAAACGGCTTTCGAGCTGCAACCCGGAGCGCTCGGTGCCGCACGCGAGGTGCTGCGCGATTACGGCAACATGTCGGCAGCGACCGTCATGTTCGTTTTGGAGCGTACGATCCACGAGACGGCGCGGTGGAAACGCGCGCTCGTGAGCGCGCTCGGACCCGGCTTCACGGCCGGCTTCACCCTCCTCGAAAGATGAGCGTCCTCTGGGTAGTGCTCGCGCTCGTGGCGATTCAGCGCGTCGTCGAGCTGTTCTTCTCCGCGCGCAACACGCGGCATCTGCTTGCCCGCGGCGGCACCGAGGTAGGCGCGGTGCAATACCCGTTCTTCATACTCTTGCATGCGGCATGGCTCGCGAGCATCGGCGTCTTCGTTCCGGCGTCGACTCCGCCGAACTGGTGGCTGCTCGGCCTCTACGCGCTCCTTCAACCATTGCGCGTCTGGACGATTGCGACCCTTGGGCCATACTGGACGACGCGCATCATCACGCTGCCGGGCGCCCCGCTCATACGAAGCGGCCCGTACCGCTTCGCACGTCATCCCAACTACGTGGTCGTCTGCGCCGAAATCGCGATTCTTCCGCTTGCCTTCGGCGCGCTCGAGATCGCGATTCTCTTTTCGATCCTCAACGCGTCGCTGCTTTCGTGGCGCATTCGTACCGAAGAGCGTGCCCTGCTTTCGCGTCGCACGTTAGGTCATTAGTTTCCCGAAGGCTCGTCCGAGGCGGGCGACACCCTCTTGTGCGTCTTGCGTCGACAAATGGCCGAAGGAGAGGCGTAGCGCCGGCGGCCCGCTGCGCGTCGGATAAAACGGCTCCGCCGGCATGACGAGCACGCCTTCACGAGCGCAAGCGTCGAACGCGGCATACGTCGAGATACGCGGCGGAAGCGGGAGCCAGACGTTCACGCCGGCTCCCGGCGAGTGGATGGTCGCCCACGGAATGACGTTCGCGAGCGACTCGACGAACGCGTCGCGCCGCTTACGATAGAGCGCTCGCGTCATGCGAAAATGCCGCGTGCAGGCCGGGCTTTCCATAAAACGCCAAAGTGCGCGCTGCGTCAGCGTCGAGGTGAAAACGTCGGCACGCACCTTTGCCGCTTCGAGTGCTTCGGCAATTCCACCCTTAGCGTAGAGATAACCGATCCGTAACGCTGGAAAGATCGATTTCGAAAGGCTTTCCATAACGATGACGCGTCCATCGGTATCGAAAGAGGCCAGCGGCGGCGGTGCCGGCGCGTCGTAGGTCAACTGCCAGCCGGTCTGGTCTTCCAAGACGACGACGTCGTAGCGTCGCGCCAAGGCGACGATATGTTTCGCGCGCCGCGCCGGGAGCACCGCGCCGGTCGGATTCTGCGCGATCGGATTGATGTAAAAAAGGCGCGGGCGGTACTCGGCAAAGACGCGCTCCACGTCGTCGCTGCGAACGCCGTCATCGTCGCCGCGGACTTCGACGTAGGTAACGCCGCGCGCATCGAAGACGCCGAGACTGCCCCAATAGGTTGGGCTTTCGCTTGCAACGACACTTCGTTCGTCGAGAAGAACGGTCGCGACGATGTCCGCCGCCTGCTGTGCGCCGGAACAAACGATGACGTCGGCGGCACTCGCGTTACACCCGCGCCCATCGAGCAGCGACGCAAGCCGCGCACAGAGCTCGCGATCGCCGGTCGACGAACGATACTGCATCAGCTCCGGCGCGTCGTCGAGCAGCGTGCGGTGAAAAGCCCGGGCAAAGTCGTGCAGCGGAAAGGTTTCCGGCGCGGGGTGGCCGGCTGCGAGCGAAATCGCTCCGGGTTCGGTTGCCTGCGTCAGACGCTCCATCACGCCCTCGAGTCGCGCGCCCCGCGCGAAGCGGCCGACGTCGGGTTCCCAACGACGCGCGAACGGCTCGCTGCGGTCGGGCGGCTCTGCGACGAACGTGCCTTTCCCCGCGCGCGCCGTCACGCGGCCGCGGGCATCGAGCAACTCGTAGGCCTGCGAAACGGTCACCAGCGCGCAGCCGAGGCGTTCCGCCAGCTTGCGCATCGCCGGGAGCCGCTCGCCGGGAAGCAACTGGTTGGTTTCAATCGCCTCGGCGAGGCGATCGGCGAGTTGCACGTACAGGGGCCGCGGATCGCTCTGCTCCAGCTTCAGCGACTCGACGAACCCGTTCGTCGGCTCAGACGGTTGCGCTGAGATCCTCCGGCGCAATTCTTCGCGCGACGCCTTCCTCGGTGGCGGCCGCGGCAACCGCCTTGGCGACCGCATCCACGACGCGTGTGTCGAAAACGCTCGGGATCACATACTCCGCGCTGAGTTCGGAGTCGCTTACGATCTCCGCGATCGCAAACGCGGCTGCAAGCTTCATCTTTTCGGTGATCCGTCGCGCGCGCACATCGAGCGCTCCGCGGAAAATCCCCGGGAAGGCCAGCAAATTGTTGACTTGGTTCGGAAAGTCCGATCTTCCGGTCGCGACCACCGCTGCAACCGGCGCGGCGACGTCGGGCATGATCTCGGGATTCGGATTCGCCATTGCGAAAACGATCGGGTCGCGCGCCATGCGGGCGATGTCTTCGGGCTGCAATATGCCCGGCGCCGAAACGCCGAGGAAGACGTCGGCGCCTTCGAGCACGTCGCGCAGCGATCCGCGCCGGTTCTCGCGGTTGCAGTGCTCCGCCAGCCAGCGCCAGTGCGGATTATCGTAGCGATCGCTGCGATTGAGTGCGCCGCTGCGATCGACGGGAATGACGTCGCGCACGCCCGCGCCAAGCAGCATCTTGATCGTCGCCGTTCCGGCGGCCCCGCTGCCCGCCACGACGACCACGAGATCGGCGAGCGGCTTGCCGACGACCCGCGCGGCGTTGATCAGCGCGGCCAGGATCACGACGGCGGTGCCGTGCTGATCGTCGTGCATGACGGGAATGTCGAGCGCTTCGATGAGGCGATCTTCGACCTCGAAACAGCGAGGCGCGCTGATGTCTTCCAAATTAATTCCGCCGAAAACCGGGGCGATGCGCACCACCGTCTCGACGATTTCGTCAACGTCCTTGGTGTCCAGGCAGATTGGAAACGCGTCGATATCGGCGAACTGCTTGAAGAGCATCGCCTTGCCTTCCATCACTGGTAACGCACCGAGCGGTCCAATGTCGCCCAGGCCGAGCACGGCCGTTCCATCGGTGACGACGGCGACCATGTTACGCTTAATGGTGAGCTGGAAGGCCTTGGAAGGGTCGGCCGCGATCGCCATCGAGACGCGCGCGACACCCGGCGTATAAACGGTCGATAGGTCTTGACGGCTCTTGATCGTGATCTTCGAGTCGATGCGAATCTTGCCGCCGATATGCGCGAGAAACGTCGAGTCGGAAGAAAATATGATACGCGCGCCCTCGATCGCTTCGACCGCCCGGCGGACTTCGTTGGCGACCGCGTCCGAGGCCGCACCGATGGTAACGTCGCGCACGATGCGCGTCCGGCCTACGGTGTGCATGTCGACTGCGCTGATCGAACCGCCGGCATCGCCGATCGCGTTCGCGAGCACGCCGAACGCGCCGGGTTCGTTCGGCATTTCGATCCGCAAAACCATCGTCAAGCTAATCGCCGGTTGCGTCACGCTAATTCCCACTGACCGTCATCTCCGCGATACGAAAGGACGGTGAAATAACCGACGCGTCGAACCGCAGGTCGTTGGCGACGGCGTCCACGCCTGCGAGCATGTCGGTGTATTGTCCCGCCACGGTAAACTCATCGATCGGATAAGCCAGTTCGCCGCCTTCGATGAAAAAACCGCGTGCGCCGCGGCTGTAGGTTCCGGAGGCGTGCTCGGTTGCAAAGCCGATGGTATCCATCACGAGAACGCCCTGGGGCGTCGCGGCGATAAGCTCGGCCAGCGACATCGATCCGGGCTCTAGGTAGAAGTTGCTCGGTCCCACACCCCCACCGGTCGAGTTGCCCGTCGTCGCCGCGCCCAGCTTGCGCGCGTAATAGGTGTCGTAGAGGAACGAGCGAAGCACGCCGCGTTCGAAGACCGGTGTGCGGCGCGTCGCGACCCCCTCGCCGTCGAAGGGCGCCGAGCCGAGGCCTCCCGGAACTCTTCCGTCATCGACGATCGTCACCAGGTCGCTGCCGATGCGATTGCCGACGCGTCCGCTCAGCCAGGAGTTGCCGACCGCAACGTTCGCGCCCGATACGGCGGCGAAGAGATCGTCGAGAAGCGCAGCGGCAACGTCACGCTCGAAAATGACCGGCACCCGCATCGTGGGCGGCTTGCGCGCTCCGAAGAGATTCACCGCGCGCTGGACCGCGGTCACGGCCACCGACTCGGATGTCTCGAGATCCTCGAAGCGACGGGCAGCCGTTCCGTATTGTCCGATGCGTTTGACCTCGCCGTCGAGCGCAATCGGTCCGGTCGAGCGGCCGGCTCGCGTCCAAGGATATGCGGCTGCGAAACCGGTCGAATTCGCCATCGCGGTCACGGCAACGGCATCGGTATAATGCGACCCGCTCGAGTTAACGACGCGCGCGTCGGCCGCACGAATCAGACGCTCGAGGCTTAGCGCTTCATCGACTTTCTCTGTGCCATCGCGGTCGGCGATGCGGGGGTCATGCAGGTCGAGATCCATGCCGGTGGCGGGCGCGACTTCGTCGGGCAAACCAGCGAACTCGTCGGGAGAAACCAGGTCGGCATGCGCGACGGCGCGGACAACCGCGTCCCGTAAGCCTTCGTCCGAAAAATCGGAGGTTGAGAGCGTCGCCTTGCGGCCGTCGCGGAAAACCCGCAGAAAGAGGCCCTTGCCCGTCGATCCCTCAAGGCGAGCGACGACGTTCTCCCGAGCCTCCGCGTGAAATCGCCGCACGATCGAGACCGAGACCTCGGCGGCCTGAGCGCCGGTCTCCCGCGCTAGCGTGAGCGCTCGGCCGGCAAGGTCGAGCGCCGCGGCGTCATTCATGCTGCGTGCCTCCGACCGTGATGGAAGCAATCTTAACCGTCGGCATCCCAACGCCGACCGGAACGTACTGCCCGCCCTTGCCGCAGGTGTAGTGGCGCCGTGCTAAACGGGCGTCATTTCCGACCGCCACCACTTTCATCATCGCTTCGGGGCCGTTTCCGATGATCGTAGCGTTGCGCACCGGAGTCGTGATCTTGCCGTTCTCGATGAGATATCCCTCGCCGACCATGAAGACGAAGTCGCCTTTGGCGATCTCGACCTGCCCGCCCGCAAACGACTTGGCAAAGATTCCGCGCTGCGTGGAGGCGACGATCTCGTCGACGTCGGCGTCGCCGTTAGGCATATACGTGTTGCACATCCGAGGTTGCGGGGCGAAGCGAAACGATTGACGGCGGCCGCTGCCGGTCGATTCGGCCCCCATTAAATGAGCGTTGAGACGGTCTTGCATGTAGCCCAGCAGCACACCGTTTTCGACCAGCACTTTGTGCTGGCCCGGAACGCCCTCGTCGTCGACGTTGAGGCTACCGCGCTCTTCGCGCAGGTTACCGTCGTCGTAGATCGTCACGAGTTCGCTCGCAACGCGTTCGCCAATTCGCCCGCTATAGAGCGATGTGCCACGCCGGTTGAAATCGCTTTCGAGCCCGTGTCCCACGGCCTCGTGGAGGAGTACGCCGCCGCCGCCCGCGCCGACGATCATCTCCATTTCGCCGGCCGGCGCCGGAACTGCGGCAAGATTGACCGTCGCAATCCGCGCCGCCTCGGCCGCCAGCGCAGCCGGCGTCTCGCGATCGAAGTAAGCCAACGAAACGCGGCCGCCGTCCCCGACGTAGCCCGAGCCGCGTTCCTTTTTGTCGCTTGCAACCACTTGAACGCCCAACGTCACGAGCGGGCGGCGGTCTTCGACGAGGCGGCCGTCGCTTGTCGCGATCCACACCTCCTGCATTTCGTCGCTCACGTGCGCGTTGACCGCGATGACGTGCGGGTCGTAACGGCGGGCCGCGGCGTCAGCGCTCTCCAACATTCCGACGTAGCGCGTTGGGTCAAACTCGCCGGGCGGCTCGCTGTTGTAGAGCGAGGCAACGTGGTCGACCGAGAGATCGACCGCGTGCGCTTCGCCGGCCGGAGCGTTGCGGGAGATCAGTGAGGCCGCGTCGGCGGCTTCCAATAGTGCCCGCGCGCTGAGGTCATCGGAAAAGGCGTAACCAGCCGACTCGCCGATGACGACGCGAATCCCCACGCCGAGCGTGACGCCGTAGGATGCCTCGTGAATGTGTCCGTCCTGGAGCCGGTACGAGAGCGTACGACGGCGTTCGCAAAAGACGTCCGCAAACTCCCCGCCATGCTGCAAAGCGCGGCCGAGTAGTCGTGAGAGAAGATCCTGATCCAGCATCGCTCGAGTGCCTAAAAAACGGCGAGCCGGTCGACGGCGCGGACGATCGCCGAGTCGGGATCGCCGGGAGAACCATCGATGAGAAATGCGAACGCAACGCGGCCGTGATGAACGGTCGTCACGTAACCCGACAACGCCGCGACGTCGGTAAGATGACCGCTCTTCGCACGCACGCGCCCGAGCGCGGTCGTAAAATCGTAGTTTTCGAGCGTTCCCTCGCGACCGCCGAGCGGCAAGAGGTGGTAGAGTGCGCGCTCGTTATCGGCGAGAAGACGCGCCAGCGTGATCGCGGCGACGCGATTCTGCGGCGAAAGGCCGCTACCGTCGAAGAGCTTAAGACCGGGCATCGGGATGCCCCGTCGCGCGAGAAAGTTTCGTTCGGCTTCGAGGCCGCCCGCATCGTTGGCAGTTCCGTCGGTCTCCCCGCCGAGCGTTCGAAGCAGTTGCTCCGCGTAATGGTTGTCCGACACGAAAAGCATGTGAGCCTCGAGTGCCTGCAAGGGCGCCGATCGATGGTCCCAGAGCACGACACTCGCCAACGGCGCGGCACCGACCGCGGGCGGGAGCGACGATACGATGCCGCGCGACTTCATCATCGCGTTTACTTGCGACGCAACGTATCGGACGACTCCCTGCATCGGCGTGTAGAAGCTCTGCTCGACCCCGCCGATCATCTCGCGCGACACGATGGTGTCGCCGTCGACGGAGATCGCGCTGGTCGGTGCGGCATAATCTTGGCCATTATCGTCGGGTGCCCAGTGCGGATTGAGCTCCGGGCCCGTCAACGCCGTCGCATCGACGACGATGCTGCCGGTGATGCGGCGCAAGCCCGACCGCGCGAGCACCCCGATACCGTTTCGCAGATCGGTGGACGCAAGCGATGGGTCTCCGGATCCGATGAGCCAAAGGTTTCCTTCGAGCGCCCGGTTATCACCGATGCCTTCGCCGCCGGCGAAGAGCGTGTGAAATCGGTAGGCGGACCCGAGCGCGTCGAGCGCGCTGGCGGCAACGATGAGCTTTTGCACCGAAGCCGGCGCCACCGCGCGATCTGCCCGCTCGTCAAAAATCGCGTTCCCGCTCGCATCAACGACCGCAAGACTCCACCCTGTCGCTCCATCTATTGCTGGAACGAACGCCTGGTGCAACTCACTCCACAAGCGGCTTCGATCGGCACTGCTCCACGCCATAGGTGGTTTTGGCGCACTCCCGCAAGCACGCTGCGCTGAGGGACTTCTCGATTTTCCGTCAACGCAGGATGTGCTCTTCAAAGCTTGCTCTGCGGAAAATCGAGCGGAGCGAGAGGACGCGACGTCCGGAGCGACCGCTTCGGATGCCGAATGTGCTCGCGCGACAAGCCAAACCACAGCCACTCCAAAAAGCAGCAGGACGAGCGCGAACGCGCGCCGCTTATGCGCGCGCGAGCGCCTCGATCTTCTCCTGAAGCCTGTGCTGTTCTTCACGTAGTTCGTCGATATCGTCGCGAAGGAGTTTGACCTGCGTCGGGACCTTAGAATTTTTGCGGACGTGCATCGCCGCTTCCGCCGCATGTCGTCGCAAACGACCGTCGACCGCTTCAGCTCCGAGACGGTCCAGGGCGGGAAGCAACCGAGCATCGCCGAGTGACTCGGCAGCGGAGATGGCGGCGAGCGCTACCAGCAGCGCGTCGTCGTCAATGAGCCGCTCGACGGCGTCGGCGACACGGCCCCGCTCTTCTTCTACCAGCGCCGCCACACGCGCCAGTGCGGTGACCGCGGCGCGCCGCAATGCCTCGCCGTTGGTCGGGTCGGTAGCCTCGAAAAGTGGTGCCATTGCTCGCGCGTCGGCGAGTTCGGCTAATCCGTGGAGTGCTCCGGCTTCAACCGTGTTGTTCCAGCTGCGCTCTTGGGCGGCCGCGGCAAGCACTTCGTACGCGCGCTCGTCGCGAGTTTTACCCAGCGCCGTCAACGCCGAGGCGCGGACGAAGTACGACTCGTGGCGTTGCGCCGTCGCGATTAGCGCTGAGGCTGCCCGGCCATCGCGGAAATTACCGAGTGCGGCCGCGGCCGCTCGGACGACCTTGGGATGCGAGTGCGCAAGGGCTCCGACGAGAATCGTTTGCGCCCACGGCGCGCGCGTCGCGCCGATGGCTGCGGCTAGCTCCACCAGCACCCCCCAAAACGGCTCGCGGGCGAAGGCGGCTTCGATCGCGTCACGGGCTTCGCGGCCACCGTCGCGCGCTAATTCGCGACCCGCGCGAATGCGAGCGACGACGTTGGGCTCGCGCTGCAGCGCCGCGGCCGCGAAGTCGACGCCGAGGGCATAGGTGACGTCCGCGAGCAGAAATCCGCCAGGATCGAAACGCACCACCTGCGGCTCGGATTCGACCGGCACCGTGATCGTTTCATGCCCGCGTTCCACGCGCACACGAATGAGCCTATCGTCAAATCCAACCTCGACGTCGAACTGATAGGCGGGGTGCACGGTGTCGATCGTCTGTTTTTGATCGATAGTCAAAGTAACGACCTTGCGCTTAGGATCCCAATCGGCGCGGACTTCGAGCCTCGGATGACCTTCGCGGAAAACCCATTGGGCGAAGAAGCCGCGCAGGTTTCGTCCGGTGGCGTTCTCGATGGCGCGAACGAAATCGATTGTCTCTACGGAACGCTGCGCGTTGTCGCGAACGTAGCGCGCGATCGCGCGCCAAAAACGAGCATCGCCGAGCTCGCCGCGCAGCATGTGCAGCACAACCGCCCCTTTTTGGTAGAGATGGCGGTCGAAGATGTCGCTCGGTGCGAGATAGGTGTTACAGACGATTGGGCGGCTGTAACGCTCAACGTCTTCCTTCAAATAGGCCGCGAAGTTTTCGAAGATTTCGTAGCGATACTCGTCTTGGCCGAGATCGATCTCTTTCCAAACCGCCTCCATGAACGTCGCGAAGCCTTCATTTAGCCAGGCATGCGACCAGTCGCGGCACGTGAGCAAATCGCCGAACCATTGATGAGCCAGCTCGTGCGAGACGAGAGGATCGCTCGAAAAATCGAGGTGAGCGGTCGAATCGTGAAGCGTTCTATCGGTCTGCGTGGTCGCGGAGGTGTTCTCCATGCCGCCGAAGATGAAGTCGGAAACCGCGATTTGCGAGTAGCGGGCGTAGGGATACGGCATTCCCAGCCGTTCCTCGAAACGCTCGATCATCGCGGGAGTCTTGCCGAAGGCGCGCTCGCCGTCGCTCTCTCTTCCCGGCAGCACATAGTAAAAGACCGGCACGCCATTGCTTCCGGCCTTCCCCTGTGCGACTTCGATGAATGGCCCGGCGACCATCGTCATGAGGTAGCTGCTGTGGGCAACGTCCTGGCGATAACGGAAGATCGTCTTTTCGTCTTCGTCCTTACGCTCCACCAGCAGTCCGTTCCCGAGCGCAAACATGCCCTTTGGGACGACGATCGTCGTCGATGTGGTTTGTTTTTCGGCCGGGTAGTCAAGACAGGGGAACCAGTATCGCGCGTATTCGTCTTGGCATTGCGTCCAAGCGTGTACCGGGCGCTGCGGGTGCGCCGGAACCGGCTTGACGAAAAACAGGCCGTGACGCGGCTTGCGCACTCGGTAATGAACGGCGAACGTTTTCGATTCGCTTGGCGCGACGGCGGGATCAAACTCGATCTCAAGCGCGCCGTCTCGCGAAGCGAAGGCGGCGTCCTCGACGTGAGAAACTTCCAGATCGACGGCATTGAGCGTCAAGTGCGAGACCGGTTCGTCGAGTGCGCGAACCGTTATGGTGCAGACCCCTTCGAGAGATTCATCGGCAAGGTCCGGCGTCAGGTGGAGGTCGATATGCTCGACGGTAGCGATCTTATCGGGACCGTATCGCGGACGCGTGCCGGGCAGCGCAAAAGCCTGATGTTCGTTTGATTCGTCGCGCATCGTGTTTGGCCGACTTACGAGCCGAGCGTTCTTCAGTCCTGTGTCACGTGTCGGCCGCGGTTTGCAGCCCTCCCGTCACTTCGATCACCGCACCGGTAATAAAATCCCGCTCGCGCGCAACGAGGAACCTCACGGCATCGGCGACGTCTTCGTAACTTCCCGCGCGCCCCCGCGGATTGTGCGCCGGTCGTTCAAACGCGCGCGCGCGGTCGAGCGTCTTCTCGCGAATATCCCCGGGAGCAACGACGTTGACGGTAATACCGTTACCCGCTTCCTCGAGGGCGAGGCAGCGGGCAAATGCCACGAGGCCGCTCTTCGCCGCTTGATAGAGTGAAAAAGCGCGGAATGGCCGCGTCTCGCTCGATCCAACCATGCCGAAGAAAACCATGCGGCCGAAATGCGCCTCGCGCATCCCCGGCAGTATCGCTCGCGACGCCAACACCGCGCTGCGGACGTTTCCGTCGAATGCCTCCCGGTAATCTTCGAGTGTGGCACGGGCAAACCGCTTCACCACCAGCGGCCCTACCGCGTGCACGAGCGTGTCGAATGGACCAAATCGCCGCACGGCATCGTCGAGCGCGGCTTCGACGACGGCGGGGTCGTCCAGAAAGTCGACCCGGACGGCGGCACCAGTGGCTCCGGCCGCCGTGACGGCGTCGACCGTCGCGTCCGGCGGCGTGGAGCGATAGGTAATCGCGACGCGCCCGAAACCGTCGCGTGCCAGCGCGGGAGCGATGCCGGCGGCGA
Organism: Candidatus Acidiferrales bacterium; assembly: GCA_035484815.1. Taxonomy (GTDB): domain Bacteria; phylum Vulcanimicrobiota; class Vulcanimicrobiia; order Vulcanimicrobiales; family Vulcanimicrobiaceae; genus Cybelea. Next base: position 20,100 of record DATHOO010000193.1, read on the forward strand.
GACCACCGGCCGCTCCCGTCACGAGCGCGCCGCGATTCAATCCGTCACCCGCGGACAAACGTCCAGTTGAGGTTAAACGGAGCGCCCGAGCCGATGGTGCCGAAGACGCGAACCGTATGTGGACCGCGTTGCAAACGCCACGGCACCACAACCGAAAACGCCGCGGGGCCAGCCTGAGTCACGCCCGACGTGACGTTACGACCGTCGATTGAGATCCGAAACTGGCTCAACCGCGCCGCCCGGTCGAACTGAAAACGAATGACCGGCGTGGAGGTAGAGATCGTTCCGGTCGGAGACACCGATACCAAACGCACCGGCCTGCTGGGGGGTGGCACCGGCACGGGTCGTCCCGGTGGCGGTGGCATCGGCCGTCCCGGCGCCGGCCCCTGCCCGCCGTTGATCGTAACGGTGCTCGTCGAATTGTCCCAATTGACCGACGCGCCGAGCGCCTGCGATATGAAGCGCAACGGAACGTACGTCGTCGCACCGACGATGAACGGGGCGACGTCCATAAGCGTCGGTTGACCGGCGACGGTTGCCTGCGTCGATCCAATCGTCAGCGAGATCGTGCGCCCGTTACCAGTTGCATTGATCTGCCCGTTAGAGTAAACGACACTCGCGCCCAGCTGCTCGAAAACGCCACGCAACGGCACGAAGACGCGTCCCGAACGCTCGATCGGCGGCTGCGTGAAGTTCATGTGTTGGCCGTTCACGATAACGGTTACCGACTGTGCGGCTGCGAGAACCGGCAGTGCGGTAAGGGCGAAAGCAAGCGAGAATCGCAAAAAATTCCTCATGCGCGTTCTCTACCCGCGCTTGCTCGCTATAAAACGCGGTCGCGCTATCCTCGGGCGCCTGCAGTTTCGGTAGGCGACATCTCGGCAGCGATTGCGCGCTGGTCGGCGTGCCGCTCGAAGAATCCCATCCACGTTTCATAGACCATCGGCACGAGGAAGAGCGTCAGTATCAGCGAGCTGAGCAATCCGCCGATGATAACCGTGCCCATCGCCTGTCGCCATTCGCCGCCCTCCGCGAAACCGAGCGAAAGCGGCAGCATGCCGAAGATCATCGCACACGTGGTCATCAGAATCGGCCGGAATCGCGTGCCCGCCGCCTGCAGCACCGCATCGTGTACGCGCATCCCGCGGCGGCAGAGCGTGTTTGAGTAGTCCACCAACAAGATACCGTTCTTCGCCACCAATCCGAAGAGCATCACGATGCCGATCATCGAGATGAGGTTGAGCGACTGTCCCGCGTTCGGCTCGATACGATGCATAAGCGAGAGCGCCACGAGGGCACCGATTATCGCCAGCGGAACGCAGAGCATGACGATCAATGGCTCCAGGAAAGATCCGTAGAGGATGACCATCAACATATAAACCAGCATGAACGACGTCAGCAGGGCGATACCCATGTTCGCCATCGTCTCGTTCATGTATTGGGTATCGCCTTGCGCGGTAAGCTCGACGCCGGGCGGAAGGAACCCGGGCGTGCGAAGCGCTCGCTCGAGCGGCCCCGTTACCGCGCCCAACGAATAGCCGGGAAGCGTGCCGCCGTAGACGTCGACGATTCGCTGCCGGTTTAGACGTTTGATTTGCAGCGGGGCCTTCGTCCATTCTAGATTGGCAATGTCGGCGAGCGGCACTAACGTCCCGTCCTGCGCCCGCACGCGAACGTCTTGAAGCGAGTCGACCGTCTTTCGGTCGGCGAGCGGAAACTGCACGCGGACGTCGACCAGGCTATTCTCGGCGCGCACCCGGGTTGCGACCGCACCGTCTATTGCGAAGCGCGCGGCATTTGCCGCGTCGGATGGATTGATGCCGAGGATCTCGGCCTTCTGAGAGTCGATATTCACATTGAGTCGCGGCGCCGCGGCCTCATTGCTCGTTTGCACGTTGACGCTGCCGGGCGTGTTCCGCAAGAACTGTGCGATCTTCTCGGCGGCCGGCGAAATGACGCTTTCGGGCCCCGAAAGTGAGTAAAAGATCGGGGTTCCCGAACCGCTTCCGGTATCACCGGCGACCTGGAAGTCGCCGCCGGGCACCAAATAGTCAAGTTTGCGGACTTGGCCCACGATCTTATAGGTGTCGTGCCGCCGCTCCGGAAGCGTCTCCGCGTTAAGCCGGGCGTAGTTATCGCCGATCGCCGAGCCCCATCCCTGAGGCTTGCGCCCGACCGTCGAGCTCACCGACTTGATCCCATCAATCTTCATGATTCCGTCTTCGAGTGCGGTCACGTGCTTTGCGGTAACCTGCAGCGGAGTACCCGGCGGGTAGGTGACGGTCATGTCGATTTCGCCGGTCTGCACTTGTGGAACGAAATCGAAGTCTATCGGACCAAGCAGAGGCAGCACGATCGCCAGCGCAATGGGAAGCGCGAACGTCGCCACCGTGAGACCTCGCCCGCGTCCGGTCGCGTAGAACCAACGCACGATCGTGCGCGGAACGTTTGCGAAAAAATCTACCGAGTGGCGCCGGAACGCCGCGAGGCCTCGATGGCCGTTGGGCGGTTGCGACCAGCGATACGCGATACTCTTTTCGGACATCTTCCGCCGCAGAATCCAGCCGATTACGTGCCAGACCGCCGCGAGCGCGAGGATGAACACATTCAGTCCTATGGTCGTCGTTCCGGCGCCCATTGCGAGCGTTAAGGCGTTGAGCACCAAAACCGTGCATGCAAAAACGACGAACAGCCCGTGCTGCAGAGCATACGGCAGCGCTTTAGCGCGATACCAGGTTAGGATTCGTTCATAACGCAGCACGAAGAAGTTTAACACCAGCACCGCTGCGATCATAATCGGTAGAATTTCGCGAAGCTCCGCGATCGGCCACGGGATGAAGAACGCTGCCACCGCGGCGGCAGCGAGTGCGAGCGTCACCTTCAGCGATCCGAGCGTGTCCATCCAAACCGGACGCTCCTTCGAACGCTTCAACACACTCCATCTAGCTGCGAGTAGCGGCGTTAGCGTGAAGGAGACGAACAGCGAGAAGAGCGTTGCAATAACGATCACCGCGCCAAACTCACGCAGATAGGCGCCTACGATGCCCGGCAGAAAGGCGATCGGCAAAAAGACGACCACGTCGACCATGGTGATCGCAACCGCCGCGCCGCCGATCTCGCTGCGGCCGCTGATCGCCGCGTCGATGGGCTCTTCGCCCTGGTCTCGGTGGCGCGTGATGTTCTCGAGAACCACGATCGAATCGTCGACCAAGATACCGATGATGAGCGAGAGACCCATCAGTGACATCGTGTCAAGATGGAAGCCAAAGACCTTCATCAAGATAAAGGTCGACAGAATTGAGCTGGGGATCGCGACCATGATGACGACCGCGTTCCGCCAGGCGTGCAGGAAGAGCAGCATCACGAGCATCGTCAGCACGATGCCCTCGATCAGCGACTGCCAGACGCCGTTGAGCGATTTCTGCGTAACGTCCGCCGGCGCGTCGATCTCACTAAACGTCAGCGCGGGAAATTGCTTGGCAATCTCCTTGAGCCGCTCCCGTACGATCTTGGTTGACGTTATCTCGTCAGCGTTGATGTTGCGATCGATTTCGACGTAGATGCGAGGCTGGCCATTGTAGTGCGAGATCGACGTCGGTTCGACGTGACTGTCGAAAGCGTAGGCGACGTCCCCGACCTTCATATTCTTGTTGGTGCTGCCGGGCACCATGAGCGGGATTCCGAGCAGGTCCTGCGCCGTGTTGACCTCGGCATGCACCGAGACGCTCGTCTCTTGAGTCGGCTGCCGGAGTATGCCGCCCGGGAGGTTGGCGTTGTTTACCGCAACCGCGTTAAAAACGTCGCTCAGTGTCGCGTTCGCGCCGAGCAGACGTTCTGGGATCGGTTCGACGTGGAACTCGCGGTCGGCCGCCCCGTAGATCGAGACTGCCTGGACGTTAGGAATCGCCTTCAAGACCGGCTCGAGCCGGTTGTTGACCACGTCGGCGAGCTGTGTCGACGAAAGTGAGTTTGAGCTCACCGCCACGTCGAGCAGCGGCTGCGAGGCTCCATTCTTGTAGACACTGGGGGGATCGAGATCCGCCGGCAGATAGACGCGTGCGGTGTCGACCCCGCTCTGCACGTTGATCGCCGCGATGTCCAGATTGGTCCCAAGTTTGAACTGAACGATGATCGACGCGACGCCTTCCTGAGCCGTCGCGCTGAGCTGGTCGAGGTTGTCGAGGTCGGCCAGCTGATCTTCGATCGGCTTGACGATCAGACGCTCCATCTCCTGAGGAGAGGTGCCTGGGTAGCTCGCGTACACGACGACGACCGGGAAATCCGTTCCCGGAGGGTTCGCGCTGCGGCCAATCTTGAAAAAGGCGACCGTCCCGAAAATGGCGAGAGCGATGAAAACCATCGCCGTGATGACCGGGCGGTTAATCGCGAATCGGGTCAACGACATTGTACGAGTTCCATAGCTGCTTTGCTCTACGTTCGGGGGCGGAGTTCTGTTTCAGGCTCCTTCCGGAAAGTCCTGAGAGCAGCTGCTCATTACCTACCAGGGCGCCTGCTGCTCTGCCAGGAACACCCTGCTTACTACCACCACGGCTAAGGAGGATTTATCCATGGCTGAAGTTCTACGCCGCCACGCATTTGTCGCAGCGGCGGCTTTTCTGTTCCTCGCCGCATGCTCGAGCAGCTCGGGGTCGCTCGCTCCGGGCCAATCCTCGTCCCTACCATCGGCGGTAGCCTCACGCCACCTACCATCAGGTGGCTATCGGCTGATACCGGGTTCAGCGGTCGAGGGGTCTTATGTCGTCCCACTGGCCGCGCATCCGTGGAGACTGGCCCACGTTTGGCCGGCCAAAAAGAAGCACCAACAGGTCATGTTCGTGGCCGACCCTCAGGACAACCAGATTTTGATGTACAACCCGACGATGCCGAATCCGTCGCCTGAGGGATCGATTACGACCGGCATCGACTATCCATTTGGCGTGGCGGTCGATAAGAAGGGTACGCTCTACGTGGCCAACCTTCTCGGCGGCAGCCCCGACATCGGCTCGATCACCATCTATCCCAAAGGAAAGACGTCGCCGAGTCTGACGATCACCACGGGGATGGATAATCCGTACGGAATCGCCGTCGACTCGAAAGGAAATATCTTTGCCGCCAATCTCGGTAACGGCCAAGTCGTAGCGTATGCGGCGGGAAAGAGCTCGCCGTACGAAACGATAACCTTCCCATCAGGGAGCCAACCGCTCGGCGTTGGCGTCGACGGGAAAGACAATATCTGGGTCGGGAGCGACTCAAACAACTCCGTCTACGAGATTCCCAAAGGTTCGTCGACCCCGCAGAACGCAGGCCTCTCCGGGCTGGCGGGAACGATCAACGTCGCGTTCGGTTCGAAAGACGTGATGTACGTTTCCAACTTTGCTACCAACAATGTCCAAGTCTACAAGTACGGCACGACGTCGCCGTCTATGACGATTACGGATGGAATCGCCGGACCCACGCTCAGCGGATTTACCACCTCGGACTGGTACTTCCAAGACAATCAAGAGCTCAACGTCGTCGGCTATAAGAAAAACCAGAGCTCGCCGTTTTCGACGATTACCGGAATTCCGGATCCTCGCGGTATCGCGACTACCCCGCTCATTAAGAAGTAGCCGATTAACCCTACGGTCAAACGTAAAAGGCGCCGCTCTCCGCGGCGCCTTTTCCCTAGTCTCCCAAACTCGCTTAGTGGTAGAAGTACGGATCGAGCACCGTGACCGCGACGATCGAGTCGACGGGGATGCCGTTCTTTTCGGCCGACTCGCGGATCGCGGCCTCGTCGGGCCCATCGTAGATGCAATAGGTCTTCTTCTTGTCGGCGGTCACATACGAGTGAATCCAAGTCACGCCGCTCGAGGCGTTTTTCGTTACGACGATTTCGCAGGCTTTGGTTCCGTCGTCAGTCATCGGAATCTCTAGCCCATCGGGAAATGTCCGCTCGACCATGAATCGAGGCATTCTTCGAACTCCTTACAATACCGCAAACTGTTGTCGCTAAAAAAGCACCCGTCGCTGCGGGAGCAATCTCGTGCTCGTTGAGCATTGGTGCGCAAGACTGGACTCGAACCAGCACGAGATCGCGTTGTCCCCAGCCGCTTCCGCGGCCGGGGACCCCACTGCTTTGAAAACCGCTCCGCTGCGGGAGCAATCTCGTGCTCGTTGAGCATTGGTGCGCAAGACTGGACTCGAACCAGCACGAGATTGCTCCCGCTAGCCCCTCAAGCTAGTGCGTCTACCAATTCCGCCACTTGCGCACGGGGCCGACCTAGGTTCGTGATGGGTCGGCGGGGAGCCTGGCTAGCCGAGTTTCGGGTCGAGCGCATCGCGTAAGCCGTCGCCGATATAGTTGATGGCAAGCACCGTTACGAGGATGCAGAGGCCGGGAAAGACCGCCGCCCACCAAGCCGTCTGCAGATTAGCCGCAGCGTTTGCGAGCATATTGCCCCAGGAAGCCGTCGGCGGCTGGATGCCAAGCCCTAGAAACGACAGGGTAGACTCGGTAATGATGACACCGGCGACGTCGAGCGTCGCTTGAACGACGATGGGTGCGACGGCATTTGGAAGCAGATGAAGAAAGATGATCCGCCCGTCGTTGTTGCCGACGGCGCGCGCCGCTTCGGCAAACTCGCGTTCGCGCAAACTTAGAAACGATGCTCGAACCAAACGGGCAACGGTCGGCCACGAGAGGGCGCCGATGATAATGACGATGACGCCGAAGCTGAGCGATGCTCTCGAGGAGCTGGCCGCGACAATTGCGGTCAGCACGAGCAAGAGCGGAAGCAGCGGGATCGAGAGAAAGACGTCGGTCAAACGCATCAGCGCGAAATCGACCCAGCCGCCGTAGTAGCCGGCAATTGCGCCGAGGGTCGCTCCGATGAGCACCTCCATGATGACCGCGAAGAGACCGACGGTCAGCGAAACGCGCGCACCGAAGAGGAGACGCGAGAGCAAATCCCGTCCGACCTCGTCGGTGCCTAGCGCATGTCCTCCGCATTGCGACGCATCTTGAAAGCAAGGGGGCAGCGGCATCCCCTGCCAGTGAACGTTGTCGATCGCATTGGGATCGAACGGCGCGAGCTGCTTGGCGAAGATCGCTGCGAGTACCATCAGTGCTAAGACGGCGAGGCCGGTCACCGCGAGTTTGTGCCGGCGTAAGCGCGTCCAGAACGTAACCTTCGAGTATTGCAGCTCCTCATCGAGGAGCGCGGTGCCTACGGGAAGTGACGGTGCGGCCATTGCGTTGCCTGGTCAGTCGTACTTCACGCGCGGATCGAGCCACGCGTAGACGACGTCGGCGAGCAAATTTGAAAAGACCACGAGAAAGGCGATGAGTAGTAGATAGCCCATCAACAGCGCAAGGTCGCTCTGGTTAAGCGCGTTGTAGAAGAGACGGCCCATGCCGGGCCATGCAAAAATCGTTTCGGTGATGATCGCTCCACCGATCAAGCCCGGTAGCGAAAGCGCGACGACCGTTACCACCGGAATGAGCGCGTTTTTCAAGCCGTGCTTGAACAAGATCGTTCTAAATGAGAGTCCCTTCGCCGCCGCGGTGCGCATGTAGTCGGTGCCGAGTACCTCGAGCAACGAGGATCGCATAAACCGGCTGAAGGTCGCGATGCCGAGCAACGATAGAACGGTCGCGGGTAGGATGAGGTGCTCGAGCCGGTCGCCCAAATCGAACGTGTCGCTGTTCGTGAGGCCGGCCGTCGGCAGCTGTATTAAGTAACCAAACGGCAGCGGAATTCCATGCACCGAGAACGCAAGCTGCATCATCAGCGCGAACCAGAAGACGGGCATCGACTGCCCGAAAAACGCCCCGGTCGTGATGAGGTAGTCGAGCAACGAGTACCGATAGACTGCCGAGATGAGCCCCGCCGCGACGCCGATCCCGATCGAGATCACCAGCGACGCCCCCATGAGTTCCAGCGTCGCTGGGAATCGCTCGATCAGCGCCTGAAAGACCGGCTCAGAGTTACTCGTCGAGTACCCCATGTCGCCGGTCAATATGTGACCGAGCCACTTGAAATACTGGATTGGGACGGGCTGGTCCATGCCGAGATTGTGTTTGAGGCGGGCAATGTCGGCAGCGGTAATGTGCGGATTCTGCAGATACGGCGCAAGCGGCCCCCCCGGCATGTTGTAGAGGATGCCGTAGAGGATGACGGAGATAGCAAGCAGCAGCGGAATCGCTTGAAGCGTCCGGCGCACGACGTATGTGAACAATTGTCCGCGCCGTTATTGGACGGAAAGGCGCTCGCCCCTCGCGGCCGGCACCGGCAGGCCCAGCAGCTTGCGCGCTTGGTCGGGTGTCGCAACGGCACGGCCGGCCTCGACCGCGATCCGCGCGACCCTTGCGACGAGCTCCTCGTTGCGCGCGAGCCGCCCCCGGCTATAGAACAGGTTGTCTTCCAAGCCGACGCGCACGTGGCCGCCCATGGCGATTGCCGCGAGCGCCATCGGCAGCTGCTGACGCCCGATTCCCGCCACCGACCAGCTGCAGCCCTCAGGCAGATCGTCGACGAGATCGGCGAGGTTTTGAACCGTCGCCTCCAAGCCGCCCGGAACGCCCAGCACGAGATCGGCGTGCTGGGGCAAGGAGAGCAATCGCTCGCGGGCGAGCCGCCGGGCGTTGGCGATGTGCCCCTTGTCGAAGATCTCCAGCTCGGGTCGCACGCCGAACTCATTCATCTTCTTGAGAATGCCGCGCATGATCGGAAAACTATTCTCGAAGATATCGTTACCGAAGTTAACGCTACCGCAGGTGAGCGTCGCCATCTCGGGTCGAAGTTCCAGGACGCTCGCACGTTCGTCCGGCGTCATTCCAATCGCACCGCCGGTAGAAAACTGGACGATCAGATCGCTCTGCAAGCGAATCGCCTCTTGCGCCTCGCGGAAGCGTTCGACGCTATGCGTATTCGTGCCGTCGTCGTTGCGGCAATGCACGTGAATCATCGAACCGCCGGCTTCGCGCACGGCGCGCGCGGTTTCGCCGAGGAGCTCCGGTGTGTACGGCAGATAAGGCGTCTGATCGGGGCGCACCTCTGCGCCGACCGCGGCACAGGTGATGATGAGCGGGTCCATTCGCCTATTCTACCAGCGCTTGATAGGCTCTAGAGACGAACTCCTGGTCCACGCCAAGGAGCGCCGTCAACGCAATGGCGTCGGCACGTGGAAGCTCGTCACCGGCGACTTCGGCAATGGTGTAGTCCATCGAGCCGGCGAGTGCCGCCAGCGCCTCGCCCACCTCTTGCGTCGGCGGGCGCTCCGGAATTCCGCGCAATCCGCGCACGGCGAAATGACGAACGCCCGCAGCCAGGGCGATTCCGCCCAAATGCGTTGCGAGCATTCCGCAGGATCGCATGCGGCGGAGCCGCGCGAGCAGGGCGATCAGCAGCGCCTTGCCTTCATGCGGCGTCGTCGTACGTGCGAACTCGTCCGCCAAGAGCAGCAGCCGCGGCGCATTCCGGACGAAGATCTCTTTCAGCGCGAGAACCTCGCGCGCAAAGGATGAGAGCAAGCCGCCGGCGCGTTCCTCACGGCCGATGCCGATCCACGCGATCTGATCGAAAAGCCCGACCCGCGCTCGTGAGGCCGGGACCGGAAGTCCGAACGCCCCGCAGAGCGCTACGAAACCGCACGTTTGCAGGGAGACGCTCTTACCGCCCATGTTCGGGCCGGTCAACACGGCTACGTCGTGCAGCGCGAGATCGAGCGGAATGAAACGACGGCCGGCCGTGGCGAGCTCGCTCTCAAGCGGGAGAAATCGCGCCTGCTCGAACCCAAGCTCCGGCTCCTGGCTGACCGCGGCCGGCACGCAACCGTGGCGCTGAGCGAACCGCGCTGCCGCGAGCAAAACATCGAGCTCGCCGAGGGCGGCCGCCGCTGCGTCGAGACCGTCCGCATGCTCGCGCACGATCGCCGAGAGCCCAACGCGCACGCGTTCCTCCGCTTCGGCCGCCGCTTCGGCAGCGGCGTCTCGGCGTGCGAGCGCGGCCAGGGCGGCTTCGCCGTACTCTAGCGAGCAGAGCAGATAAGTCGGCGCCTCGCGGACGACGCGCACGCCGGCCGGTAATCTTCCGTGCAGATCGGCGCGCATCACGATGAACTCGTCACCCGCGATCTCGTCCCGTCCCAGCTCGCGGGCCGCGCGCTCCTTCTCGCGTCCACGCGCCGAATCGAGCTCGGCTTGTTCGCGGACGAGCGCCTCCCGCGCTGCCTCGAGGCCGGCGTCGAACGCGCCGGCGAGATAAAAGCCGCCGTCCTCACCACGTCCCGGCGCTAGCGCCTCGAAAATCGCGCGCACGGGGTCGCCCGCGAGTCTCGGCCGCGACGCGCGGTCTGCTACAAGGCCGTCAACGCGATCGACGCCTTCGCAAAAGCGGCGCAGTTCGAGGAAGCTAGGATCTGCAAGGATGTCGCCCATCGAGGCGCGCGCGATCGCACCTGCTGCGTCGGGAAGATCGCGGAGCGTCACTCGGGCTGCCTCCAATCGATCCACGTCGAGCGCGGCAGCCAGCGCCGAGATCGAATCGGCGCGTGATTCCGCCGCGGCTTCCTCACCTGCGAAAAACGGACGAAGCTCGGCAAAACGTCGCTCTCCATACGGCGACACCGGCGCCACCGCCGACGTCAGCCAATCGAAACCGAGTATCTGCGCGCTCGCCGGATCGAGCAGGGTGAGCGGCTTCACGCCGCGCGCGTGCCGGCGTAGACGTCAAACGCGGGCAGCCCGGTCGCGGCCGCCACCGCGGCCGCGAACGCGCGCGGCTCAAAGGCGCGATTCGGTCCGATCGAGGCTACCGTGGTCGCGATCACGCGCAACGGGCGCAGGCAACGGATCCGAAGGCGCGCCAGCGCCGCTAACGCCGGTCTACCGCTTAGCCCGATTTGGGTGGGGTCGCGCACGACGATTTGGCGCGTTTCGCCGTCCGCGATCAATGCCGCGATGCGCCCCGCCAACAGCGCGCCCTCGATGTGGATCGCCGGCGCCTGCGGATCGAAGGCCGGAGTTCGTAAACGCGCGACCAAGGCGGCAATCTCGTCGACGACCTCCGGCATGGTGTTCGCCGTTGCCGCACCGCCGGCAATGACGATTGCGCCCGCGGTGCCGGCCAGCGCCGCGATCCGGTCAACCGCTCCATCGATCGTAACGATTTCGCTTCGCGATGCGAGCTGGTCGACGACCTCGCGAATGCCCGATGCCGTCGGCGGACCGACCAACTCGTAGAACGCACTGGACGCCACGCGCGCATACACCAGCGCACCCGCGGGACTCTGCAGCGACGAGATCGCGAGAACCTCGCTCGCGGGCGTCCGCGGCAGCACGCTGCGCGCCGTCACAAATAGCGTTTGCGGTTGAAGCCAGAGCCGCGGCTTGCGCCGCAGGTCGTTGCGCAACATGTCGCCCTCGCGGCCGATCGAGGCGACGCCGACTCGGAGCTTTCGTTCGCACGCCGCGGCATAAATTGCGCGCAGGGTGGTCGTTTTGCCGACATCTCTGCCGGTTCCGACGACGAAGATACTGTGGGCGCGCTGCGAGCGCGCAAGCTCGAGAAGCTCCAGTCCGACTCGCACCTGAACCCCTTCAGCTAGCCGATGCGCAGCGCCTTGAGTACCGTGAAGAGCACCCCGGTAAGTGCTAGCAGCAGACCGCCGACGAAC
>DATHOO010000194.1:0-2926 GCA_035484815.1 Candidatus Acidiferrales bacterium
AAGCGACGAAGGCGTCATCCTCTCGTCCGACAGCGGCGCGCATTTCTGGCAGCCCTACGACCTACCATTTGCGCAACCGTATCACGTCTGGCTCGGAGCATCGCGCGTTAATTACCGTGTCTGCCTGGGGTTGCAGGACGACAACTCGTGGTGCGGGCCGTCGTCGCCGTCAAACGGAATCGGCGTGATGAATCGCGACTGGTATCAAGTCGCTCCGGGCGACGGCATGTGGGCCGTGGTCGATCCGCAGGATGCGGGGCTTATCTGGTCCACGTCGACGAGCTCGGATACCGGCCAAGTCTATCTCTGGAACGAACGAACGGAGCAGACCGACGACGTCTCGCCGGATGCCGAGTCGAACGGAGAGCTCGCCGCGCGTGCCGTGAACTGGCGCTTCAATTGGGACGCGCCGATCGCGTTTACCGACGATGGTAAGGCGCTCGTCGGCGGCAACGTCGTCTTCGAGAGTGCCGATCGCGGTCAAACGTGGAAAGTCATCAGTCCCGATCTGACGCGCAACGACAAGAGCAAACAGCTCGATACCGGCGGCCCGATTTCGTACGATGAATCGGGCGCGGAATTCTACGATACGATCCTCTATCTCGCCACCACGAAGCTCGATCCGAACATCATCTGGGCCTCGACCGACGACGGACTCGTGCAGTTAACGCGTGATGCGGGCGCGCATTGGCAGAACGTCTCGCCGCCGGCGACGCTCGTGCCGCCGTGGGGACGCATCATGGGGTTCGAGCCGGGCCGATTCGCCGCGGGGACGGCCTTCGTCGCGGTCGAGCGGCATTTGCTCGGCGACGAGCATCCGTATGTCTTGCGGACCGACGACTACGGCGCGACCTGGCGTTCCGTCGCCGGAAACCTGCCGCCGAATGAGTTCGTGCGCGCGATTCGCCAAGATCCACGCAACGCCAACGTGCTCTATGCGGGGACGAACCGGGGCGTGTGGGTTACTTTCGATGGCGGTGCGCAATGGGAATCGCTGCGGCTGAACATGCCCGCGAGTGCGGTCTACGATCTCGCGATCCAGCCGGCCGCAAACGATCTCGTCGTGGCGACGCACGGTCGCGGCGCCTGGATACTCGACGATCTCACACCGATTCAATCCTGGACTTCCGCGCAATCGTCGGCAATTTGGCTCTCTCCGATTCGCGACGCATACCGGATGTGGCAATGGTCGCCGGTGAATACATTCACGGATCCAAAAATTCCAGCCAACGAATTCGTCGGGGAGAATCCGCCGTACGGCGCGATCCTTTCGTACTATCTGGCGCGCGCGCCGAAGAGCGCGTCGATCGAGATTCGCGATGCCGGCGGACGCGTCGTGCGCAACCTGCAAGGTGACGATGTTCCGAAGCACGCGGGAATGAATCGTGCGGCCTGGGATCTCAACGAAAACGGACCGATGAAATGGACGGGCACCTACAAAGAAAACCAGGGACCCGATGAAGGCGCCGAGGCGGTTCCCGGAACGTACACCGTCGCGCTCACCGTTGATGGCGTCACGCGCGAGCAGCGCGCGATCGTGCAGCCTGATCCGCGCGATCCAGCGAGTAGTAAATATCAGGCGCGCTATGCGTTCCTTGCCGGGCTCTTTAGCGAGCTCGGCACCATCAATACGATGCTCAACGCGATCGACGCGCGCTTGAAGCGGGCAACCGGATCGCAAGCGTCCGCGCTGACGGCATTCAAGCATCGTCTCACCTACGATCCCCGCAACATCGAGGACCTCAGCGGACCCGCGCAGATCCGCGAGAAGGTTCTCGATTTGATTTCGCGGATGAGCACCTCGTTCCAAGCACCGACATCGGCGCAGCTCGCCCAGGCGGCCGCCTATCGAGGGGAGTTGGATGCGCTGGCAGCTGAGTATAAACGTGTTATGATGGTCGGACCATGAACGTCGAGAAGATGACGGAGCGCGTCGGCGACGCGCTCAACGCCGCCTATTCGCGCGCCCTCCACGAACACAACACGCAAACATCACCCGAGCATATGCTCGCGGCACTGCTCGAGCAAGAGCGGGGCATCGCGCCCGACATCGTCGCGGCAGCCGGGGCTGACCCGAAGGCGCTCGCGCGCAAGACCGATGAGGCGATTGGCCGGCTTCCGCGCCTCACCGGCGCCGGTGCCGAGAGCGCGCAGGTGACGCTCTCGCCGGAACTCGCTCGCATCATGACCGTCGCGGAGAATGAGGCGAAGGCCCTGCAAGACGACTACACATCCGTCGAGCACGTGTTGCTTGCGATGGCCGAGTCGTCCGGCGCGATCGGGCGGCTCTTCCGCGAATCGGGGCTCACCAAGGACAAGCTGTTGCAAGCGCTACGCGACGTGCGCGGCAACCAGCGCGTTACCACCAAGGATCCGGAGGGGACGTACAAGTCGCTCGAGCGTTATGGGCGCGATCTTACGCTCGAAGCCGAGCGCGGCAAACTCGATCCGGTGATCGGGCGCGATGAGGAGATCCGCCGCATCGTTCAGGTGCTGTCGCGCCGCACCAAGAACAATCCCGTGCTTATCGGCGATCCCGGCGTCGGGAAGACGGCCATCGTCGAGGGTTTGGCGCAACGCATCGTGCGCGGCGACGTCCCCGAAGGGCTCAAGAACAAGCGCATCGTTTCGCTCGACATGGGCGCGCTCATCGCCGGCGCAAAGTACCGCGGCGAGTTCGAGGAGCGCCTCAAAGCGGTGCTCAAAGACGTCGCCGCTTCCGAAGGGCAGATCATCCTCTTCGTTGACGAGCTGCATACGGTCGTCGGTGCCGGGAAGGCCGAAGGTGCGATGGATGCCGGCAATCTCCTCAAACCGATGCTTGCGCGTGGCGAGCTGCACATGATCGGTGCGACGACGCTCGAAGAGTACCGCAAATATATCGAGAAGGACGCGGCGCTGGAACGGCGCTTCGCGCCGATCATGA
>DATHOO010000195.1:0-45355 GCA_035484815.1 Candidatus Acidiferrales bacterium
GTCGGTGAATTTCACCTGGCCCGGCTGTTTGGGAACCTTCCCCTTGTAGTTGATGTACTGGTAGGTCGGGTCACCGGGATCCGGATAGAAGTAATCTTTGAACTTCTTGTCGACCTTGCCGTTTGAGTTTTTGACGATGGACCCCACGTTGTAGAGTGGCGAGGTGTCGTCTGAAGTCTCGACGTATGGTCCGCTGTCCCCCTTAGTGACGTAGAAGCAGAAGTTATACTGGCTTCCGCACTGCAGACCCGATAGCACTTTGACCCCGGGCATTGGGCGAGTCAGGAATTTGTGGCCTTGACTCATCGCCTGGACTTGCGCGCCCGACGACGGCGCTCCCGCCGACGGACCGGTAGCGCCGGAGCACGCTGAGAGTGCTAGGCCTGCGGCGAGCGTCGCGCTAGCACCGAGAAAGCTTAAACGCACTTTTGGAACTCCTTTCTAGGGCAAGTACATGTGAGCGCGCCCGTCATACGGCGGGCCGCCCTTGAGGGGTGCGAGCCCACGCTTGCATTCACCTTCCGGATCTACGAAAATTTAAAGCACGCTCATTTTGCGACTTGCACCGCAGCGATCGGCTCAGTAAACGAACCGGTGAGGGTGGCAGTTGGGTAACCGCCGGTCGGATATTTGTAGACTTCGACGTCGATGTTGCCGGCATCCGGGCAAAAGACGAGGGCGTTCGCAATCCAGGTCTGGTCGCAATCCGACGACCCGCTAAGCGAAACGGTACCTTTCAACGTTGCCATCGTTCCGCTGACGGCGTACCGATAGATCACGTGGTTTTCTTGATCGCCGACGGTCAAATATTTGCCGTCCCACTGCACGGCGCCGGGGAACTCGACGCTGTTGCTCACCGTAATCGTTTCGAACGTGCTGCTCCCTTTCGGGAGCTCGACGAGCCCGAAGGCACCGCCGTCGCTAAAGCCGTCGAGGAAGAGATTCCCGCTATCGTCATAGCCGGCGAAGAACGCTTCGATCAACCCCGAGCCGTAATAGACCTTACCCTTTCCGCGGCCGTGGCGAAAGATGATGATACCGCCGCTGGAGATCGGCGTTGCAATATCGCCGGACGCCTGATCGATCGCGCAACTCTCGCCGCCCGGTTTGAGCACCCTGATCGGGCTCGTGCCGCCGACCTTGAACTCTTCGAGTTCGCTCGACGCCGCCACCCAGAATGTGCCCCTTCCGTTCCTGGTGCACTCACCTCCCCCGCCAGCGATCGATCCGATCTGAGCGTCGCCCTTCGGATAATCGAATTCAAGAATCGTGTCGGAGCCGAAGTCGGAAATGTACTGGTAGAAGCCGCTTTTCATGCTCTTTGCCGGGTGAGACCTGACCGGCTTCTGCGCAGCGAGGTTCGGGTGAGCAGCGGTGACCAGAACGCCATTCAACATAACGGCTCTTCCGACGTGCGCGATGCCCGTCGGACCGGCCGCCGCGCCGGACGGCGCCAGAGAAGATCCGCCGTTATTGCCGCAGGCTGCGAGCAGAGCAGCGCTCGTGGTAATGGTTAAAGCATACTTAGCGAGACTTAAGATCTTCATTTGCATAAAGTGCTCCGTTTCTTTATTCTCCGAACCGCGTTCGAGCGACGTCCTTACCAAGTGGTACCGATCATCCCGAAAGCAACGCCGGAACGATGCATTCGGCGCCGCGCCGTAGAATGATTCAGACTTTATTTATGTCTTTGTGCAACGTTGGCGCCACGACCGACGGGGAGGGCGAATTCATGTCGATTTGGCGGACTCTGGTCTATAGGTGCGCGCCGCTTACAATAGTGGTGCTGAGCACAGCCTGCTCGGCTCCCAGCCAGGTGACCCCAAACGGATCACCCGGGCAGGCTCAAGCTAAGCCAGGCGTAGCGTCTGCGCTGGCCTCAGCGAAGCCGCCAAGCAAGGCGGAGTTCGAGAGCTGGCGCTCGATGATCGAGCGTATTGCGAAGCCGGAAAACGCGTGTCTGGCGGCTACCTACCCGCAAAGAGAATGGCGTGAGATTCCCTGCGTCAAGTCGCCAAACACCCCGCTTCTCCCGGCACACGGGGTCCGGGGCGCAACAGCAGGTGACGGAATGGATTTTTCGGCGGCGGTAACCGGCGCTGTGAGCTTGGCTCAGGGAGGATTCCAGGATATAACCGGCGTCAAACGCGAGTACGCACGGCATGGTAAGCAGCGCATCCCTAATCTCTATTCCCTTCAGCTCAACACCCAGTTCTTCACTACGGAGTCGTGCAAAAATCTCGGCTCTCCGGATCCTTCGCAATGCCTAGGATGGGAGCAGTTCGCCTACGACACCGAACAAACCAGCGGCTACACGGCAGGCCTGTTCATTGAGTACTGGCTTGTTAACTTTGGACCGTTAGGGACGTCATGTCCGTCCGGTTGGAATACCTTTGTCTTCACCGGCTCAAGCGCGGTTAATTGCTGGATCAACTCCGCCAATACCATACCGATCCCAGTGGAACCAATCACTTCGCTCGGAGAACTGCGCGTATTAGGCGGCGCGGCTCATGAGTCTCGGAGTCAGGACTTCGCTGAAGTGATTGTAGGGTACAGCGATGTCTATTATGTCGCTGGCCAAAACTGGTTCCCTGACCTGGACACGCAGTGGCAAATAGCGGAGTTCAACGTCTTCGGAGATAGTAATGGCGACCAGGCCGTCTTCAACTCCGGATCGACGATCGTGGTACGCACCGAGGTCGACAGCGGAGCGGCAATGGCGCCCGCGTGTGACCAGGTAGGCTTTACCGGCGAGAGTAACAACCTCTTCCTCACCGGAACGCGCCAGAGATGGCCAAAGGATCAGTATCCTTCGATCGTGTTCACCGAGACCAACGCCGCCCATCGTAAACAAGCATCATGCGCTCCGGAGCGGTCGCGAGGCTAAGGGCTTTCCGGCTTAGGCGGAGGTGGTCACTCCAGAATCGTCTAACGTTTCGGGGCCATGACCTGTCGATGGCTTTCTCTCTTGCTCGCGGGCACGCTTGCGGCGTGCGGGTCGAGTTCGTACGGCGTCTCCCCGTCTTTAGGAAGGGGCGCGTTTTCTGAACTTGCCGTGACCGGAGCCGGGAAGATCAAGCACGTGGTCTACATCGTTCAAGAGAACCGCAGCTTCGATGACATGTTTCAGGGTTACCCGGGCGCCGACACCGTTTCGCGCGGGAAGAGCTCGACGGGAAAGATGATCAAGCTCGTGCCCGTGAGTCTGAAGGTTCAGTACGACCTCGATCATTCGGCACAGGCGATGTTTACCGACTGTAACGGAACCGGACAGCTGCCGGGGACGAAGTGTCGCATGGACGGCTTCGACAAGGAGCGTGCCTACGGGCCGCCTAGCGTGAAGTATCCGATGTACGTTTTCGTTCCGCACCAGGAGTCGAAACCGTACTTCGACATGGCGCACGAGTGGGTGCTGGCCGATAGAATGTTTGCATCACAACTCGATGAAAGCTTCGTCGCGCATCAATACATCATCGCGGCGCAAGCCCACTCGAGCGTAAACGTACCGTTCGGGCCTTGGGGGTGTTCGGGCGGCCGCTCCGACCAAGAGCGAAAGATCACCGAGTCCCGAACGATCTCGGACAAGACGCAGGAGCCCTGCTTCGACTACACGACGCTTGGCGATGAGCTCGACAAAGCCGGCCTGTCGTGGCGCTTTTACACCAGCGCCTACGGATCGGGGAGTTTGGGCGGACTGTGGTCGGGTTACCAAGCCGTCAGGCACATTGTTGACGGACCCGATTGGGCAAACGTCATCACGCCGCAAAAGCAGTTCCTCACCGACGTTGCAAAAGGGAAGCTGGCAGCTTTCACCTGGATCACTCCGCTCTGCGAAGAGTCCGATCACACCGCCTGCGGTGGGGGCCTCGGCCCGTCGTGGGTTACCTCGCTCGTCGACGCCGTCGGGAAGAGCCGCTTTTGGGACACCACCGCGATCTTCGTTCAGTGGGACGACTGGGGCGGGTTGTATGACCACGTGCCACCCCCCTATCGTGACTTCGATAGCTTAGGATTCCGCGTGCCGCTGCTCGTCATCTCACCGTACGCGAAAGCGAACTACGTTTCGCGGGTGCAGTACGAAACCGCGAGCGTCCTGCGCTTTGCGGAGGATCTCTTTAACCTCGGTCAGCTTACCGCGGCCGATCGCCGCGCCACCTCACCCGCAGGCGACTGTTTCGACTTCTCACAGAAACCCCGGAAGTTCGTTCCGATTAAAGCGCCGGAAGGTCAAGAGTTCTTCAAAGCGTTGCCCATGGATTACCGCCAGCCAGACGACGGTTAGATCATCCCTTCGTCGGCTGCCAGAGCTCGATTTTCGTGCCGTCGGGATCCAGAATCCAAGCGAACTTGCCGTTAGGATCGGAGTCGTTGCGATCCAGGACCGTGACGCCCTTGGCCTCCAGACGGGTGAGAAGAGCGTCGAGGTCATCCACGGCGAAGTCGAGCATAAAGTCGCGCTGCGAAGGCGCGAGATAACTCTCCCCTTCGGGGAATGCATTCCAAACCACGACGGGCGGATGACCCGCCGCGTCGTGGCGAAATGTCGCGCCGCCCCATTCTGCCAGTGAGATGCCCAATACGTCGCGATACCACGCGGCCAACGCCTCGGGGTTCTTACTGACGACGAAGATGCCGCCGATGCCCGTGATCCGGCCAGGCGGGTCGGAGCTCTGCACGTTTATTCTCTCCTCTTTAGTCGGCGAGGTTACTTCTTTGCTGCCGTCGTGCCAAGCGGGAAGTCGAAGTCGCCCGTAAAGGTCGCTATGATTGAACCGCCCGCGGGGTATTTGAAAACCTCGCCGTCGTTGTTACCTGCATCCGCGCAATAAAGGATTCCTTTAACGATCCAGCTCTGCGCGCAGTCGCTGGAACCTTGGAACTTCACGGTACCCTCCAACGTCGCTGTCGTTCCGCTGACCGTGTACTGGTAGATCGAGTTGGTTTCCTGATCGAAAACGGTGAGGTACGTGCCGTCCCATTGTACGGAGCCGGGGAAGTCCACCGTGTTGCTCGTAGTGATCGTTTCAAACGTACTGCTGCCCTTCGGAAGCTCGACCAGCCCGAAGTTGCTCCTGGTAAAGCCGTCAGCGAAGAGGTTCCCTTTGTTGTCGTAGCCGTCGAAGAACTCTTCGGCCAAGGGCGTTTTGTAAGCGGTGGGCGTGCCGCTCGCGTTCTGGTAGATCACGACGTCGCCGGAACCCGACCCATCCAAAATTCCGACGGCAAGGTCGCCGCTGGTATCCATGGCACAGCTGGATGGCATACCGATGGAGTCAGAGAGCGTCTTGAGCGGCTTCATCGGGACCTGATACTCGTTGATCTCGGTATCGCCCGCGACGATCCAAAAGGTCTTCTTCCCGTAACCGTAGAGGACGTTGGTGCACCCTTGGCCGCCGACGTTAGTGATCTGCCCGATCTCCTTAACGCTCTTTGGATAGTCGAAGACGCCGGCGAAGGTGCCGTAGTCATTGATGATGTACTCGAAGTCTTTCGACTTCGTATGCCGGGCAGGAACCATTGTTGCGTAACGGGGCATCGGGTTCAGGCGCGCTGCCGTTACGAGCCTCCCGTTCACCGAGAGCGTCCTGCCGACGTATTGGTAATTCATTCCACCGCTTGACGGGGCGGCCCCCGAGCCGCCGCTGCAGGCCGCGAATGTCACGAGCGCAGCCAGAGAGCCGGCGTATTTAAAACCAGGCGAATTCATGAACGTTCTGCTCCTTTTAATAAGTAGAGACCATCGCTTTACTTCCCTAGTTGGCTAGAGAAGCAGGGCGAGTCAGATTCATCAACCCACATTCGAGTGCCTTGACGACGCCGCGAATCGCGGCCGGGCTTAGCCGGGGGCTCAGCCGCGTTGCGGCAGAAAAAGGTGGATGGCGGTCGCTCGCTCTTGCAGGCAACGAACGAAGCACTTCGAACCCGCTTAGTTATCACTGCGTTACCAGCGAGGTTTAGAATGCCAACTTTCAACAATCGCGTGCTTATGCTGATCGCAGGAGCACTTTTTGCAACTTCGGCGTGTGCTGGAAACACCACCGTTCCCTCCACGTCGCAAGTCTCTGCGCCAGGCCCGAGTTCGATTGTTCCAAACGACACGACCTCGATTCTGAAAAAACTTACGAAAGATATAGAAATCGGCTCAACGGTCGACCCGAAGAATGGCGACATGGGGCCACGCGCAATCGCGCTGGTCAAATCGACCTTCGGGCTCAAGAAAGGGCAGCTACTCGTTTGTAACTTCGATAACTCAGCGGGCGCCGCCGGGAAAGGCACCACGATTGACGTCCTCGATCCCGCCCCACACTCTAAGCCGGCGACCTTTGTGCAGAGCACCAAGCTCGAGGGCTGCGACGGCGATGCAATAACCGAAACAAATAATGTTTACGGCGCGGGAATGCTCAGCGGTATCGTTCCGCAGTTCGATCCAATGGGCAAGCTCAGCCAGACGTACGGTACTCCCATCCAAGCTCCGTTTGACACCACCGATGCGTTCTGCGGTTTGGCGTACGCGCCTGAAAACATCTACGTCTCCGATTCCAAGACCGGCGCAATAATCAAATTATCGTTCCTCCCGGTTAGTAGCGGCAAAGCGAAAATGACCGAAGTGATAGCCGGCTTCGGGATTAATAAGGGCTCCGGCTGGAGCGTTTTGGGCCCATCCGGAATGGTGTACGACAACCGCAGAAGCAAAAGCAATGAGCTTTGCAACGACACACTTTATATTGTAGACGGGGTCGATAACACGATCGTCGCTGTTTCGAACGCCAGCAGCCTACTTCAGAAGGACGAGATCGTCGTGCAATCCGGCGGAAAGAAATTCAAATGCGCCAACCCAAGCAAGACTTGCGCTACGCTCGTCTATAGCGGCGCTCCGCTCAGTGCGCCCGTGGCTGCGGCGCTTCTACCGAACGGAAATCTCATCGTTGCAAATACTAAAGGTGGCAATAAGCTCGTGGAGCTGACGCCGACGGGAAAGGTTCTCGCCACCAAAACGCTCGACACGAGCAAGACTGCTCATGTCTTCGGGCTCCTTGCGAGCGGCACGAGCGACAGCGATACCGTGCTGTTCTATACCGATACCGAAACGAACACGCTGCACGAACTCAAGCAATAGAAACTCTTGATTTTATTTCTTGGCTGCTACGACGCCGAGCGGGAAGTCGAAGTTGCCCGTAAAGGTCGCAACGATTGAACCGCCGGCCGGGTACTTGAAAACCTCGCCGTTTTCGTTACTCGCATCCCCGCAATAGATAAGGCTTCCCACGTTCCAGGTCTGCGCGCAGTCACTTGAACCCTGGAGCGATACCGTGCCCTTCAACGTCGCTTTCGTTCCGCTGACCGTGTACTGGTAGATGTCGTTGGTTTCCTGATCGAAAACGGTGAGGTACTTGCCATCCCACTGCAGGGAGCCGGGGAACTCCACCGTGTTGCTCGGGGTGATCGTTTCGAACGTACTGCTGCCCTTGGGGAGCTCGACGAGGCCGAAGGTCCCGCTGCGGAGGCTAAAACCGTCGGCAAAGAGGTTCCCTTTACTGTCGTAACCGTCAAAGTACTCTTCGGACAACGGCGTGGTGTAAACCGTGCCCGAGCCGCTCGCGTTCTTGTAGATCACGACGTCGCCGGAACCCGTGCCATCGAGGATTCCCACCGCTAGGTCGCCGCTGGTATCCATGGCGCAGCTGGATGGCATGCCGACTGAGTCAGAGAGCGTCTTGATCGGCTTCTTGGGGACCTGGTACTCATTGATCTCAGTATCGCCCGCGACGATCCAGAAGATTTTCTTCCCATAGCCGAAGAGGACGTTGGTGCACCCTTGGCCACCGACGTCATTGATCTGTCCGATCTCCTTAACGCTCTTTGGATAGTCGAAGATGCCGGCGTAGGTGCCGTAGTAGTTAATAATATACTCGAAGTCGTTCGCCTTCGCGCGCCGGTCAGGAACGATGGTCATGTAACGGGGCAGCGCGCTCAAAGGGCGCGCCGCCGTCACGAGCCTTCCGTTCACCGAGAGCGTCTTACCGACATATTGGTAATTGAGCCCAGCGGTTGACGGCGCGGTTGCCGAGCCGTTGCCGCACGCCGCGCATATCGCGAGCGCAGCCAGAGCACTGATATATTTTAAACCGGTCGAATTCATTCAGCGTTTTACTCCTTTTTGCTATTTCTGCGCTGCCACCACGCCGAGCGGGAAGTCGAAGCTGCCCGTAAAGGTCGCAACGATTGAACCGCCGGCCGGGTACTTGATAACTTGTTGCGATCGTTTCGAACGTACTGGTGCCCTTCGGGAGCTCGATGAGCTCGAAGTTTTCGCCGCTGTTAAAGCCGTCGGCAAAGAGATTCCCCTGGTTGCTGAGCGAATCGCTTTAGTGGAGCCGTTCAGCGCGGCGGCACGCCGTTCCCGGGCAGCGCCCTGCGGCTCGCCCTCAACGAAACCACGCCGGCCGGAAGGTTGAAAGAACCCGACAACGTCGCAATCGCGGAGCCGCCGACGCTCTGCCTGGCTGGCACGGCTCGCCGACAAAGCTCGCGCCGAGCACGCCGCAACGTGCGCCGATTACGTTACGTACTGCCCGCTCTCGATGGGTTTTCTCGACCGCGCCGGCGTTGGTCGCGATGCCTTCGACGCATTGATCGTGCAGGACGCCGACGATGCGATGCTCGTCACCTACTTCGATCGGCACTGCTCCAACGAGCAACGCGAGTCAGTAAACCGGTACGTGCTCGAGGAAAGCCGGCAACATCTCGACGCTCAGGACGCCGAGGAAGGCCGCAGGCTAATTTGCGGCCGACGGTTGGCGTTACAATCGACGAATCAAGAGTACGCCGGCGATCGCCAACACGATTATTAGGACTAAGGCCAGCCCTAGCAACGGGTGGTCGATAACGTACGAAATCACCGGATCATGCTATCACGCGACCATGCATCAACGCTCAAGGAAACCCCCGACAGCGTGACGCGATTGATGCGCGTCCTTCGACTACGTGCCTGCGGGCGCTCCGCTCAGGATGACAAAGTAATTTCTAGTAGCCTTTGGTGCCGTTGGGTGTTCCCCACCCGCCCGGACCAGTATAGTATTTTTTGTATCCCCCATATCCGCACAGGTAGTTACCGCAACTGCCGTCGCTACCGGTGCCGGGATGGTGGAAGTACTTTTTGTGTTGCTTACTCGTGAGCTTCCAAATGGTCTCGGCGCCATTCATTTTATCGGCGTTGCCGGCCAGACCGATAACGCCGGCCGTAAACGGCGATGCGACGCTGGTGCCGCAGACGCCGGTCCAGCCACCGTAGACGCTGATGTAAACCGCGACGCCAGGCGAGCAGCCGGACTCCGACGATACATCGGCGACGCTGCGGTAGTTGCAGTCCGGGTCGTGCTGCCATGGGGGCTTCGTGACTCCGGGACCGCCGACCGCGCCAGGACTCGCGCAGCCGGCGCCCGCGTCGGCCCAGAGCGTTTCGCTATACTTCGAGCCCTTCTGCGCGAGTTGCGTGCCGCCGACTGCGATGACGCTGTCGAGCACTGACGGGCCGCCGATATTGTCGTAGGCGTCGTCACCCGACGACGCAGTATACACGATTCCCTTCGTGTTGAAGAAGTTCGGGAAGTTTGAGTCTCCGCAATCCCAGCTGCCGTAGCAGATCCAGCTGTTGCTGAGAATCGTCGCGCCGACCTTGACGGCCTCGGTTTCAGCTGCTTCGAAATCGCTGATGCCGCCCTTGGCTTCCATCAGGTCGATGTTGCACTTCGGGCAGGCCGCCGAAATCATGTCGATGTCGAGATCGGTTTCGAGGCACCAGCCATAATCCTCGCAACTTGGAGGATAGTTGGATTGCTGGCCGGTTTCGTTGTATTTCGTTAGATTCGCCATCCCGAGCCCGTACTCGGTTCGATACGAAGCGAGATCGGTAGTAGCAGCGGCGAGATCGCCGGCCTCGATGACGGCAACGGTCGTCCCTTTTCCATTGCCGAGTTCGCTCGTGATGTTATACGCCCGCTCGAGCTGTTGAGGCGTAAATCCGCAATTCGACGATGGCGAGCAAAGCGGCGTAATGCCGTTGCTTAAAACCTGCAACGCCAGGCACGTCGGTCTGCCGGAGACTTGAGCGCAAGTCGTGCGCGCGAGATGTTCTGCCTGCCAGCGCGGCATCGCGGCCGGCGTGCCGAGGGGCGATTGCGCCCCTCCGCACCCAGCTAGGAATGCTGCCGCGATGCAGCCCGTTGTCGCGTAGTAGCCCAGGTCGCAACGGTTCATGGCGAACTCGGCGCCCTTCGCTAGTAGCCCTTGACCCCGTGGGGCGATCCCCAACCACCCGGACCCGAATAGTATTTCTTGTACCTGCCATCACCACAGACGTAGTCGCCGCAGCTGCCCGTGCCGCTAGGATGATTGAAATCACGTTTGTGGTTTTTCTTACTGAACGACCAGAAGGTTTTGCCGGCGTCGAGCTTCGTGGCGTTGCCGGCGATGCCGACGACGCCCGCGGTGAGCGGCGACGCGGCGCTCGTGCCGCAAACTGCGGTCCAGCCGCCGTAGATGCTGCTATATACCGCCACGCCCGGCGAGCAGCCCGCCTCCGACGACACGTCGCCGACGGTGCGGTAGCTGCAGTCCGGATCGTGCTGCCAGGAGGGCTTCGCAATGCCGGAACCTCCGACCTCGGTCGGACTCGCGCATCCGCCGCCGGCGCCGTACCATAGGCTTTCACTGTACTTCGAACCGCTCACCTCGAGCTGTGTGCCCCCAACCGCGAGCACGGTGTCGAGAGCCGACGGAGCGGCAATGTTTTCGTACCCTGCGTCGCCGGTCGCCGCGAGATACGCGATGTTGGGTGTGTCGAAGTGGGTCGAAAAGTTCGGATCGTTGCAGTCGTAACTGCCGTAACAGCCCCAGCTATTGCTAAGGATCGTCGCCCCGAGCTTGACGGCTTCGGATTCGGCGGCCTCCAGATCGCTGATGCCGCCGTTCGCCTCCATCACCAGGACGTTACACTTCGGACAAGCTGCCGCAACCATATCGATGTCGAGGTCGGACTCGATGCACCAGCCGTAGTCCTCACAGCTCGGGGGGTAGTTCGATTGCTGCCCAGTTTCGTTATATCTCGTGATGGTGCCGCTGCCGAGTCCATACTCGCTGCGGTACGTTGAGAAATCGGACGAGGCATTGGCGAGATCGCCCTCTTCAATCAGGGCAACGTTCGTGCCCGCGCCTTTGCCCAACGAGCCGGTAAGTCCGTAGGCGGCTTCCAGCTGCTGCGCCGTAAAGCCGCAGCTCGACGACGGCGAGCAGAGCGGCGTAATGCCATTCTTTAGGACTTGAAGCGCGAAACACGTCGGCTTCCCGATGACTTGCGGGCACGTAGCCCGCGCCTGATGCTGTACCTCCCATTGCGGCATCGGGCCGCGAATGACGCTTTGGGGCATCGCGCCCGGGCCGCTGATCGGCGGCTGCGACCCTGCGCAGCCGGCCAGCAATGCTGCAGCTATGCAGCCTGAAATCGCGTAAAGGCCAAGATTCCAGCGTTTCATGTGCTCTACTCCTCACTCTGGTGAAGGCTACGGGGGGTTAGGTTGCTTCGCCGGGCAGCGACGTAGTTCCGGCAGCGGGTTTAGTAAATGTCTTGTCCGTACCAGCGCGACTGGTAAACGGCGTGCATAACGTCGTCGAGGAGCCGAACGACGTCGGGATCGAGTGCGCTGCTTGGCGTTGCTCCAAGCGGAACAGCGACCCGTAGGACCGTTGTGTGCGGGTTTGGCTCGGGCGGCCCCGTGAACTGGATGCTGATCGAGCGCGGCGGAGGCACGCAGCGAAGAACCGCGACTTCGAAGACCACCGCGGTCTGTTCGCCGTTTTGGTTTTGGTCGAACGCCGGCGTCCGCGCCGCTGCAAGTTCGTAGAACCGATCGCGCTCGAGCACGGCGAGCAGGCGCGCAAAGATTTGCGCCGCAGGATCGTCGGTCGCTAGCGTCGTCGCTCCACAACAAATCGTGAGCTTGCCCGACGGCGATCGCCCGCAATACGGGCCGCCGCCCATGGCGTCGCCCTGCTGCCAGACCAATACCTTTCTACTCTCGGGGCAATCCCCGGCGTCGAGCGCCACATTGCCGTGAACCGAGACGGGCGCCGTCAACCCGTCGCTAAGAACATAAATCTGCGTTACGTCGGCATACGAGGATGCCGCCGTGACATTGCAGGCCAAGGTCGCAACGGGCGCACCCCATAGCGCGCACGCAAGTAGCAATCGCGTTCGCAGCCTCATTACATCGGTCAAACGACGATCCCACGGGCGCTGTGACCGCTTACGTCGGAAACGAAGCTCTACCCCTCGTCATCTGACTTGCTCCTCGCTTCGTCGATTGTAGGTTACGCCTTTGATGCTGCTCTCGAACAGGCCATTGTTAAAGCTGTATTCGTAGATCAGCGCCCTCGGGGTGTACTTGTAGACGTCGATCTGTTCCAGCCGGTAGTCCGCCACGGCAAATGCTGTCGAGTTCGCATTGAGATGCCCGTAGATGGCTTGACCTTCCAATGAGTATGGGCCGCCGATGCGTTTGCACGCGGGCCTGCAGCCGGAGTAGACGTAGACTGCGTATGTCGGCGCGCTAAGGGGGACGGTATTTCCCTTCGAGCCGATTATCTGCGTGCTGATTGACACGAGATTTCCATCCTTATCCATGTCGAGACCGCCCGGGTACGGATTCTCGTAGCCAGTGGCGGTTTCGCCCGCGCCCGAGCAACCCTTGAAGTACGTCAAGACGACCGGATTTGACGAAGCCCAGCAGTCGCCGTTTTTTGCCAGCGCGACGCTCACGACTTCGTGCATGGCGGGATTGTGTAGATTGGTCGTGCATCCGTTTTTCAGCGTGCAGACGAGCAAACTCCCGGAATCGCCTTCTTCGGATACGACGGCGACGACGATCGGCCCGTTCGCTGCGTCAATACTCGCCGCGTCGACGGCATCTCCCACCGTCTCGTCGATCGTGCCCAGCTCAGCTCCGCACATCTCGGGGCCTGCAAAAATCTCTACTCCGGATTTCCCGGTTGCAGCGACCAGGTCGCCTTTTTCATCGGCTGCGACGTCAGCAACGCTCGTGACATCCTCGCTGCAAATCGGCGGCTGGTTTTGCCGATTTTGTTCGGCGAATCCCATTACAAACGGCACGGTATCGTTGGATCCGCCGTAACCGCTCACGTAGATTCCGAGCTTCGCCGAAGCCGGGGCAGGCGTGTCGAATACCACACGCGCCGCACTCTGCGATGTAACCCCGAGCGTTTGGGGTGTCTCGACGGCGCACGCCGTCAGCAGTGTCGCGGCGAGACCGAACAGCATCGAATATCGGTAAAGCATATCGTCGCGTCTTTGGCCGTGTCAGGGACTAAAATCGGCGCGGAACAGATACGTTCCGCTCACCGGACGGCAGTATGACGTCGCGCCGCTGTATTTCGATTGTTGCGCAGCCTTAAGGGCTGCTTCGTCAATCGCGGGATAGCCGGTTTTCGCCCAAATCCAAGCGTCCACGAGTTTCCCCTGAGGATCCACCGCAATGGCGATTATGGAGATGGCGACGCCGCTAAATCCCTCGTTGCGGACCAGTTCTGGGAAATCCGGCTGCACCGGAAAGGTCACGGTCGCATTGACGAACGGTTGCGCGCAGTTCGCGGACGGGAAGGGCGCGGCTGACGCCTCAGCCTTCGCGGGCGGAGGCGCCGGTGCCGGTGTCTCGTCTCCCGCCTGAGGCGTTCGCGTTGTCGTGGTTTTATTGGGATACTTTGACGCCGCGAAATCGGCGGGTGGCTCGCAGGTCACTGTGCCGTGCGCATCCCAGTCGAAAATCTGATCGCCGTGGGTTTGGGCCGTCGTGATCCAGGCATGTCGAACCGAAACGGCCTGAGGAAAAACAACGGTCAACTCAGGCGATTCTGCGACGCGGAACGAATACTTCACCGCTGGCGAGACGCTTGTGAAGGTTGTGCGCGCGAGCTGCACCGGCTGCTGAGTCCACATAAACCAGCCCGCGTCGGTATCCGCAACTATCGTGCCTTCCACGACGCGCCCGGTAAGGGCCTGGAGGCGGTAATACTGCGTCGTCGCATCGCCACCCGACGACTTCGTGCCGATATTCGTCAACCTTGCGGGACAGAACTCCGTCGCCGCCGTTGCCGAAGCACGGCACACCATCACCAGGGCAGCCATACAAAAAGCAAAGACCGAGAAGAAAGGTCTTAACACGTCGTTGATCCCACGCCTCCTGATTGGCCGCACGGCGAGGCAGCCCTTTGTCATTTGCCGCCCTTCCATTCTCGGGAAATGTTTTGGCTCGATGACATGCGCTGCGCCGCGGACATGCTAGAACGCAGGTGGCCGAGTTCGTTACCAATTGTGGCGGTTATTTGTGGGGGTTGAGGGTGTTGCGTTTCGTTCCGCTGCCAGACAATGCGGGTGACCCGACGACTATCGGGGTGCTCTACGCTACGACAGGAGATACAAATGTCACACACGAGCTCAACCCTTCGCGCCGCCCCGGCCCTCGCCGCCGCAGCCCTCGTCGCCGAGCTATGTGCTGGATGCGGCGGTTCGACTGCCGCTGCCGTTCCACAGTTTTCAAGCTCGCGCATCGTACCGTTGGCCCCACTTTCCGGGCCGAATATCTTCACCAATCACGACGCGCCCGGACCCGGCGGTTCCTCCGGCCCGTTCACCTCGGCGACGCCGAGTGCCGTTGTGGTCAGGTTTCGCGGGAACGTGTCAAAATATATCTCGGCTGCGGATCTGTCGCACCCATTCAATCCGTTCTGCGCCCCCAGCTACTCATATGGATGCCCCATTACCGTGGGCTACCAGCCCTCCACCAATACGACGGCGTCAACGTACACTGGGCACCCTTTTGATCCAAACGGAAACGGACTGCCAAGTCAAGGCCCCACGATCCACGTGGGCATTGCAGCGTCCGGGCAGCAAAACTACGACACGTCGGTCGCGTTGATGTATGGGGCATCACAAAAACCAGTTCCGTCGTATTTCGTTAGCGTGAACCCTGCAAAACTCGTTAAGCAGGCACAAACGTGGGCGTATGCCCAGGTCTACATCTCCGCATCGCTCAAACCCGGCGCCAACCCAGTTCTCAGTTTGTGGAAGGAAATCGGCTACGTACCGGGCGGCTCGGATCAGCCGAAGTTTACTTTTAAAAATTATGGGACGCAAACGCTCTACGTTCAATCTTCGGGAATTATTCTCAACCAGCCTGTACCAACAGACCCGGCATGCAGGAAGCTGGTTCCACTATGCAAGGAAGATTACTCAATCCTTGCATCGTTAAACTTCACGGGTTCCCCGCCACCGGGATTCAGCGGCTCTCAGTTCGTTCCGCTGCAATACCCTCCAGCGAAAGTGCTCAAGCCCGAGAAGTTGTAAGCCCGATTCCGGTGCTCAGGAACGAGCTCCATAACTCGGGCTCGTTCCTGAGATGCAAACCCTTCGGAAGCGGGACTATTTCTTCGCTGCCACCACGCCGAGCGGGAGATCGAAGGTCCCCGTGAACGTCGCCATCGCTGTACCGCCGGCCGGGTATTTGAAAACCGAGCCGTCGTTATTCCCTGCGTCGCCGCAATACACTAGGCCTTTAACGATCCACGTCTGCGCGCAGTCGCCCGACCCGGTGAGCTGCACGGTGTTCTTCAGCGTTGCCGTCGTTCCACTAACATTGTACTGATACTCCTCACCGGTGCCCTGATCGAAGACGCTGAGATAGGTGCCATCCCACTGCACGGAGCCGGGAAAGTCCGGAGTGTTGCTCGTTTTGACCGTAACGAATTTGCTGCTGCCCTTCGGAAGCTCGACGAGCATGAAATTATAACTCGGCCCAAAACCGTCGGCAAAGAGATTGCCGCTGGCATCGTAGCCGTTGAAGTATTCTCTCGACAACGGCGTGTTGTACACCTTACCCGAGCCGGTCGCGTTCTTGAAGATCACGACCTGACCGCCGGGACTGTAAGAGTTACCCAATAGGATCCCGACTGCAAGATCACCACTCGTATTCATGGCGCAGCTGGATGTGTACGTGTAGTTAAGAGGCAGCGTCCTGAGCAGCTTCTTTGGAACCTGGTACTCTTGAATTCCGCCGTTCGCTTGCCGGCCGGGATTCCAGAAAATCTTCTTCCCATAGCCGTACAAAACGTTGGTACACCCTTGGCCGCCGAGGCCGTTAAGCTGACCGATCATGTTGGTGCTTTTTGGATAGTTGAAAATGCTGGCGTACGAGCCGTAGTCGTTGATGACGTACTCGTAGTTCTTTGAGTTCGATTTATCCGGTACAAGCTCTGCGTAACGCGGCAGCGGGTTCAGTCTCTCCGCCGTTACGGGCCTGGCATTCACTAACAGCGTCCTACCGACGTGGCTCGCAGTGAGGGTAGCGGCTGACGGCGCGACCGCCGAGCCGCTTGCGCAGGCGGAAACAGTTACGAGTGCAACGACAGCGCCGGCGCACTTAAAGAAACCAGGGGTGTTCATTAACCTTACTCCTTTGAAGTAGATTTCAGGGAATAGCAACACTGGTGTCCGCTCGGCTTTCGACCGCCGTTAGGATCGTGCCTCCGTCGGTGTATACGTAGAAACCTTTACCGGAGCGTAGTAGACGTTACCGTTGGCGTCCGAGCACGCACTTTGAACTCAAGATCTTAAAGGAGCGCCGTTCGATCCGCGCTCTTTTGTTATGGACTCACCGCAAAGACCATCGGTGTTGTTGAAGCTGTGCTAACGACGGTGCCGCACCTTGGTAAGGGTTGCAAGAATACGAGCGCTTTCTCTTTGCTGCGCCCTAGAGGCGAGTGACTAACCTCGACGCGCGATCTTAAATCGTCGCGCTTTGTCCGTTGCCTCAACCTCTTTCATGCCGCAGCGCAAAAGCAACGCCGCGGATTTCGGGTTATCATGACTGCACTTCGCGTGAATACTCGGAACGTCGAAGGCCGCAAATGCCGCGGTCAACACCGCTTGCGCTGCTTCGGTAACGTAACCCCTGCCCCGGGCGCGGGGGACCACGGAATAACCAAGTTCGATCGCGTCATAATTTCCCGGCCAGTGATTGGGCCACGCATCGATGTACTTGAATCCGGCGTGCCCGATCGACACCGGTCTTCCGAAATCGCCGACGACATCGATGACCAGAAAACCAAAACCGTAACGGCTCCAGTGCTCGATCATAAAGGCGGAAAATGTGAGCGCTTGTTCGTCCGTAAGCGGTTCCGGCCGCGTGGCATACGCTTCTTGCGCTCGTTGGGCATAGAGCGCCGCTTCGCCTACCTCGGGGCTGCGCAGGCGCAGGCGCGGCGTCTCAATCCATCGCGGAAAGGCATCGCGAGGCAACGGGAGCGTATGCACGGTTAGAGGTGTCGCGCCCACTTTAGGACGCGCATCGCGCGCAGCGTATTCCAGCGACTCGCTCTCCCCGTTTCCACCTCCATCGGAAAGCCCAGGCGAGCGGCGTGGAGGTAGTTCATCGGCCATCGTCCGTTTTGGTGACGGCGGGCTTGGACGACGCCGATCGCTTCGGCCGCGCGTTCGTCGGGCTCGCAACCGGTGCTTCGCAGATAGTCGAGGCCTCGCAGGATATCGTAATGCCACATCGTCGGATAGGCAAAGCGCGTCCAGCTGCGATCGATTATCTCGCCGGTGCTCAACCGCCGGAACATGTGGCGCTCGAGAAGGTATTCGTGAGCCTTTTTGCGCGCGTCGGTAACGGCGGTCGCGGCACCCAAGCGGCGTTCGTATTCCATGAGGCCTTCCAGGACGCGAATCGTCGAATGGAAGGAGGAACGCGTGCTGGGCGGTGCTTCGCAGTTCCATCCGCCGTCGGCGAGTTGTTCGCCCAGCAGGAGGTCGACGATGCGTTCGCAATGTTCGCCGAAGTAACTCCCGACAGCGAGAATCGCGCCGTTGATGCACGGCTCGGTTTCGCCCTCGAAGTATGGGCGGTTGCCGTGCGCCTCAAACCTGAGATTCGCCTTCACGCGCGCGATCGCACGGCGCGCTTCATCGCTAAATGGCTCCAAACCCATTTCGCGCAAGAGGGCGAGCGCGTCCATGGCGATCATCCAACCCGGATCGTTGGCGTTCCACCAACCTTCTGGTGCTTGACGCTCGAGCAGCGCACGCCCCCAACCCTCTCGCGCGACGCGCGATCGCTCGAGTGCGACGGCGTCATCGGACGCATCGATGAGATCGTGCATCACTTGCCAGCGAATTGCGGGGTCGCCGTCGAGCAGCCACCCGATGACGCTCGCCTCACTCACGATCTATGGCTGATGCCAACGGTGACCCGATTTCTCCATGCTTCTCTCTGTTTGAAGGCCAGCGCGGGCATCCTTGCGACAATGGGCCCCTTCGGCCGCCCAGAATGCTAGTAGCGCAGCCGGAAAACGGTTCCGGCGGCGTACTTGCGTTTGTCGCCTCCAAAGTACGTTGCACCAAAAAGCGCGTGTTGGCGAAGGATAACGCCGGCGCGTGGAAAGTAGCCGGTTTGCCCGTGGAAGCGGAAAAGCACCGTATGCTGGTAGCCACTCGAGTTTGACCGCAGCTCGTAAATCGTTCCGCACTCACGGCGGCATGGGAATCCGTCTGCGCCGTCGCTGGTCGTTCCCAAGAGTATTCCCCGATTCTCGATAACCGGCGCTTGCGGCTGCGATCCATCGCTGCCACCGGCAAAGCGATAGAGAATTGTTTCTTGGTATTTCGATCCCGACGGCGTGAGGCGAAAGACCATACCTCCCCCGTTGCTGCCGCCGCCGCCGTAGAGCGTCGTGCCCACGACCTCGCCATTGGAGTCGACGATCACCGGCGCCCAGGGCGTGCTTCCATCGCCGCTGTAGCCGAAGGCGTGAATGACGCTCTCGCGGTAACCCGAACCTGACGGCGTTAGTTTGTAAACCGCGCCGTCGCCGATACTTCCGAAGCCTCCGCCGAACTGCGTGGTGCCGTAGAGCGCACCGCTCGAATCTATCGCTACGCCGGCGATCGGAAGCAGTCCGTCGTCACCGCCTTTGAAGACGTACAGAATCGTTTCCTTATACGTGTTCCCGGACGGCGTGAGTTTGTAAACGGTTCCGCACCCCTCCGTGTTGCCTGCACACGCATAGCTTGCGCCGTATTGCGTGGCGCCATAGACCTCGCCGTTGCTAATCAGGACACGTCCGACCGGCCACGCGCCGTCGCGATTATTTTTGAAGCGGTAGATCACGGCGTATTTGTAAGCCGAACCTGAGGGCGTGAGCTTGAAGACGGTGCCCGCGCCTTGTCCGGCCGTCGTACCACCCCACTCCGTCGTTCCGTAAACGGCGCCGTCGGAATCGATCGTCAAGCCGCCGCTCGGGCCGCAACCGTCAGGCTCGCTATGAAAGACGTGAAGCGTGCTTTCCGTGTAGTCCGCTCCCGACGCCTTGAGCTCGAACACCGTACCGCATCCGCCGCCGGACGTCAGATGGCCCCCCTGATTCGTTTCTCCGAAGATGTTCCCGGCTGAGTCGGCGACCACGGGCGCATACGGGTTCTGCCCTTGAGCCGGCAAGCGAAAGACGTGGAGGACCGTGAGCGCCGAAGCGCCGGTTTTCTTTTGCGGTGCAAGAGACGATGCTGCGTTGGGCGGTGTCGTGTTCGAGACTCGCGAAGGCGGAACGTAGCCGCTGCACCCGCTGAGGAGAGCGCCGGTGCAAATTGCGAGGGCTCCAAATCTGAGAACCTTCATGTGACCTCCTACGCCTTGACGCGCGGGGACAGGGCAGTCACCGTGTTCTTCACCAAAATAGCAGAGCGATGTCCCAACTGCAAGGGTTCTCTCAGGTTTTACCTTTCGCCCTTGACAAAGGTATAAAAGAGAGCGGGCTCGCGTGTGCGAGCCCGCCTTTTTTCAGCTTTTGGTTTGGTTTACGTTTATTTGCTAATCGCGGATCCGTACGGAGCCGAGAAACCCGTGAGGGTCTTCGTCGGAGAGCCGCCGGCCGGGTATTTGTAGAATTCGACCTCGGCGTTACCTGCGTCCGGACCGATGGCTACACTCTTAGCAATCGTGAAGCCGACGACATCGACCGAGCCCGACAGAACCGTCACGCCGGTGATCTGGCCGCCCGCGCCGTTCGTCTGATCGATTGCGGACGTTGCTTGCCCTTGATACTCCTGGTCGCCGACCGCGACGTTCTTGCCGTCCCAACGAATGGTGCCGGGGAAGGTAATCGTTCCGCCCGAGAGCGTGATCGTCTTCAGCGTGCTGCTGCCCTTCGCCAGTTCGGCGAATGAAAAGCGGCCCGAGGCATCCTCGCCGTCGGCGAAGAGGTTGCCCTTGTTGTCATAGCCGACGAAGAAGACGTCGTGGAGATCCGAGTCTTGATAGAGCGTCGGACTTCCTTTCGCGCCGGTATAGACGGCTACGCTGCCCTGGCCACCGCTGAAGTTGAAGATGTTGCTAGCGGCCAGATTTCCGCTCCCCGGATCGACCGAGCAACTTACGGGATATTCGCTCGTATCGGCCAGCGTATTAATCGGGCTCGTGCCGCCGTGCTTGTACTCGGTGAGGCTCTGCCCGGTGTTGTTAGCGGCCCAAATGTTCCCCTTCTTGTCGTTGCAGAGACCGTCGGGGTTCGTGAGCCCGGTAACCTGTCCAACCATCTTCAGTTGGGGATACGAATAGACGTCGAGCACGCTATTGTTGTAATCGCTGATGTAAAGGAGGGCTTTCTTCTTTTTATCGGGCGTCATCCAAGAATGCCCGTGACTCTGCCGACTCACGCCTACGTCATGCAGGGCGCCGCTCTTCGAAACGCCGAGGACGCCGCTCAGGGGCGACATTCCCGTTCCCGATGGGCTAAACGCCTGCTGCGTACCGCTGCTGCACGCAGCGAGAATTGCTATCGCAGCCGTGAATCCAACCGCTCTCGCGGTATAACCGGAGACCTTCATTGAGCAGTGATCCTTTCTCACAAGAGAGCTGGGGAAGGCCTGCATTCCTGGAAGGAGGGAGGCGGTCCTTCCTGCCTCCCTTTCAGAAATGTTCGGCGCCTGCCTATGCAAGTTTCCAAGACAAGCGCAGACGAATAGCAATGCGACGCGGGAGCAACGTCACCACGCCGGTCAACGGAGGGGCGATGGTGAATCCATCGATTTACAGCTCATGATCAAGATGGGTCTTTCGCTCGCGGCGGTAGCTCTCGCCGCCACGACTACCTCCGGGCTCGCCCAGGAAAACTCGGCGGCCCTAGCGGCGCCGCCCACAGCTTCGCAACCGCAAGCCACGCCGCAGCCGGCGCAACAGATCTTCGAGACCGCATTTCGCCGTTGGCAATCGTATCCAGTGCCGCCGTATGCCATCTTCACCGACACGTGGCACATTCACGCCACGCCGATGGGGTTTTACACCGGCGAGACCAACACCGTCGAGGTTCATCGCTATGCAGTGCGGCTGGCGGACGGCATGGAGAACGAGAGCGATCCGATTCCGAGCGGCAAGCTGCCGCCTGCGATGATTCTGCCGGAGTTTTTGGGGCCGTTTGCCTGGACGACGCGCTCGTCGGTACACCTCGCACCGGCGGGGACGGCGCAAAGCATGATGGCGCCTGACGTCGCCGGATTGAAGACCATCGCCACCGTGGTCGCGTACGCGCCGGTGGCGTATACGATCGGCAACGCGAACTCGACGCCGCCGATCGAGAATGTCGATGGGCATCCGGCCTATCATTTAGAGCTGCATCCGCGCAGCGATCCGCAGCGGCATAACCTTCGCGATTTGTGGATCGACGCGCAGACGTTCGATCTTTGGAAGGCGCACTTCGTCGGCATCTATCAGCCGTCGCCAGGGGCGCCGGTAAGCCCAACCGACGTGACGGTGCATTTCCGCAATGTGCTTGGCGCTTGGGTCGTGACGCATGCCATCTGGACCTACGACGACGCGCCTATGCGGTTTGTGTTCGACGTCACCGACGACGAGATCGGCTTACCACCGACCCTTCCAGATTGGCTTTTTAACGACGCCGAATACCGGCAGCACGAGATGGCGGGCGAGCCGGATTACCTTGGGCTATTGCTCGAGCGGTTGCGTAAAGGATGATCGCTCGAGGTTTCGACGCCCTCCGGTTCGCGAATCGCAATCATCCAATCAGTCGCTTAGCGATGGCACGCTTGGCCGATCAAATCGGACGTTTCTTTGGATGCCGATTTGTGGTATGCTCGCACATGGGTCGGTCTCCTTTGCACCTTGAGTGCGTTAATAGAGCGGAAACGCTCCTTGGGAAGTGAAAACTATCCCGTTTGGAGACCGGCCTTCTAACGTTATCTTCGATCACACCCTTGGTCAAACAAGTTGTCAGGATGACAAGGCGCGTTATTCGTAGTCGGGGGCTTGATACTCGCCGTATTGCTGCATGAAGAACTTCGCCGGCAACGGTGCGGCGATCTTGACGAACGGTCGCGGCTTTTGGTTGAAATCGAAGCAGTCTTTTGCCGGTGAGTTCGCGCGTTTGTCGGCCGCTGCAAGTTGATCGAGCCCGTAGAGGTTTTCAGCAAAACGCAGGACGCTCGCGGTCTCGTATTGCACGTGGGACACGTAATCGCGCTTGGCATACGGCGAAACAATGATGAGCGGAACGCGGAAACCTAAGCCGTCGTAATCTTCAAACGGCGGGGGCACATGATCGTAGAGGCCGCCCCAGTCGTCCCACTGGATGAAGATCGCGGTCGAATCCCAGAACTTGCTCTTGCCAACGGCGTTCACGAGCGCGGCGACCCACGATGGCCCGTAGCCGCCGAAACAATTCACGTGATCGGAGTCATCGCAGACCGGCGTGATCCAGGTGAAGTTCGAAAGCTCGCCTTTGCGAACGTCGGTGATGAACTTCCAGTTCGGCGTGATGACATCGTTCTTCCAATCAGGACCATAGTAGATGTGTCTGACGGCCTGATAGCTCGACCAGAAGGCTGCGTCGCCGCTGGAACGGCTTCCATAGCTGCTGGTGTAGAACCGCCACGAAAGTTTCGCCTTATCTAGCTCGTCGCCCAGCGTTTGGTAATCGAAGCAGGGTTGCTGGGAAACGCCGTATTTTCGATCCTGCGTGATCGTCTGAACGGTATCGGCGGATCCCCCGCCGCAACCCCACTCGCCATACGGAAGGTCAACGCTCGAGGCGGCCTGTGCCGCGATGATGTACTGGTGGCTGACGAAGCTCTCATCGAGATGCGATTGGAACATGCGATCGGCGAGAACGCCCTCGTGCGCAATGTCAAAGTAGGGCTTGGAGTCGCTGTGCGGCACGTAAACGTACTCCGGATACTTGATACGCGTCGGGCCGCCGAAGGCTAACTCGTTATTGAAGCCATTCATCCGGCAGTCCGTTCCCTTCAGCTTCCCGGTTCCGTTGCACGCCGCGAACATTGCAGTAGCCGAGTGATCGATCTCGTACGGTCGCTGCGAAAGCTTCACCGGCTGCAACTTGATGGTCTCCCCATACGAATCCTCACCGCTCGAGACGGTATCTGCCCCCGGATAACCTTGAAAGAGATTGTCGAAGCTGCGGTTCTCTTGCACGATGTAGACGATGTGCTTGATCTTTCCGGCTCCCGTTCCCGAGAGTGTGCGCAGCGGCGCGCCACCCTGCATATACGGGAGCGACTGCGACGAGCAACCGGCAAACGCTACGATCAGCGCCGCCACAACATACGGCTTATTCATAGTCGGGAGCCTCATATTCATCGGCTTGGTGCATAAAGAACTTCGCAGGGAGCGGCGCCGCGATTGGAACGAACGGTCGCGGGCCTTTAGCAAAGTCAAAACAATCGGGCGCCGGTGAGTTAGCGCGCGCGTCGGCCGCCGCGAGCTGTCCCAAGCCGAAGAGATCCTCGGCGAAGCGCAGCACGCTCGCGGTCTCGTATTGCACGTGAGAGACGTGATTTTTCTTGGCGTAGGGGGAGATCACGAGTAGCGGAACGCGAAAACCGAGACCATCGTAATCTTCAAAAGGGGGCGGGACGTGATCGTAGAGACCGCCCCAATCGTCCCACTGCACGAAGATCGCGGTGGAATTCCAAAACTTGCTCTTTCCGACGGTGTTGACGAGCGCCGCGACCCACGACGGGCCATAGCCACCGGGGCAGTTCACGTGATCGGAATCATCGCAGACCGGCGTGATCCAGGTAAAGCTCGCAAGTTCCCCGGCGCGCACGTCGCTGATGAACTTCCAGTTGGGTGCGATCACGTCTTTTTTCCAATCCGGCCCGTAGTAGATGTGCTTGACGGCCTGGTAACTCGACCAGTACGCCGCGTCGCCGCTCGAGCGGCTGCCGTACATACTGGTATAGAATCGCCACGAGAGGCGCGCTCGATCGAGTTCGTCGCCGAGCGTTTGGTAATCGTAGCACGGGACGATCGAAGGGCCGTAGGAGCGGTCCTTGCGAAGCGTCGAGACGGCATCGCTCGGGCCGCCCTCGCAGCCCCAAGCTCCCGCGGGTAGGTCGACACTCGACGCGGCCTGGGCGGCGATGACGTATTGGTGGCTGACGTAGCTCTCGTCGAGGTGCGATTGGAACATGCGGTCGGCGACCACCCATTCATGCGCCATGTCAAAATATGGCTTCGAATCCTTGTGCGGCACGTAGACGTACATCGGCAGCTTGACCGACTTTGGTCCGTTCGAGAAAAACTCTTTGTCGAAGCCGTTCATCCGGCAGTGCGTGCCGCGCAACGCTCCGGTTCCGTTGCAGTCGGTGAACATGGCTCTCGCGGAGTGATCGAGCTGGTATTGATCTTTGAGCGGAACCGGCTGCAGCGGGATCGTTTGACCGCTGGAGTCCTTGCCGCTTGAAACGGTGTCGGCCCCCGGATACCCTTGAAAGAGATCATCGAAGCTGCGGTTCTCCTGCACGATGTACACGACGTGCGTAATCTTCCCGGCGCCGGTCGAGTTTAGCGAGCGTAACGGCTCGCCATTTTGCATGTACGGTAAGAGTAACTGCGGCGACGACGAGACCGCGCAGCCGGCGAGGGCGACGAGCATCGCCAGCAACGGCAGCCGTTCATTCATAGTCGGGAACGCGGTAGTCGCCGGGTTGATTGATGAAAAAGCGGCGGTTTTTCGGCGCCCTGATCGGCACGAAGGCCCGCGGCTGTTGATGAAAATCAAAGCAATCTGCCGCGGGTGAGGTCGCGCGGGCGTCGGCCGCGGCGAGTTGTCCTAGGCCGAAGAGGTTCTCGGCGAAACGGAGCACGCTTGCCGTTTCGTACTGCACGTGCGAGACGTAGTTCTGCTTTGCATAGGGTGAGATCACCAGCAGTGGAACGCGGAAGCCCAAACCGTCGTAATCCACGTACGGCGGCGGAACGTGATCGTAGAGGCCGCCCCAGTCGTCCCATTGCACGAAGATCGCCGTCGATTTCCAAAACTTGCTCTCGCCGATCGTGTTCACCAGCGCGGCGACCCACGACGGTCCGTACCCGCCGCCGCAGTCCACGTGATCGGAATCGTTACAGAGCGGCGTAATCCAGGTGAAGCTTGCGAGCTTGCCGGCGGGAACGTCGGTGAGAAACTGCTTTTGCGGCGAGATCACGTCGTGCAGCCAATCGGGGCCGTAATAGATGTGGCGCACGGCCTGATATCCCGACCAATAGCCTCCGGCTCCGCTCGATGGTGCGCCGTAGCGGCTGGTGTAGAAGCGCCACGACAGCTCGGCTTTGTCGAGCTCGTCGCCGAGCGTTTGGTAGTCGAAGCACGGCTTCTCTTTTCCGTAGACTCTCCGGCCTGGGTGGATTACATGGATGAAGTCCTCGAAACCGCCACCGCAGCCCCACAGGCCGAGCGGCAAGTCAACCGCGGAGTGCGCTTGCGCCGCGATTACGTATTGGTGCGCGACGAAGCTTTCATCGAGCTGCGACTGGAACATCCGATCGGCCACGACCCACTCGTGCGCCATATCGAAGTACGGTTTGGAGTCTGGGTGCGGAACGTAGACGTACTGCGGATTGGGCGGCCCGCCATACGCGAACTCGCGATTGAAGCCGTCCATTTTACAATCGGTGCCGGGAAGTTTGCGGCTCCCGTCGCAGGCCAGGAACATCGCCTCGGCCGAGTGGTCGATATCGTAATGCGAAGCGAGACTCACCGGCTGGAGCTTGAGCGTCGTGCCGTCCGACTCTTTGCCGCTGCTGACCGTATCCGCTCCCGGATAACCTTGGAAGAGATTATCGAAGCTACGGTTCTCTTGAACGATGTAGACGATATGGGTGATCTTGCCGGCACCGGTTTCTTCGGGCATTAACAGCGCCGCGGCAACGGTTGAGGCAGGCAGCGCATTATGCGAGCACGCGCTTACCGCTACCGCGCAGACCAGCCATCGGAGGAGCCTAGTCATCCTTCGACAAGCTCAGGATGACATTTCCTTTGACAGCCCAGCAACTGCGCGTCCTTCGACTATGCGTCCTTCGACTACGCGCCTCCGGCGCTCCGCTCAGGATGACAATGCTGGTCGCTCCGCTCAGGATGACAGTGTTGGGCGCTCCGCTCGGGATGACAGGGCTTTCGATGACAATGCTAGTCGGGGTCGCCATGTTGCACGACGTGCGGTCGCGACATGAAGAACTTGGGAGAGTGCTGCGACGGGATCATCTTGAATTGGCGTGGCGTTTGGGTGTAGTTCAGCGTGTCGTCGATCGACGTGGCGCGTTGATCGGTCGTGCCGAGCGTTGGGAGATTCCAATTTTCTTCGATGTATTTGAGCAGGCTGCCGAACTCATATTGCGTGTGCGAGATGTAGCCGCCCTGGCTGCTGGAGCCCGCGATCGCGTAAGGCGAGATCACCAGCATCGGCACGCGAAAGCCCAAGCCGCCTTCCTTATCTTGCTTCGGCGGCACCGCGTTGTCGTAAAAGCCGCCCCAGTCGTCCCAGACAACCACGATCACGCTGGAGTTCCAATAGCTGCTCTGGCCGACGGCGTTGACGACGCTCGCGACCCAGGATGGTCCGTCGTCGCAGCCGCAGGGCTGGTTGGGATGATCGGAGTCGGCATCGTCGGGGATGACCCACGAGACCGCCGGCAACGCACTGTTCGAAATGTCGTTGAAGATGTTTGTCTCGGGCCAGGAAACCTTGGTGCCCCATTCCGAGCTATTGCGGACGGGCCAGATCACGTCGAACGCATCTAAAAGACTCCCGTTGCAATTCGGCTTGCTGCCCGAGCAATCAGAGCTCGGCGAGCACCCGGGTTGGAGGGTGACGCTAAAGCACGGCGTGTAGTATTTCCACGAAATCCCGGCGCTGTCGAGCCGCGTGCCGAGCGTCTGATAGCCGCTGTAGTTGGGAAACTTGTTCGAACACGGGTAGGGGCCGTTTTCTTTTTCCACACCGTGGACGTTGACGGTGTGCGTTACGACGGGACCCGGTGCGTCGCAGCCCCATGGCCAAAAGGTGGGATTATCGACGATCGTTTCGGTACTATTCGACAGATGCACGCATGCTTGAATGCAGGTGCCGCCGCGAATCAAGTCTTGGTGCGCGGTGAAACTGCCGCTGCCTTGGGTTTGGAACATCGCATCGGCTAGCACCCACTGCTGCGCGATGTCCCAATAGGGTGCGATGTCGGACTTGGTGACGTACTGGTACGGCTTCGTTCCAGCCTCCGGTCCCGGCCCGCACGACGTCGCTGCGGGGATGTTGAAGCCATCCATCTTGCCGCCGTCGTAATCCAACAGGAACGAGGGGCGACAGTGCGCCAAATCATAGCCGATCACCAGCGGCGTCGCCTTCAGCGTCACCCACTTGCGGTAATACTTCCCGGCCTTCTTCAGCTTCTCTTGACCGCGTGTCGCACCGTTGGCGCCGGGAAACGTGGCAAAAAGATCGTCGAAGCTGCGATTCTCTTGCACGATCATGATTACGTGTTGAATCGGCGTGCTGCCGGAGCCGTGGTGCTGGTCGGGCGGCGGGATCGAGCTGGTCAGCGAAGAAGCGCCGCCGCCGCCGCATGCCGCAAGTGCGAGCATCGCCGCCAGGATGACAGGTTTATTCCGGGTCGCCATGTTGCACCGTGTGTGGCTGGTTAATGAAGTATTTTGCATCGTGCTCCGATGGGATCGCCTTAAAAAGGCGAGGGTTTTGATTGTAGTTGAGGACGTCGTCGATCGAGTTGGCGCGTACGTCGGTGGTGCCGAGGTTGCCGAGACTCCAGTTATCTTCGATGTATTGTAGTATACTGCCGAACTCGTATTTGGTATGCGAGATGTAACCGCCTTGACTGCCCGAGCCGGCGATCGCGTAAGGCGAGATCACCATCATCGGGACGCGGAAGCCGAGGCCTCCCCATCCGTCGCGGAGAAACTTCGGCGAGACGTTGTCGTAGAACCCGCCCCAATCGTCCCAAAGCACGATGATGACGCTCGAATTCCAGTAGTTGCTCTCGCCGACGGCGTTGACAACGCTGGCGACCCACGACGGACCGTTGTCGCAGCCGCACGGCAAGTTCTCGCCGGGGTGATCGTTGGCGTCGTCCTCCGGAATCACCCACGAGACCTTTGGAAGCGTGCCGCTGCTTACGTCGCTAAAGATATTCGTCTCCGGCCACGAAACGGCGGTTCCCCACTCCGAACCGTAGCGTACCGGATAGATGACATCGAACGCGTCTAAAAGGCTGCCGTCGCAGTTCGGGGGCTTGCCGGTGGTGACGCAGTTGGAACTCGGCGAGCAGCCGGGCTGGTCGGCGGAGCTAAAGCACGGCGTGTAGTATTTCCACGAGACGCTCGCGTTATCAAGAAGATCGCGCAGCGTCGGGTAACTGTTCGAGCCGTTTGGGAATTCATTCGAGCACGGAAACGGGCCTTGACCCTTCAAGTATTGCAGCGTACCGGTGAGGAGATTCGTCTTCACGCCCGACGCCGCATCGCAGCCCCAGGGCCAATAGGTAGGATTGTCGATAAGACTCTCCGTCGAGGCCGACGACGATGACACGCCACATTGATTGATGCACGTGCCCCCGCGAATCAAATCCTGGTGTGCCGTGAAGCTCCCGCTGCCTTGCGTCTGGAACATGTGATCGGCCAATACCCACGCATCGGCGATGTCCCAATACGGAGCGATCTGCGACTTCTCGACGTACTGGTATGGATACGTATCGGCCGGCGGGCCTTGACCGCACGCGTTCAGCGACTCTTGGTTGAAGCCGTCCATTTTGCCGTTGTCGTAGGCGGCCTTCCACGACGACCAGCAGTGGGCGATGTCGTGTT
Organism: Candidatus Acidiferrales bacterium; assembly: GCA_035484815.1. Taxonomy (GTDB): domain Bacteria; phylum Vulcanimicrobiota; class Vulcanimicrobiia; order Vulcanimicrobiales; family Vulcanimicrobiaceae; genus Cybelea. The sequence goes on from DATHOO010000195.1 coordinate 29,245, forward strand.
TGATCACCAGCGGGCTCGCTTTGAGCGTGACCCACTTGTCGACGTATTTGCTGCCGACCTTCACCCGCTTTTTGCCGCGGGTCGCGCCGTCGGCACCCGGAAACTTTGCGAACAAATTATTGAAGCTGCGGTTCTCTTGAACGATGATGATGACGTGTTGGATCGGCGAGCTTCCCGAGCCGTGGTGCCGGCCAAAGGCAATCGAGCGCGGCAGTGAGGACGTGCCCCCGCCGCCGCATGCGCTGAGGGCAACCGCAGCCGCGGCCAACGAGAGCGAGACGCATAACGCCTGGAGCTTCATCATTCTTCCATCCTATTCGGTGTCGGGCGCGAGGCCCGACGGCTGCTGATGCAAGAAGTAGTCCAGGGGGTACTTCGAGTTAATTTTGTGAAACTTGCGCGGTAGCATAGTAAAGTCGAAGGTGTTTCCGATGCTGGTCGAGTGGGCGTCGTTCTTTCCGAGCGTGCCGAGATTCCAATTATTCTCCACGAAGCGCAAGATGCTTCCAAACTCGTAGATTGTATGGTCGACGTGCGTCTTCACGTAGGGCGCAACAATCAGCATCGGCACGCGGAAACCCGGGCCACCCTGCCAGCTCCGCGGCGCCGGCGGCGGCACGTGGTCGTAGAAACCGCCCCAATCATCCCACAGAATCACAATCGCGGTCGAGCTCCAATATGGGCTTTGGCCGATCGCGTTGACGATCGATGCGACCCACGAGGGACCCGTATCGGCCGGCGGTCCGCCCCTGCCACAGGGTGGATGCTTGAACTCCGACGGATGGTCGGAGTTCAGCGCGTCAGGAGTGATCCACGAAACCGCACGCAGGCGGTTCTTGCGAATGTCGCTGAAAAAAAATAGATTACCCTTGGTTACATTCGTTTGCCATTCCGAACTGTACCGCACTTTTTTAATCGCATCGAAGGCGCTCCAGATCCCGGCCGTATCGCCCTGATCGCAGCCGCTCTCTTTTTGCACCGGCATTGCGTAGAACTTCCACGATACTTTGCCCGCAACGAGCAGATCCCGTACGGTGCTGTATTTCAGGCACGGAAATGGGCCGCCGATGCGATAGACCTTCCCGTCGCGCTTGATGACCGCGGTGCGGACCGGGGGATTGGCATCGCAGCCCCACGGAAAGAAGGTGGGATTGTCGATCAGGGCTTCGTCCTCGTCGATCTGCGTGCCGCCCGCAATCAAATCTTGGTGTGCCGTGAAACTGCCGCTGCCCTGCGTTTGAAAGGTATGATCGGCGAGCACGTATTGCTTCGCAAGATCCCAATACGGTGCGATATCCGACGGGTTGACGTATTGGTAGCCATACGTGCAGGCCGGCAGGCCGCTGCCGTCGGCGCCGGTACCGGTGAGGTCGAACCCGTCCATGAGGCCGTGGTCATGCTGCTCCTGGAATCCGCGGTATGTGTGAGCGAGATCGGTATCCTCCTCGAACTTTCCGTTCGAACCAAAGCCCGAACCAATCAAATTCGTCTCCGCAAGCGGAACGCTCGTCGGTTTCGTGATCACCGGCATGCCGTGGTACGCGCAGTACGACTGCTCCGACGGCGGCATCGCTGCAGCTTTGCCGGTTTTGGTGCCGTCGGCTCCGGGGAAGGTCGCGAAGAGGTTATCGAAGCTGCGATTCTCTTGAATCACGATGACCACGTGTTTGATCGGGCTCGTGCCCGTCGCTTCGCGCAGCGCGTTCGGAACTACGCCAACTCCGGTTGTTGATCTGCCGCCGCCGCACGCAACGATTCCCGCCGCGGTTGCTACGAATGCGAAGCTCAGCGCAGCGGTACGAGGACGCAAAGTCTTCTTACTCCGTATCGACGGGCAAGCCCGAGGGCTTTTGATGCAAGAAGAACGCCCGCGAGCGTTTCGAAGGAATCGACTGGAACGGGCACGGCGACTGGTTGAAGTTGAAGAGATTCGCGATGCTGGTGGCGCGCTGGTCGGTGGTACCGAGGCTGCCGAGATTGAACGTCTCTTCAATAAATTTGACGATGCTGCCGAACTCGTACTGGGTGTGCACGGCACCGCGTCCGGCGCACGACGAGCTCTGCGACGTATACGGGGAAGCGACCAGCATCCCGACGCGAAAGCCGAGACCGCCCAGCTTATCGATGAGCGGCGGCGCAACGGGATCGTAAAGCCCGCCCCAATCGTCCCAAACGATCACGATTGCGGTGGAGTTCCAGTACGAACTCTGCCCAACGGCATTGACGACGCTGGCAACCCAGGAGGGTCCGGTGTCGGATTGATAGCCGGGATGGTCGGAGTTCACCGCATCGGGGATCACCCAAGACATCGCCGGCAGCATTCCGTTCGAGATGTCGCTGAAGATGTTCGTCTCGGGCCAGCTGACGTTCGTGCCCCATTCCGAGCCGTAGCGCACGGCGGCGATGACGTCGAAAGCGTTCCAAAGCGCGCTGGTCGTCCCTTTTTGATATTCCGGCGTGTAGTATTTCCAGCTAACGCCTTTTGCGTCGAGGAGGTCGCTCAGCGTGTGATAGTTCGCGCCGGCCTTCGGGAAGTCCGTGGTGCACGGAAAGGGTCCCTTATCCTTGAGAAATTTACCCGCTGTGGTAAACAGCGACGTCTTCGTTCCCGTCGGAGAATCGCAGCCCCATGCGCTACCGTTCGACGGATCATCGATGATGCTCTCCGTTTGCTTGATCTTCGTGCCGCCGCGAATGAGGTCTTGGTGCGCGGTAAAGCTGCCGCTGCCTTGCGTTTGAAACATCTCGTCGGCGAGCGCGTAATCTTGGCCGATCGTCCAGTACGGCTGCACGTCGGACGGGTTCACATATTGATACGGCGCCTTCCCTTCTGCTTTTCCGCTGACGACCGCCTTGATCAGGTTGAACGCATCCATGGCACCGTCGTCGTACGCCGTGTTATAGGCGTGATAGAGGTGCGTCAAACTGTGCTTGTCTTCGAGCGGAACTTCGGTGAGTTGAATTTTCTTCTGCTGATAGGAATTGCCGACTTTGACGAGCTCCTCGCCGGTGGTCGTACCGGTCGCACCGGGAAACGTCGCGAAGATATTGTTGAACGAACGGTTCTCCTGAATCATCAGCACGATGTGCTGGATTGGCGTGCTTCCCGATTTATGGTGGTCGGCCGCGCCGATGGGAGGGGACGAGTTCGCGCCTGGGCCGTTGCTACACGCGCCGAGCGCGACGCTTGCCACCACCGCCGAGATCCAAATGCGCCACCTGCAAGCTATCATCGTTGCCTCCTACTCGGAGTCGGGCGGCAGATTCGACGGCTTCTGATGAACGAAGAACGCCCGCGGATACTTTGCCGGAATCACCTGGAAGGGACGCGGGGTCTGATTGAAGTTGAGCGCGTTGCCGATGCTCGTTGCGCGCTGGTCTTCTTGCCCGAGCGTGCCAAGGCCCCAGTTCTTCTCAATGAACTTCAGGATGGAGGTCGTCTCGTACTGCGTGTGCTCGACGTGCGGCTGCGTGTAGGGCGAGATAATGATCATCGGCAAGCGGAAGCCGAGGCCGCCCTGGTCGTCGTAAAACGGAGGCGTCACGTGATCGTAGAATCCGCCGGAATCGTCCCAGATGACGACGATTGCGCTGCTCTTCCAGTACTTACTCTCACCGATGGCGTTGACGATTGACGCGACCCACGATGGGCCTTTATCGCAATTGCACTGTTCGCCGGGGTGGTCGGAGTCTTCACCGTCGGGCGTTATCCATGAGACGGCGGGAAGCGTGCCGCTCGAGATGTTTTTGAAGATCTTGGTGTTAGGCCACACGACCTTGGTCCCCCACTCCTTGCTTTGCCGGACCGCTTTAATCGCGTCGAAGCCGTCCCAGATGCCCGCCGAACCGCCATTTACCATTACCGAGTAGTACTTCCACGAGATCTTCTTCGCGTCGAGCAGATCGCGGATCGACGCATAAGTGAAGCAGGGGTACGGCCCCTGGCTTTTGAGGAACTGACCGTAGATCGTAAGTAGGCTGGTCGCGACCCTGGCCGGAGCATCGCAGCCCCACGGCCAGTAGGTGGGATCGTCGATGATGCTGCGCGTCGGCTCAATCGCCGTGCCGCCCGCGATCAGATCTTGATGCGCAGTGAAGCTTTCACTGCCCTGCGTTTCAAAGGTATTGTCGGCTAAGACGTATTGCTGCGCCATATCCCAGTACGGCTGAATTTGGTTCGGGTTGACGTACTGATAAGTGTACGTGCAGGTGGGGTGGCCCTCGCCGTCAGGACCGGTATGCGAGTTATCGTAGCCGTCCATCGCGCATGGGTTCGAATCGTTCGGTTGCGTTGAGGCCGAGTCGCAATCGGTGATATATCCGGCACGATAGTCATGCGCAAGGTCCTGATTCCAGTCCCAATCGCCGGGGAAGCCCTTGCCCAGCAACGTCACCTCCGTCAGCGGGACCGACGTCGGCTTGGTGATTACCGGCTGGTTGATGGACGGCTGCGAGCAGAAGCTTTGCACGGCCTGCGTCATCGGCATCGCGTAGCCTACCGTCGTGCCGTTCGCATTGGGGAAGGTCGCAAACAGGTTGTCGAAGCTGCGATTCTCTTGCACGATGACAACAACGTGCGAGATCGGGGTGCTGCCTTTAATAGCGGGCGATGACTGCGTCGCGGGCAGGGTTGCATTCGAAGGGGCGCTGCTTCCACTGCAAGCGACAATTCCGCCACCGGCGATGAGTAGAAAGAATAACAACCCGGCCGCCCGATACTGCAAGCGCGTTCCTCCGTTTCTAAGTGCGGCTATTTGGCTGGAGGGTTGGTTTCTTTCCTCTTTAAATTGCTGCCCTCGTCCTACTCGGCAAGGCAATGCGCGAACAAAAGTTAACTTTCTTTATCGTTCGGATGGTCAGTCGTAGCTCTCACGCACCGTTTCGAGCAGAGTCTGTCCGAATTCAACGATCTCGCCGTCGCCGTCGAGCACGTCGACGCCGAAACCCGGATAAAGGCTGACGAAGCGCTCTTGCTTCCAACGAGCGACTGACCAACGGTCGCGCGCACCTTTCTCGTACGGCCACGGCGGCATTCCCTCGCGATCGGAGCGTATGTCGCGTCCATCTGAGGTGCGGATACGGACTTGAAAGCCTTCAACCCGCGAGATCTTCATTTCAAGCGTGCCGATTTTCACTTTGTGCTCACGTCGTTGGAGAGAGTGAGATCAGAAATTGGATGTCAAGCGTCTGCGCGTTCTGCGGAACGGCGAGAGTGATGTCGGCGCGCAAGCGCACGGCTTTGCCGCGATAGGCGGCGGCGTCGACGACCAACGCGCCGCACAGTTGTGCGAACTGCTTCGAGAGGTTGCGCCCATTACGGCAAGGGGTGGTCGGGCTGACTGGATTCGAACCAGCGATCTCTAGTCCCCCAGACTAGCGCGATAACCAAGCTTCGCTACAGCCCGTTTGATTTGTCGGTCTTTGTCAACGGCGCATCTCCTGCCCTCGGGTTATACGCAGGCCGGGGAGGCGCTCCTTCCCTCCTCCGATCCGGGCTTACGCGACCATCCCCGCGAGAGCACGCAACGCGAGCAGGTAACCTGTGAAGCCGAGGCCGCTCACGACGCCGCGGCAGGCGGCCGCCGTGACGCTGTTGCGGCGGAATGGTTCCCGCGCCGCAATGTTCGAGAGATGAACCTCCACGACCGGAATCGCGATCGCGGCGATTGCATCGGCGATTGCGTATGAGTAGTGCGCGTACGCGCCGGGGTTGATGACGACACCGCCGTAAGCGGTTCGAGCCGCGTGCAGTGCCGCGACAATCGCCCCTTCGGCGTTGTGCTGTTCGCAGCGAACCTCGATGCCAAGCTCTTTGGCGCCGGCGGCAATGGCAGCGTCGAGTTCAGCGAGCGTCTGCGTGCCGTAGACTTCAGGTTCGCGTTCCCCAAGCAAGTTGAGATTCGGTCCGTGCAAAACCAAAACGCGCATTGTCTTCGCTTCTTTGGAGGAAAACCGCGGGCCTCCGAATCAGAGGCGCTCATGCCCGACACGCTCCTGGCAGCATCGAATCGCGATGCCGGGGTCACGGTGATCGCCGCCATCACCACCGGTCTTGTCGCTGAAATTCGCGATCGACACGATCTGTGGCCGACCGCTACCGCCGCCGTGGGGAGGCTTACGACGGGGGCGGCGATTTTCGGCGCGGGCCTCAAGGGCGCCGAACGGGTCTCCCTGCAGATCGCCGGCAATGGACCACTTGGAAGGCTGGCGGCCGATGCGTGGCTGCTCGACGAGCGGAGTGTTGGAGCGCGCGGCTACGCCTCCAACGGTCGCGTCGATCTGCCGATCGATGCGCGCGGCAAGTTTAACGTTGCGGGTGCCGTTGGTTCGGGATCGTTGCAGGTTACGCGGTCGAGCGAGATCGGCCAGCCATACGTCGGCGTGGTGCCCCTCTCTTCGGGAGAGATCGCCGAAGATCTCGCCATCTATCTTTCGCAATCCGAACAGATTCCGAGTATCGTGGCGCTCGGCGTTCTGGCGAATCCCAACGGCGTCGTTGCCGCGGGCGGGATTCTGGCCCGAGCGCTGCCGGGTGCGGACGAACGCGCGCTAGCGATGCTGGAAGAGCGCGCCAAAAAAATGCCACCCGTGACGCAACTGGTTGCCGCCGGCGCGGATGCAGCCGCGCTACTACGCGAACTGGCGGGCGATCTCGAGTTGCACTCACACCACACGATGGCGCTCCGCTTCGCTTGCCGCTGCAACCGTGCCAAAGTCGAAGCGGTGATGCTGAGCTTAGGCGCGGACGAGCTGCTGCAGCTGCGACGGGAGCGCGATCGGGCGGAGGCGACTTGCGAGTACTGCAAGACGCGCTACGCCTTTACCGCCGACGAGCTCGAGCAGCTCGCCGAACGTTTGCGCTAACCCGCACGCGGAACAACGCGCACGAAGCGACGCGACCCCACCGAGAGCACGGCCGGCGCGGCGGAACTCCAAAGCGCATTGACGTCCCGCACTACCTCGCCATCAATTTTGACGGCGTTTCCAGCGATCAGCCGTTGCGCAGCGCGCTTGCTCTCGGCAAATCCCGCGCGTACCAAGAGCTCCGAGACGCGCTTGGAGTCGCCGAGCTCGATCTCGTCAAGGCTATCGGTTGGAATTTCACGACGCTGGACGGTCCGCTCAAAGTAATCGCGCGCCGCCGCAGCCGCCGCGTCGCCGTGATAACGCGCGACGATATCCTGCGCCAGGCGCTTCTTCTCGTCCATCGGATTCGCGCGTCCGGCAGCAAGCCCGACGGCGAGACGTTCGCATTCCGCCGCGGGGCGAAACGCGGCAAGTCGCGCGTAGACCGGCAGCAGATCGTCGGAGATTTTCATCAACTTGCCGAACTGATCGGCGGCAGGTTCGGAGACGCCGACGTAATTGCCGAACGACTTGCTCATCTTCTTCTCTCCGTCGAGTCCAACCAGAAGCGGCACCGTCGCGCAAATCTGCGGGAGCTGGTCGAATTCGCGCTGGAACTGACGCCCAAGGAGCAGGTTGAAGAGCTGATCGGTCCCGCCCAGCTCGACGTCGGCCTCGATCGCGACCGAGTCGTACGCTTGCGCGACCGGGTAGAGGAACTCGTGAAGTGAGATCGGCACGCCGGATTCGTAGCGGTCGTGAAAGTCGTTGCGCTCGAGCATCTGCGCCACCGTCGTCTTGGCGAGAAGCTTCACGAGATCGGTGAGGGTAAGCTTGTCAAGCCATTCGGAGTTGTAACGCACCTGGATGCGCTCCATGTCGAGCACCTTGCCGGCCTGCTCGCGATAGGCAACCATATTCGCTTCGATCTCGTCACGGGAGAGTTGCGGCCGGGTCACGTTGCGGCCGCTGGGATCGCCGATGCGTGCCGTGAAGTCGCCGATGATCAGCGTAACGCGGTGGCCCGCTTCGGCGAAGCGCTGGAGTTGATGCAAGACGACCATGAACCCCAGATGCAGATCGGGACTGGTTGGATCGATGCCAAGCTTCACCCGCAACGGCCGGCCGGCCTTGAGCCGCTCGGTGAAATCGGCAACGGTCTCGACGTGATCGAACCCGTCGAGCAAATTACTCGGATCGGTTGCGCTCACGTTCGCAGCTCGATGAGCGTTACGCCGGTCGAACCTTCCTCCTCGTTGCCGTAGCGAAGGCTTTTGACCGCCGGATGATCGCGCAGGTGCTCCTGCAAGCCACGCCCGAGCATCCCCGTGCCTTTCCCATGGACTAATCGCAGCGGCGACGTTCCAGCCAGCAACGCGTCATCGATCCATCGCTCGACGATCGGTTCGGCTTCGGCGAAGCGTTTGCCGCGAACGTCCAGCGAGGCGGACGCGCGCGCCGCTGCTTCCAGCCGCGTTTGCCCCAGCCGAGTATCCCCGCGCAGGGGTTGAGCGCGCTCGCCCTTGACGACGCGGCGGTCGCGGCGGACGTCACTTTTCTCCACCATGACCTTCATTGAACCGATCGAAACGAGCAACCTTTCGTCCCAATCTTCGGTAACGACGCCTTCTTGATTCAACGAGAGCACGCGTACGCGGTCCCCAGCGGAATATGCGTCCGCACTTTCGGCGGTTTCGTCGTCGCGCCGGATTCCGAGCTCGAGCCGCATCGTTTCGAGCGTCTGTGCGAGCGACGCGGCCTGTGACCGGCTCGGCCGGCGCTGTTGCTGCTCGCGCACGAAATCGCGCAGCGTTTGCGCAAGCCGTTCCTCCGCCCGCATGCTAAAACGGCGACGCTCCTCGTCGAGTTCGTTACGCTCGCGATGCAGCGATTCGAGTTGTCGCGAAGCCGCGGCGCGCTCGCGCTCGACTCCCTCGCGTGATTCGCGCAGCTCGCTGCTGCGCAGCGCGAGCTCGGCTAAGGCCGCCTCGTAATCGAGCTCGCGGCGTTCGAGTAGTGCCGCCGCGCGCTCGACGATCTGCGGGTCGATGCCCAGCCGCGTCGCCAACGGAAATGCCAACGACTGGCCCGGCGTCCCGACGTCGAGCTCGAAGGTCGGCGCGAAGGTCTTCGGGTCGAAGCGCACGCTGGCATTCGCGACGCTCGCCGTCGCGTGCGCAAAGAGCTTGAGTTCGAGCGCGTGGGTTGAAACGATCGCTCGCGCACCGCAGACCAGCAGGCGCTCCAGGATTGCGATAGCCAGCGCCGCGCCGGCGCTGGGCTCGGTGCCGCCGCCGATCTCATCGACGATCGCGAGCGTCCGCGCATTCGCGCCTTCCAACATCTCCCGCATTCGATCGAGATGCGCGGAGAAGGTCGAGGCGTTGGCTACGAGCGATTGTTCGTCGCCGATGTCTGCCACGAGACGCTCGAAGCGGCCGATGCGCGTGCCGCTGCCGGCCGGAAGCTGCATCCCGCAGTAGGTCATCACGACGAAGAGCCCGGCCATTTTCAGCGCGACCGTCTTTCCGCCCATATTCGGACCGCTGATGACAAGCAGTCGCGTTCCGCCGTCGACCGCAAGCGATTGCGGGACGGCACGGTCGCCGAGCAACGGATGGCGGCCCCGCTCGACCGCGATTTCCGGCTCTTCGCTCAACTCGGGCGCGACGCTCTCGCTTCGCAGCGCGAGCTCAGCCTTCGCGGCGAGTACGTCGATCCGCGCGAGAATTTCGACGTTGGCGTCGATTGCGAGGGCGTAGCGGCCGACTTCGTGCGAAAGCGCCTCCAGAATTCGCTGTATCTCGCGTTCTTCTTCGATCTGCAGCGTGCGGACTCGATTGTTCGTTTCAAGGGCCGCTAACGGCTCGACGAAGAGCGTCTGCCCGCTGGCGCTGGTGTCGTGCACGATGCTCGGCAGCGCCCCCGCCATTTCGGCTTTGATCGGGATGACGAAGCGGCCGTTGCGAACCGTCACGATCCGATCTTGTACCGTTTTCGCATGCTTGGCGGAGTTGAGAATCGACGTCACGCGATCGCGTGCGTCGGCTTGCGCTTGCGCGAGGCTTCGGCGGATGCGCCCGAGCGCCGGGGAAGCTCGATCGAGAACCGCGCCGCGTTCGTCGACCGCATTGCCAATCGCTCGCTGCAACTCACGCAGCGGCGTATAACCGGCGACGACGTCGGACAAATCGGGATGCTCGCCGACGGCGCGATGCGCCGCGCCCGCTGCAGCAACGGCTTCGCCGATCGAATGAAGATCGCTGCCTGAGAGTGTCCTCCCCACCTGCGCGGCCTCAGTGAGCGATGCGGTCTCGATCGCGGGCATGATCCGCAGATCGAACCCGGCCATCAGCGAGCGCACCGCTTCGGTGCGGCGTTGCTCGTGACGAACCAACCCGAACTCGTCGAGCGGCATCAGTTCGAGCGCGAAGGCTCGACCGCGTGCCGTACGCGTCGCCGCGACGACGCGCTCGCGGACGCCGGCGAAATCGAGGGCCTCGAGCGTTCGGGAGTCGGCGAGAGCCATGAAAGCGGCGAGACTCTTACGAAGAAAGCTTCTTCGTCACCAGCTCGTTGACGATTGCCGGGTCGGCCTTGCCGCGCGAGGCCTTCATCACTTGCCCGACGAGAAATCCGGCAACGTTGGTCTTTCCCCGCTTGTATTCGGCGACCACACTTTCATTGGCCGCCAGAACGTCGTCAACGAAGCGTTCGACCGTCGTAAGATCGCTGGTTTGGGCGAGGCCCTCGCGTTCGACAATAGCTCCAGGTGAGCCGGCCCCACTCCACATTCGGCCGAGGAGCTCCTTGGCGATCTTCGAGTTGATGCGCTTCGTTTCGACCAGCGCGATCAGCTCGGCCAGATGATCGGGCGAAACGCTCGAATCACCGACCGTCGTGCCGGTTTCGTTGGCGAGTCGCGAGAGCTCTCCCAAGACGAAGTTGCTCGATTGTTGCGGGTTACCGCTCAGTGCGACGACGCGGTCGTAATAACGGCCGAGCTCGAAGTTCTCGACAAGCTGCGTCGCCTGTTTCGCGCCCAAGCCGTACTCGCGGGTGTAGCGTTCGAAGCGCTCCCACGGCAGCGTCGGGAGCCCGGCCTGCAGCCGTTCGACGTCGACACGCCCGACCTCCAACGGCACGAGATCGGGATCGGGAAAGTAACGATAGTCGTGTGCCTCTTCTTTGCTGCGCATCGAGTGCGTCACGCCGTTGATCTCGTCCCACCCACGCGTCTCTTGGACGATGCGGTTGCCCGCGTTTAGGAGAGCGATCTGACGCTCGATCTCGCTTTCGATCGCGCGCTCGACCGAGCGAAAGGAGTTCATGTTTTTGATCTCGGTCTTGGTGCCCAGCTCGCTCGATCCGGCGGCCCGGACCGAAACGTTGGCATCGCAGCGGAGCGAGCCTTCTTCCATCTTCACGTCGCTGACGCCAAGCGCGAGCAGCGTCCGGCGCAGCGATTCGAGATAGCCGACCGCCTCTTCCGCGCTGTGCAGCTCCGGTTCGGAGACGCACTCCATCAGGGGAACGCCGGCCCGATTAAAGTCGACTAACGAGTACGAGCTTCCGGCGATGCGGCCGTCACCCGAACCGGCATGCGTGGATTTACCCGTGTCCTCTTCAAGATGGATGCGCGTCAGGCGGCACGCCTTCATCGTGCCGTCCTCGAGCCAGTATTTGACCGTCCCGCCTTGTGCCAGCGGCATGTCGTACTGCGAAATCTGGTAATCCTTCGGCATGTCCGGATAAAAATAATTCTTCCGGTCGAACTTCGAAAACGCCGGAATCAGGGCTCCGAACGCCAGGCCCGTGGTGACCATGAGCTCGATTGCTTTGGCATTCGGCACCGGCAGCGCGCCGGGCATGCCCAGACAGATCGGACAGACCTTCGTGTTCGGCTCGCCGCCGAACTCGTTGAGACAACCGCAGAACATCTTCGTCACCGTCTTCAGCTCGACGTGACATTCGATGCCGATGACGGCCTCGTACGAAACGCTCACGCCTGTACCCCCTCCAGGAGCGGCGCGCGCGCGAGCGCATGCTGCGTCGCACGCTCGTAGGCGTGCGCGGCGCCGAGCAACAGCCGTTCCGCGAAGAGCGGCGCGCAGAGCTGCAAGCCGATCGGCATTGGAAAGTTGCCGCCTTCGGGCGTGCTCCAACCGCAGGGAACGGAGAGCGCCGGCAGCCCCGCTAGCGACATCGGAATGGTGTAGTAATCCATTAAGTACATGCTGTACGGATCGCTCTTGGCGGCAAAACGGAAGGCGGGACAGCTCGTCGCCGGACACGCGATCAGGTCACAGCGCGCGAAGGCGCGGTCGAAGTCGCCGGCGATCAGCGTACGCGCCTTTTGCGCGCGGACGTAATAGGCATCGTAATAGCCGCTCGACAACGCGTGCGTGCCGATAAGGATACGGCGTTTCACCTCGGGTCCGAAGCCGGCAGCACGGGTCTTGTCATACATCGTTCGCACGTCGGCGGCCTCGACTCGCAGCCCGTAACGCACTCCGTCAAAGCGCGCCAGGTTCGACGAAGCCTCTGCTGGTGCAATCAAATAGTACGTCGGTACACCGTAATCCGCGGTCGGCAGCGAGACCTCGACGAGCTGGGCGCCGAGGCGTTCGAGGTCGCCGTATGCCGCGCGATAGATCCCGTCGAGATCGTCGCCGAGCGCTTTTGAGTCAAACTCGCGGACGATCCCGATGCGTAGCCCGCGCAGGTCTTCGCGCAACGCAGCGGCAGTCGGCTCGACCGGTCGCGCGATCGACGTTGCATCCATGGCGTCGTAGCCTGCCATCGCGTCGTAAGTTAGCGCGGCGTCTTCGACGGTGCGCGTGAGCGGCCCGATCTGGTCGAGGCTCGACGCGAATGCCACGAGGCCGTAACGCGAAACGCGCCCATACGTCGGTTTGAAACCGACGAGATTGCAGAACGCACCCGGCTCTCGAATCGAACCTCCGGTATCGCTGCCGAGGCCGATCGCCGCCTCGTACGCGGCGACTGCTGCCGCCGAGCCGCCGCTCGATCCGCCCGGTACGCGATCCGGATCGTACGGATTGCGCGTCACGCCGAGCGCCGAGTTTTCACACGAGCTGCCCATCGCGAACTCGTCGCAGTTCGTCTTACCGATCGGAACCGCACCGGCCTCGAGCAACCGCGCCACCGCCGTCGCGGTGTATGGTGCGATCCAATGTTCCAGAATTTTGCTGCCGCAGGTCGTGCGCGTGGTCTCGAGGCACATGTTGTCTTTGACGGCGAGCGGTACGCCCGCGAGCGGAAGGTCCTCGCCGCTTGCCACGCGTTGATCGACGTGCATCGCATGCGCTCGCGCCAGATCGGGAAGCACGGTTAAATACGAGCCGAGCCTGCCCTCCACCGCACCGACGTGCGCCAGCGTCTCTTCGGCTACTTCGACGGCGCTGATGCGGCGCGAACGGACGTCGTTTGCGGTTTCCGCAGCGCTCTGCTTGATGCGTTCCTCGGGCACGGAGCTTCCTCTACTCGGCGATGATGCGCGGCACGCGGAAAAAGCCGCCCTGGCGCTGCGGTGCTTCCGCCAAAACGCGCTCGCGATCGAGACACGGGCGCGGCGTATCCTCGCGCGTCACGTTGCGCGATTCGACGACCTGTGCGGTCGCCGGAACGCTTGCGATATCGAGCTTCTCGAGTGCGTTCACGTGGCCAAGCAGATCGCCGAGCTGCTTCCCGAAGATCTCGATCTCTTCGTCGGTCAGCTCGATACGCGCCAGCTTGGCGACGTACCGAATGTCAATGCTCTGGGCTGGCAAGTTCGGAATACTCCAATTGGACGAGGGTCTCGACGTGCCCGGTCTGCGGAAACATGTCAAATGGCTGCACGATGCCGAGCCGGTAGCCCTTGGCCACCAGGAACTTGGAATCCCTTGCCAGCGTCGCCGGATCGCAGGAGAGATACCATAGCGCCGGAATGCGGGAGCGCGCGATCGCGTCGAGCGTGACTTCGTCGCAACCCTTCCGGGGCGGATCGAGAAAGAGGACGTCCGCCGCACGCATTTCGGCTCGCAGCGAATCGGCACCGACCAGTTGCTCGACTCGGCCGGTCTCAAAGCGGGCGTACTGCCCGAGACGATTGAGCCGTGCGTTGGCAACCGCCTCGGCGATCGCCCGCGGGTTTTCCTCGACGCCGAAGACGCTCCACCCGTGTTTTGCAAAGAAGAGCGCAAATGTTCCCACGCCGCAGTATAGGTCGACCACGCGACGCGGCGTCTCGAGCCAAGGTGTCAGAAACTCAAAGATGCGCCCCACCATCTCGACATTGATCTGAAAGAACGAACCCGCCGAGACGCGATACCGCAGGGCGGCGATCGTCTCTTCGATTTCTTCTTCGCCCGCCAGCAGGCGATAACGCCGCCCAAGGATTGCATTTTCGCCCGCGAGATCGAAGGAGTTCGTAACCCCCGCGAGTCCTGGCAGCTCGCGTAAGAGCTGCGGCGCAATCCGCTCCGCGCTCTCGCTACGCCGCTGCGTTGTGATCGTAAGAACGCTTCGAGCACTCGCTCGCGCGCTGCGCGCGACGAGATGGCGCGCCTCTCGCAGCACGGTGCGCATTGAATCGCTTCCGCGGGTCGCGTTGAGCTGCGCTAGATCGGCGTTGAGCTCGGGGGTAACGATCGGACACGCGTCAATCGGAACCACGTCATGCGTGCGCTGCCGGTAGAAGCCGAGCGACGGCGGAATGCTGCGCTGGTCGACGACGAGCGACATTTTGTTCCGGTAGTCACGCGGATTCGTCATGCCGATCGCCGGCCGAACCTCGATTGCTCGATGGCCGCCGATGCGCTCTAAGGCATCGCGAACGAGTTGCCGTTTCCACTCAAGCTGGGCGGGATAGGTGAGATGCTGCAGCTGGCATCCGCCGCAGCGCCCAAAGACGGGGCAGAACGGCTGCGTTCGCGCGGGCGACTCGGAGAGCAACTCGCGTAAATCGGCGACTGCGTATCGCGGCTTGACCTGCTTGACCACGACGCGAGCGCGCTCACCGGGAAGCGGCCCAAAACAAAAGACGACGAGACCCTCGGCACGCCCGACTCCTTGGCCATTGGCCAAGAGATCGCTGAATGTGAGCTCGAGTTCGGCGCCGGCGCGCAGTGCCGTGCCGGGTTTAGGCGCTGTTTCTCTGCTCGTCAAGCGCCTTGAGCAGCGAGTTAGCCTCGTCGATCAACTCTTGAATGCGCTGCGTCGTCGGATCTTCGTGGCGCCCAGCGGAAGCGAGGCGCAGCGATACATATGCAAGCGCCGCGCCGAGAGCGGCGACCCCGACTCCGAAGCCGATCCAAAGGAGGACGCGACGGTCGGGTTGCGGCGTTGAATCCGGCGAATCCATGCGTTTTTATATTCGATGCGATTCGTCCGGCCGCCTGGGTGCTGCGGCCGGCGAAGGACTCGGCGACGGTGCATTCCCGGCCGTCAGGACGACGTCATCGAGAAATTGCTGCGTCGAACTTTTCGGATGGCCGTCGCCGTGCACGCCGAAGTACAGCCAGAGCGTTCGTCCCGCGTACGCGTCGAGATTCCACCTGCCGAGCACCCACCCGGATTTGTCGTTCACGGTCTTAAACAGGTTGACGACGAGATTACCGCGGTCGTCGATCAGATCGCCCTCCTGATACGCGAAACTGGTATCGGATTCATCGGAGAGCTGATAGAGCCGCGCCGTGAGCAGCGCGCCTCGGGGGATCGTTACCAGCTGACAGACACCGGAGTTGCCGAGCGGTTCACTCGTACCGTTCAGCATGCCCGAATACTCGTTGTACAGGCCGGCGTACGGATGCGCCATCGTCGTAAAAGCGCTAACGTCGCCGCATTGATACCAACCCCGGTCGATGTTCCCCGTTTCGAAGCTCGAGTTCGAGATCAGATTGCTCGGATCGCTCGTCAGCGAGTTTACGACGTGGGGATGCGCGACGTTGTAGTGTCCGGCAACGGCGTGGCGCGCCTCGTCGGGCGCCGCGGCGACCGAAACGAGGAGCATACCCAAGGCTACCGCAACTAAGAGCGGCCCGGGAACCGCGGCCTTGCGATTGGGAGAGGTGGCAGAGCGGTTGAATGTACTCGCTTGGAAAGCGAGCAGAGGTGATGAGCCTCTCGAGGGTTCGAATCCCTCCCTCTCCGAATTCGTAAACGCTTCTCGAACCCTCGAGAGGCTCATCAGTGAAGCTCGCGCAGCGAGCGAAACGGTTTTCAAAATCGGGGTCCCCGCGCGGCAGCGCCGCGTGGGGTC
>DATHOO010000196.1:0-11892 GCA_035484815.1 Candidatus Acidiferrales bacterium
AAAATAACCGCCACCACCACCACCACCGGCGCCCCCCGCATAACTGCCGCTGCCGTCGCCGCCGTCGCCGCCCGCACCGAGTGCGCCGCGATGTCCGGGTTTTCCGGGCTCACCCAGACGGCTTCCCCCGCGGCCCCCGCGCCCGCCTGCGCTCTGCGAGCCACCTTTACCGGCGCGGCCGTCCACGGGTTGTTGCCCCGACTGACCCGTGCCGCCAGTGCTACCGCCGCCGAGGCCTCCGCCGCCGGAGCCGTACTCGCCGAAGCCTCCGCCTCCACCGCCGCCACCGGCGACGATCACACGGTCCGCTAACGCGTGGCCCCCCACGCGTAGATCCGAGGCGCCGCCGCCAGCGCCGCCATCACCACCGCTACCGCCACTGGTGCCGCCGGGCGCGCCGCCGTTGAAGCCGCCTGCGGATCCGCCCCTACCGCCGACGGATATCGTCAGTTTTTCTCCGGGCTTGACAGGGATCGTAGCCTTGACGCGACCGCCATCGCCGCCGTCGGAGCCCTGGCCGTGGCCACCTGAAGCGTCGCTGCCGCCCCCGCCAGACGCGACGACGGTGATCGATATGACGGCTTTGGGCACCGTGAACGATTGTTCTTCCCCGGTGTAATGAAACGTCTTGCTCCCCGAAGCGTCGTCAAATAGGCCGCTAGGAGCGGGAATAACGCGGTTTGCTGATTGTGATCCTCCGCATCCCGTTAGTATTGCCGCGGCCGCGCAGGCATTGAACGCGTGGCGGCCGCACTGTGAAATACTCATTTTCCGAGCTCCTTTATTTCGGGAACGTGGTGCTTAGTCGAGTTCGACGCCGCTACGCCTCGTTCCACCGGAGCACCCGCTCCCGCTGCGAGTCTAAATCGACTGCACTCCTGCTTCGGGTTATTCCATGCGAGGGATGCGTTGCGACGTTTCGTGCCGTTTCAAACAGCGCAATTTTGGCGCGAAGGAGCGGCACCCGTTACGACGGAATTTACTCTTCGCGTGAACGTATCGCTGCCCGCGGCCATCACCGTCTTTCTCGGCGAACTCTACCAGTTGGCGCGTTGATGCCGCAGCCTGCATCTGCCTTCCCCGTCGATTTTGGGCCCGGGTTCACGACGCACAGCGTGAACGTAGACGACGGCACCGTTAGCGTGACCGTCGGGGGCGACGGTCCAGTCGTCGTTCTGCTGCACGGGTATGCCGAAGATTCGCGCATGTGGAAGCCGCTTGCAACGACCCTGGCGCCACGCTTCACGGTTGTTGCCCCCGATCTTCCGGGGATCGGCAACTCGTCGATCCCCAAAACCGGAGTGGACATGGCGAGCGCGGCCCGAAGCGTCCGAGACGCTGTGCGCGCGCTCGGCTTTCAGCGTGTCTTCGTGGTAGGACATGACATCGGACTGATGGTTGCCTATGCGTACACGGCGATGTACCGGCAAGAAGTGGAGCGCCTGGCACTGATGGACGCGTTCTTGCCCGGCGTCGCCGGCTGGGAAGCGATCTATAATAATCCCGGCCTCTGGCACTTCCGTTTTCACGGGCCGACGCCCCTCACACTCGTATCGGGTCGCGAGCGAATGTATTTCGATTACTATTGGAACGACTTCGCCGCAAATCCCAATCGATCGCTTTCACAAACCGACCGCGACGCATACGTCGCCGCCTACGCGCGGCCCGGGCGAATGGCCGCAGGCTGGGCATATTTCGGATCGTTCCCGCAAACCGCGGTCGACTTCGCGAAGCTCGCCGGCACGAAGCTTCGCATCCCCGTGCTCTCGATCGGTGGCGCACACGCCAACGGGACTGCGCTGGGCGTGCAGGCGCGCTTGATTTCCGACAACGTCAACGTCGTCGTCCTCGAAAACACCGGCCACTGGCTAATCGATGAGAACCCCACCGAAACGATCGCGATACTCACTCAATTCCTCGAGAGCTAAGCCTTGGCGCTGAACGTAGAGGGCGTGCGTGCCGTCGCGGCGGATGGAAGGCGAAGTGGCCGAAGCGAACTCATGGATCGTCCGAGCGAGGACGGTTGTTACCTGCGATACGGATGCTCCCCAAGCCGGCATAGATTTCAATAAGCTCGGCCGCATCGACGATGCCGCAGTTATCATCGAAGATGGCATAATTGCTGCGGTCGGTCCCGCTGGCGTCATCCTGGGCGGGGCGAGCGATAGCGGCCGTAGTCGAAGGGCGAAAATAAGTGAAATCGACCTACGCGATTACGTCATCGTGCCGGGTCTCGTCGATGCGCACGCCCATCCGCTCTTCGCCGGAGACCGCGAACCGGACTTCGCCGCGCGGTTGCGCGGCGAGCCGCCCCCGCTGGGGATGCGCTACACGATCGAGCGCACGCGCGTCGCGCTGCTCGATCCGCCAAAGTTCTATGAAAGTACGGTTCGGCCGCGCCTGCAGACGATGCTCGCGCACGGCACCACCACGCTCGAAACGAAGACCGGCTACGCGCTCCATAAGCCGGGCGAGGTAGCACTACTCGACCTGATCGCGCAACATCGCAACGATCCCGACGTTCCCAACCTGATCGCAACGTTTCTTGGCGCGCACGCCCTGCCGCCAGAATTTCTCCGCGAAGAGGCCTTTGTCGACTATTTGATCGACCAGGTAATTCCCGCGGCCGCGGCACACGGCGCGGTTTATGCCGACGCGTTCTGCGAGCCGGGCTTCTTTTCGCCCGAACAGACGCGACGCTATCTGGACGCCGCGCGGCTGCATGGGATGCGGCTGCGCGTCCACTGCGACGAGATGGCATACGGCGGGGCGGCCGAGATGGCCGCGCATCTTGGCGTCGACGCCGTCGATCACTGCAACTTCATTCGCCATTACGACGTGAGCGCGATCGCGGAGCACGGCATCGTCACCGTTGCCTGCCCGGCAACGATCGCCTATCTCGATCTGCCACAGCGCGCGCCGGTGCGAGCGTTGCTCGATGCCGGCGGAATGGTCGCGCTGGCGAGCGATTATAACCCCGGAACATCGCCGTGCTTCAATCTTCAAACGGTCGCCTTTTTTGGCCGGAAGCTCTTTGAGCTTTCAGCGGCCGAAGCACTCTACGCCGTCACCCGAGCGGCCGCGCACTCGTTGCGCGCCGACGCCGGACGGATTCGACCTGGCGCTGCGGCCGATTTCGTTGCGTTGCAGATGGAGTCGCCTGACGAGTTCGGGTGGCAGTTCGGCGGCAACCTTGCCGCCGCCGTTTTCAAAAACGGCGCCAAAGTGGCGTGATCAACGAATTCGTGCGCTGCGCTCGCGCGCTGGTCGAAGGCGAGCTGCGCCAGGATTACGCTTTTGTCATTCGCGACGGCAGCATTGTTGCTGCGGGCGATTTCCACGAGGTGCGCGATCGCGCGCGCAACCTGGGCGCACGATCGTTTCCTGCCGACCGCCTCATCGTGCCCGGTTTCATCAACGGTCACAGTCACGCATATCAGATTTTGCTGCGAGGCTGGGCCGACGACTTGCCGTTTGCGCAATGGCGCAACGACGCACTGTATCGTGTCGTGCCGCAGCTTACTCCCGACGACGTTTACTGGACCTTCGTCGCGGCCTTCACGGAGATGTTGGCGGCCGGAATCACGACGGTTGCCGAGTTCTTCTACCTCAACGGTTCGGGGAACGAGCACGCCGAAGCGGCAATTCGCGCGGCACGCGACACCGGGATCCGGCTCGTCCTCGCGCGCACGTGGATGGATGCCGATTATGCACCGCCGCAGTTTCGCGAAACCATCGAGATAGCCGCCGAACGGACGCGCGATCTGATGGACCGCTATCCCGACGCGAATGTCTGCGTAGCCCCGCATTCGCTGCACGCCGCATCGCACGCGATGATTCGCGCGGCCGGCGAGTTCGCCCGTCAGTTCGATTGCATGCTCCACATTCACGTGGCCGAAGCACCGTACGAAGGTGAAGCAACGCGCCAGCGTTTCGGAAAGTCGCCGGTCGCGCTGCTCGACGAGCTCGGCGCGCTCGACGAACGCACCGTCGCCGTTCACGCCATCTATATCAGCGACGACGAACGCGCGCTCATCGCGCAGCGCCAAGCCCGTGTCGTTCACAACCCGATGACGAACCAATATCTGGGCGACGGAATCTGCGACGTCACGCGTCTGCGCTCGCTCGGCGTCACGGTCGGTCTAGGAACCGATGCCGACGTGCGGCCCTCGCTCATCGACGAAATGCGCGAGGCGGCACTCTTGCAGAAGACGCTGCACCTCGACGGTGCGGCTTTTGGAGCCGCCGCTGCGTTCGCCTCGGGGACGGCCGAAGGGGCGCGAGCGCTGCGCGCGAGCGGTGGCGATCTGATCGCCGGTGCGCCGGCCGACTACGTTGTTCTTGACGCATCGAAGATCGATCCGTGGTCGCCTGCGGTCAACGCGGTCGTCTACCGCGGCGAAGATGCCTGGGTGCAAGCGACGTTCGTGGATGGGCGCCGCGTCTACGTTGGCGAGCCGTCGCCGCTGGCGCGTCTGGCCAGGGAGAGGATCGCCGCCATCGCGAAGCGCGTTATTCCCTAAGCTAGGAGATCGGAGGTTCTATCGAGATGCGCGCGATTGCACTCCTCACGCTTTTCGGGATCACCCTTTCGACGCTCGTCGCCTGCAGCGGCTCCAAAAATGCTGCGAACAACGCGGCTCAAACCGCAGCCTCGGCGGCAGGCGCCGCCGGCAACGCGGCCCAAGGTGCCGCCGGCGCGATGGGAAATGCGGCCCAAGGTGCCGCCGGCGCGATGGGTAACGCGGCGCAAGGTGCCGCCGCTGACATGACCAAGCCGAACTGTGGTGCCGTGCAGCCCGTTTGGGTGAATCTGAAGAGCAAGGTCTACCACGAGCCCGGTGACCCCATGTACGGAACGACCAAGCACGGCAAATTCCTTTGCCCGTCCGCGGCGAAGGCCCAGGGGTTCCACCCCGCCGGCGGGGCCATGCACCACCACGCCGCTAGCTCGTCTATGTAGCGTTCCAGCCCCCCGGGCGGCTGTACCGGGCTAGGCTTTGGCTTTGCTGCTCGCTGCTCCAGCAGGCGGGTGCGTGCAAGCACTTGCATTCATCAGGCGTGCGTGGTACGCTCTGCGTGCAAGTACCCACTTGCACTATTGGGACGCTCAGAGTTGGGACAGATGAAACAAGCGAGCTTGAAAGGGATCTTCATTCTACCTGCCGTCGCAGCGGTCTGCTGCGGGTTGCTTGGGGCGACGCCGCCCGGTGATCTCGCACCCACCGCTCCATTGACCGCCCAAGCCGTGATTGCGCGCATGGCCGACCGCAATCCGACGCTTCGATCCTACGAGGCGCGCGTGCACGTCGACGTTCGAATGCTCAACTTTCCGTTTTTGTCGCCCCAGCTCAATGGCACGTCGTATTACAAACGCCCCGATTTTTTCGAGGTCGTCTTCGACCGCATGCCGGGCTACGCGCGAGGCTTCGGACGCCTTTTTGACGACGTGGGCAGTCCGCGCGCCTGGCAGAAGAACCAGAACATCACTCTCGATGGAACGGGCTGGATCAACGGACGGCAGATGATCGTCCTGCGACTGACCAAAAAGATCCACAGCGACATCTTGGATCATACCCTAGCCTACGTTGATCCGGTCGATTACTCGCTGGTGCAGATGGAGTGGTACTACACTAACGGCGGCAAGATCACGATGGCGCAATGGTACCGCCTGCAAGGCGACTACTCGGTTCTCTCGCAGCAGCACGCCACCATCAGCATCCCGCACGTCCGCGCCGTAGCCGACGCGACCTACGGGACTTACGAAACGAACGTTGCCTTTGCCAAAGGAAGTGGGTTGCCGTGATCGAGACGCGCAAGCTCGTCGAAGCTACCCGCTCGGCTTCGCCCGAAGAGACGCGCGAGCGCATTCTTGTCGCCGCGCGCGAGGTCATCGGGCGTAAGGGCAAGCGCGGTGCAACAACGCGCGAGATCGCCGATGTGGCCGGCGTGAACGAGGCAACCCTCTTCCGGCACTTTGGCACGAAGGAAGCGCTGCTCGTCGCGTGCGCCCAGCATTTCTGCGGGTACGTGGAGCTCGCCGACGTTGCGGCGCAGTTGACCGGCGACCTCGCCGAAGATTTGCTCGTGATCGCGCGCACGATGTTCGCGCGGTTCGAGTCGCTGCAGGATATGATTCGCTGGTCGCTAGTCGAACAGGAGTACGAAAACGGCATTTTCGCCGAGGCGACCTGGCGGCCGCAGCTCGCGATCCTGGCGATTTTGACCGAGTTCATGCGTCGCCGCATCGATGCCGGCGACTTGCGGGGGGACCCGCAAAAGCTTGCAATGGTTTTTCTCGGCATCGTCTTCATGCACGCACTCGGCAGCAAAAAGTTTCCCGATTCACTGCTCCATCGGGGCGATCCCGATGATGCGCTACGCTTCTATATCGATGTTTTTCTCAATGGGGTAAGGAGCTCCTGATGGACACGCGAGAGTTGGATCAACAAAAAACCGCTGAACTCAAAGGAAACGGCACCGGAAAAGCCGTCGCGGTCGGCACCGATGTTACGGAGACGCGGCCGCGCCCGCGGCGGCGAATCTTTTTCCTCATCGGCGCCGCGATCGTCCTGGTCCTCTTGCTGATCTGGGGCGTGCCGTTGCTCACCTACATGCTCTCGCACGAAGGTACCGACGACGCGCACGTGGCCGCCGATGAGGTCGCGGTGACCAGCAAAATTCCCGAGCGCATCAACCAACTCTTGGTCGACACGAACCAGCAGGTGCATCGCGGTCAGCTCTTGATCGTGCTCGACAACAAGGACGAGCTCGCGAGGCTTCGCCAGGC
This sequence comes from Candidatus Acidiferrales bacterium, assembly GCA_035484815.1. Lineage (GTDB taxonomy): Bacteria > Vulcanimicrobiota > Vulcanimicrobiia > Vulcanimicrobiales > Vulcanimicrobiaceae > Cybelea. The sequence goes on from DATHOO010000196.1 coordinate 6,791, forward strand.
GCAAGCGCAGTACGATCTTGCGATCGCAAACCAGCGTACTTTGACGACGCAAGGGCAGGGTGGCGTTTCGCAAGCCGGCGGCGCAATGACGAACGTCCAGGCACAGGTGCCGGTCGCGCAAGACGCGGTTGCCCAGGCCTCGGCGCAGCTGCACGCCGCGCAGGCGCAAGTGCCGGCCGCCCAGCAGGCCTACGCTAAAGCGCAGGCCGACTACGCGCGAATCAGCTCGCTCGTGGGCACCGGCGACGTCGCTTCGCAGCAACTCGATGCCGTCCGTGCGCAGAGCGCAGGTGCCGCCGCTCAGCTGCGTGGGGCGCAAGATCAGGTCGGCGCCGCCGAAGCGACCGTCGCGGCCGCGCAGGGACGCGTCGCCGCGGCTCAAGCCGGCGTCGCGGAGGCCTCGGGCGCGGTGACGACGGCGCAAGGCAGGCTCGCACAAGCCGCCGATCCAAGTCAAGTCGAAGCGGCGAAAGCGCAGCTCTATCTTGCGCATCAAAACCTGAACTACACGCGCATCTACGCGTCCACCGACGGCTATATCGGCGAGAAGAACGTCGAACTCGGTCAGACAATCGGCGCGGGCATTACGCTCTTGACGATCGTGCCGCATCGCGTCTACATCACCGCCAACTATAAAGAGACCCAGATGGGCCGGATGCGCGTTGGGCAGTCCGCAGACGTTCGAGTTGACGCCTATAAAGGCGTGATCTTCCACGGACACGTCGCGTCGATCAACCCGGCGTCCGAGAACACCTACGCCCTCGTTCCTGCCCAGAACGCGAGCGGAAACTTCGTGAAAGTGACGCAGCGCATTCCGGTGCGCATCGAGGTCGACGACCAAAGCTCCGACCGGCCGTTGCGGCCCGGCATGAGCGTCGAAACCTACGTAAGAGTGAAGTAACGCCTCTTGTTTGGCGCGTACGAAAGCCCAGTCGTCGAGCACGGCTGGCGGAGGGCTATCATCAGCGTTGCGGTGATTACCGCGACGCTGCTGGAGATCATCGACGTCACGATCGTCAACGTATCGCTCCCCAACATTCAAGGGAACTTCGGTGTCGGCGTCGATCTCGGTGCCTGGGTCGTCACCGCCTATCTCATCGCCAACGTCGTTGTCATTCCGCTCAACCCGTGGTTTGCCGCGCGCTTCGGCCGGCGCCAGTATTTCTTCGGTTCGATCGTCCTCTTTACGATTGCGTCGCTGATGTGCGGCCTCTCCAACAGCCTCGGCCAGCTCGTCTTCTGGCGGCTGGTTCAAGGGCTCGGCGGCGGCGGACTGATCGCGACATCGCAAGCGATCTTGCGCGATACCTACGGCCTAAAAGAACAAGGAAAGGCGCAAGCCGTCTTCGCGCTCGGCGTGATCGTGGGGCCGGCGCTCGGCCCGGTGATCGGCGGATGGATCACCGATAACTGGAACTGGCACTGGATTTTCTTCGTCAACATCCCGATTGGCATCGTTGCCGCGACGTTGATTTGGAACTTTCTGCGCAATCCGGCCGAAGGGCACTATCGCAAGCTGGACTGGATCGGCTTGATTCTGATGTGCGTCGGCTTGGGCTCGATGCAGTTCGTGCTCGAAAACGGCCAGCAGTACGATTGGTTCGACGACGCGCGGATTCGCTGGTTTACGCTTTTCTCGATCACCGGCTTGGCCGGGTTCATCGTGTGGACACTGCGCTCGCCAATTCCCGTAGTCGATCTGCGCGTATTCAAGCTTCGGCAGGTTGCAGCGGGCAGCGTCCTTGGCGCCGTTCTCGGCGTCAGCCTCTACGGCTCGATCATCATCTTGCCGCAGTATCTCATCAATTCGCTCGGCTTCACCGCGACACTCTCCGGGGCCACCGTCATGATTCGCGCCGCAGCCGTTCTCTGCTTCACGCCGCTCACGGCGATCTTGACGCAGCGGGGGATCGTCGACGCGCGGCTCCAAGCGGCGGTCGGCTTCGTTATACTCGCGATTTCGAACTGGTGGCTGGGCAGCATCACGACGCCCGTCTCGGATTTCCACAGCTTGATCTTTCCATTGATCCTCAGCGGCATCGGACTGGCGCAGATCTTTGTCCCGCTCTCCGTGGCCGTGATCGGAAGCGTGCCGGATAGGCATGTCCCGGCAACGGCTGCCTTCTTCAATCTGTCGCGGCAAATCGGCGGAAGCGTCGCCGCAGCGATCCTCATCACGCTCCTCGTGCGCGGGTTCACCGTGCATCAGACCGAGCTCGCGAGCAGTCAGACGCTCGCGCATCCCCCGACCGAACGGTACGTGCAGCTTCAAGGCGGCGTGCAGAACCGCGCCGCGATTCAGCGCCTCGCGGTACTCGTCGAGTCGCAATCGGCGGTCGAATCGTACGCGGACACCTCCCGTTGGGTCGCGGTGATCACGCTTTGCCTGGCGCCCCTCGTGCTGCTGTTGCGCCGCCCGCGCATCGGCGTGGCTTTATCGGAATGATCTCGCTCAAGGCTCGCACGCTCTCGGCGCTCGTCGCGTTGACGGCGCTGGCGGCTGCTGTGTTGCCCTCGCAACGCATCTCCGCCGACCCAGGTGCTTCGCTGTCGGGTCGTACGGCGATTCCGACGACGATTCCGACGCTGATGCTGCCGCCGGTCCCAAGCGTCGCGCCGGGATATCGTCCACCGCAAAGTGCGCCGACCGGTGCGCACATCATCGGCGTCACGCAACAGCCCTTCGTCGCGATCTCGCTCCAAGACGCGATCGCGATGGCGCTGGTCAAGAATCCCAACTTGGCCGTCTCGGCCTCAAACTTTCGAGTCGCGCGCTACAACATCGTAAGAGTGAAAGGCGCGTACGACATCGCGCTGCACTTGGAGCCGCAATCGAACTTTTCCGTCAATCCCCCGCAAAACTTTCTCGCCGCCGGTCCGGGAGAGCTTGGCAACTACGGTGGCGGGCTGCCCCCGACGAGTGGTCCCGGTAACATCATCCAGCACCAGTCGGCCTTCGAGTACGGCGTGAATGGACAGACGGAGAATGGCACGACCTTTCAGGCCGACATTCAGCAGAGCCGCACCTACAACAACACGAGCTTCAACGCGTTCAATCCGTCGTATTTGGCGACGTTGAATCTCGCCGTTACCCAGCCGCTGCTCAAGAATTTCGGAATGAATGCGACGAAGCGCCAGTTGAAGCTCGCGGTCGTCAATGCCGACGCCGGCGTCGCGCAAACCCTGATCGATGCCTCGAACACGATTTCGGAGGTCGAAACGACCTATTGGAGCCTCGTTGCCGCCTGGCGCGACGTCGCGATCCAGGAAGCGGCGCTCGGCGAAGCGATCGCCCAGCAGCGGAGCAACGTTCGGCTCGCGCGTCGGGGCGCTGCGGCTCCCATCGATGCGGTCGAGTCGCAAACCCAAGTTTCGAACTTCCAAAATGCGGTCTTTTTGGCGTTGCAGACGGTATCGCAGCTGCAGAATCAGCTAAAGAGCCTCGTCGCGGCAAACGTGCAAGATCCCGTCTGGGCGGCAAATCTCGTGCCTTCGACCTCGGTGGAGCAACTTCCGAGCACGCACGATCTTGCGGCCGTCGTCGCCGCTGGGCAGCAGAATCGGCCGGAAGTGCGTCAGGCGGAAGACCGCCGTCTACAGGCCGATATCGACCGCGCCTTTGCGAAGAATCAAGCGCTTCCGCAAGCCGACGTGCAGGCGGAGTATGAAAGCAACGGGTTCGCCGGACTTCTCACGCCGGTTCCGACCTTTATTCAGAAGTTTTGCCAAGGAAACAACCTTACTACTTGCCCGACGCCGCCGCCCAACACCCAAGGCACGATGGCCTTTGCCTACCACAACATGTGGGCCGGCTACTTTCCCACCTTTAACCTCGCGCTGATCGTCGGATATCCGATCCAGGGCCACGTCGCGCAGGGCCTGCGGGGTCTCGCCGGCGAGGAGACCACGCAGGCAGCGGTGCTGGCGCAGGGCGTGCAGGAGCGAATCGGCGCCGAGGCGCGCAATGCGCTGCAGAGCTATCAATCGGCGCGTTCGAAGCTCAACGCAACCCGCGTCGCGCGCGAATCCGCCGAAGCCGTCTACGCCAGCGAGGTTCGCAGGTTCGCGCACGGTGAATCGACGACGTTCCTCGTGCTCCAGCGTCAAGTGCAGCTCGAGCAGGCACGCGGCAGTGAGCTGCAGGCGCAGACGCAGCTCGATCAATCGATCGTCGAGCTCGAGCGCGTCGAAGGCACGATTCTAACGACCAACGGCGTCAACGTCGAGACGCTCGGAAGTCAGGCGTTGACGCGATAACGGCATCGTGAAATCTCGAATTCTGCCGGCAGCAATTGCGATCGCCGCCATAACGTTAGCCGCGCTCCCGGTCCAGCGAACCTCCGCGCAGCTCGACGCGACGCTGCCGCGGCGCGCAACGCTGCCCACGGAGATTCCGTCGCCGCAGTTTCCGGTCGTGCCAAGCGTTGCGCCCGGATATCGCGCGCCGCAAGTCGCTCCAAGTCCCGCACAAATCGTCGGCGTTACGCAGCAGCCGTTCGTCGGCATCTCGCTGCAGGACGCGATCGCCATGGCACTGCTGAAGAATCCAAACTTGGCCGTTTCGGCTTCGAACTTCCGCGTTGCGCGCTACAATATCGTAGCCATCAAGGGCAACTACGACGTGCAGCTGCAGTTAAAGCCGTCGTCGAGCTTCTCGGTCCAACCGCCGCAGAATGCGTTCATATCCGGACCCGGTGAAGTGGGGCGCTATACGCCCGCTCCGGGTGGCACGCCGGGCGTTACCTTTACCGAAGGCCCGGGGAACATCATCCAGCACCAATCGACTTTCCAATATGGCGTCGGCGGTCAGACCGAGAACGGCCTGACCTATCAAGCCGGCATCCAGCAGAGCCGCACCTACAACAACACGCTCTTCAACGCGTACAATCCATACTACATCGCTACGCTAAACCTAGCGGTCACGCAGCCATTGCTGCAGAATGCGGGCATGAACGCGACGAAACGTCAGCTAAAGCTGGCTTTTGTCAACGCCGACGCAACCGCCGCGCAGGCGCTGGTCGATTCCTCGAACACGATTTCGCAAGTTGAAACCGCGTATTGGAATCTCGTCGCGGCCTGGCGCAACGTCGCGATCCAGGAAG
>DATHOO010000197.1:0-11034 GCA_035484815.1 Candidatus Acidiferrales bacterium
GGCTCGAGGGCTAAGGTCCGCCCGTGTAGCCGGGTTTGTACGGCGGCCCGACGCCGCCCGGTAGGACGAGCGGCGCCCGCGGGCTTTGCGCGAAATCGAAATCGGCGCGAAGATCGCCGAGCTTAGGCGCATTTTCGGCCACGGTTGCGCGCGGATCGGGCCGGCCATCGGTCTTGGGGTCGAGGCGTTCGCCGTTCAAGAAATCGTCCTCGACAAACTTGACGTACGCGTCGTTGCTGAGCGTTTGATGGTCGATGAAGCCCTTGCGGGCGTAAGCGCTGATCACAAGGCCGGGAACGCGGAGCCCATAACCGAAAAAGTTGACGTTCGGCGGCGCGACGTGGTCGTAGAAGCCGCCCCAGTCGTCCCAGCTCAAAAAAATCGCCGTCGAATTCCAGTACGGACTGCGCATCACCGCGTTGACGACGCCCGTGACGTACGCCTGGCCGGTGCTGACGCGCCCCGGTGGATGCTCGCTGTAGCGATTTCCGGGCGTAAGCCAGACGACGGCCGGTAAGTGGCCGTTGCGCAAATCGCCGAAGAAGAGGCTCATGTCCTTGACGTTGCCGAGCTGGCCATCTTGCTTGACGTCGTCAAAGTGCGGAAGCGGATTCCAGATGCCCGGCGTGCGCGCGCTCTGCGACTTCAGCTTGCAGCTGCTCTGATCGTTCTCGCAATCGGGTTCGAAACCGTCCATCACGTAGTACGCCCACGAAACGCCGTGCGCGTGCAGCAGGTAGGTCAAATCCGTCCATGGATAGTCCGGCCGGCCCGGGAGTCGCGGATCGTCTTTCTTGAGGACGTCGTACGGCATGTCGGCCGGCGAGAGATAGGTGCGTTCCGGTTTGCAGCTGTTAGGGTCGCCCGGAGTCCCGCAGCTGCCGGCCCACTCGGAGACCATGTATAAATGCGCCGGCAGACTCCACGAGCGCATCGCTTCGAACATGCGATCCTGCAGCACAAAGTTTTTCGCGTAAGCCCAGTAGTTCGGGAGCTCTTCCCCGGTGTGATAGCCCATCACGGTGCGCTCGTGGCCCTTGACGACACAGGTCGGAATATCGGTGGGACAGCCGCCGGTCTTCTTCGCTCCCTGCAGCACGCCAATGAACCCGTCCATCTTGCCGCCGTCGATGTCCCGATCCGCCGACCACGCCGCGTGCGGGCCGCCCATGTTCTCGTCGCTCGCATCGTGATAGGGTTTCACGCACGTTTTTGTCGTGGGATCAGGAACGCAAACTTGCGGCACTCCATCGCGCATCGGAATACCGTCGGCGGCCGGAAACGTTCCGAAGTAACTATCGAACGAGCGGTTCTCCTGCATGATGATGATGACGTGTTTGATCTTATGAATGCCTTGCGCGGGCACAGCCGCTTGCGCCGTCGCATCGGCATGTCTGCGCAACGGCATGCTCGTTGCGAGTACCATGGCAAGTAGCACCAATGCATACCGGGTCATGGAGTTTTGATTCGAAACGAGGGCAGCCGTGCCTTTCGAACTCCGTCGGCGAGGCAATCGACGCAACGCGTCGAACCGACGCAAACGATGATGCTCGCCGTTTTGTCGCTTGTCTTCCCCGCGCTGCTGGGCGCAGCAAGCCCGGGGCCGGCAGCAAGCGCGTCGCCGGGCGCGCCGTTACGCCAACTCACGTACGCTTTTAGCGTTCACAAGGAAGGAATGGCGGGCCCTGAGTACAGCGGGGCAGATTCGACCGTTGCAAATTCGCCTGGTGACTCAACCACGGATGGCGGCCAGGGGACGATGCAGGCGGACGTACTTTCAGTTACCGCCGACGGAGCGCTGCTCGTTCGTATTTCGGAGAAGGTGGATTCTGAGCCACAGGCGCGTCAGGCTTACACGTGCACCGTGTACGGAGACACTACCGTGACGTGCCCGTCGGCACCCGCGCCTAGTCAAGCGGAGTGGCTGCTACTAAGCTATCTCGGCCGGCGGTTTGTGGATGGCGCGCCGTGGGACGCGCACGGCCACTGGCAGCAGACTCAGACGATCTCGAAGTTCACGCTGCAAGAAGACTTTACGAAGTCCGGCGATCGCGATCCTAAGCACGTCGTCGTGCATGAAAGCAAGGTCTTCGAGATTAGCAACGGGGGCTCTAGCGCGCAGCGAGAAGACATCCGCATCACGTACGATCTTTCCATGGAGGTGCCGACCGCAATCCACGACGACCTGGTGTCAACCGGTGATCCGGGGTCGACCGGCCGCGCGACGTTCGATTTCTCGCTGAAGCACGATTCGTTCGCGAAGTAGCGCCGGGCAGCTAACGATGGCTCTTAGCCGTGCGCATCGCGCCCAGTAGAGCAAGGCAAGCTAAGAACCGATCGGGCTGAAACAGTTGCAGAACGTAATAGCCGGCTGGGCGTTCAATCGATGCTGGATGAAGATGTTGTTCTTCGGGTGATCGGAAGCTACATCCATGCAACTTACCATGGAAACGTCAAGCAACGCCGCGCGAGCACCTACATCGTTGGAGCATGCAAGTCGTGTCAGCACGGCCTCTCGGATCGAGACAGAGCCGATTTGCTCAAGCCCGAGTCGTTTGAAATGCGACGGCGAGCAGGTTCCAGGCCTTTGCCTTGTCCACGGCTCATTTCTCAACGACTCAAGCGTGGGCTTCTGCGTCATCTCTTTGCGCACGATGAGCGGGAGATACCACGTCAAGTATCCATAGGCCACTTCTGCTTTCAAGATAACCATCGCACCCCAACCGTCTGCTTTCCAATGAGACGCTCTCTCATATAGTTCTCGCTCGGCCGAGGTGAAGTAAGGATTGTATGGTTCTCCACCCGACGTAGGATAGGCGTAGATTTCACCAGGTTGCATTATGAGCTGCTACGGTTTCTTGAGGACGTTTCGTGCTCGTGGTGGCATGCCGGCGGCTAGTCGAACGCGAAGTTCGCGCAGGGTCGCAGCGCGCTTTCGCAGCGCGGGGGCGGCCATACCTAGATCTGCAAGAGTCTTGACGTCTGCGCCAGTATCGATGATATCGAGCGCCTTTCGAGTAACCTCGGGGCACCGGATGCCGCGCTTTTGAAACTGGTCTGCGACGACAAGCCAGAAGCGGGCGTACTCGTCATTACCGGGACTCTCGGCCGCCTCGCCCGCTGCGGCTCTGAGTAGTCCGAGTATCTCGTCGCCACTTATCGGCAGTCGCGCGATGCCGGAGACGTCTGCGCGAAGGTCAAGCGCAAAATCATCGGCGTACAGTCCGGCTCCCCAGCTTCCCACGGCGGCGAGCGTTCGAGGAGTGTTACTGCTTTCCCGCGCCTGCTCGGCAGCACAAACTTCCGGTTAGTAACTGTGGACGAGACGAGAAAAGCCGGCGAGATTGAAGCGCCGGCTTCTTCTGTTTGCTTTCCAGACCAGGCTAGCTGCAGCCCGACGTGGCTCCGCAAGAGTCGCACTTCTCACACGCGCCGTTGCGCACCATGGTGAGCTGGCCGCATTCGGAGCAGGCGTTACCGGTGTAGCCTTTGGCCTTCGATGCGTTGATCGCTTGCGTTCGCGCGAGCGTCGCCACCGCGGTTCCTCCGCCGTTGCTGCTCGGCTGGAATCGAGTCGGTGGCGCCTCCGATGCGGGCGCCGCGGTTCCGCCTTGCGGCGGTTCCTGGCCTGGATGGAGATGCGTGCTCACCGGATGGAGCTTCTCGACGATGCCCACGGGCCGTACCTGAACGCCGGCCTCTTCCTCGGCGATGTACTCTTCCTGTGCCTCGGGTCCCATCGCGTCCATTTGCATCGACGGTTGCACGTGCGCAAGATCGTAGCGGCCGAGATAGCTCACCGCCAGCTCGCGGAAGATGTAATCGAGGATCGAGGTCGCCATCTTGATGTGGTCGTGACCGATGACCGGACCGTTCGGTTCGAATCGCGTGAAGGTGAATGCTTCGACGAACTCTTCGAGGGGCACGCCGTGCTGCAAGCCGAGCGAGATCGCGATCGCGAAGTTGTTCATCAACGAGCGGAAGGCCGCGCCCTCTTTGTGCATGTCGATGAAGATCTCGCCGAGCTGGCCGCCCTCGTACTCGCCGGTGCGCAAGTAGACTTTGTGGCCCGAGATCGTCGCCTTCTGGGTGTAGCCGCTACGCCGCTGCGGCATCGGACGCCGTTTGGCGATATAGCGATAGACGATCTTTTCGGCAATCTGCAGCGGCGTCGTAAACGGTTGCGGTGGTGCAGCCGAGGCTGCTTCCTCTTGGCCGACGTCGCCGCCGAAGTCGTAGCTGGCAGCGAGTGGCTGAGAAAGCTTCGACCCATCGCGGTACAGAGCAACCGCCTTGATCATCCGCTCCCAAGAGTAACGGTAGGCTTCTTTAACGTCCTCGATCGTCGCGGTTTGCGGCAAATTAATTGTTTTGGAAATCGCGCCCGAAACCCAAGGCTGCGCCGACGCCATCATGTCGACGTGCGCGAGCGGCCGGATGTAGCGCGATCCGTATCGGCCGCAGGGCGTCGCACAGTCGAAGACCGCTAAGTGCTCTTCCTTCAGATAGGGGGCGCCTTCGACGGTCATGCGCCCACAGATGTACGCCGACGCTTCTTCGATCTGTTGCGTCGAAAAACCGAGTCCGTCGCGTAAGATCGAGAAGTTCCAGTCATTGAGCTGCGCTTCGGTTAGGCCGAGCCTCTCTTTGCAGAACGCTTCACCGAGCACGAACTTATTGAAGACGAAGGGCAGCTCGAATGCGCTTGGGAGGGCGGTCTCGACGCGCGCGACCGCCGCGTCATCGAAGCCTTTGGCTTTCAGCGTCGCCTTGTTGATATGCGGCGCCCCCTCGAGCGTACCCGTACCTTTCGCGTACGTTTCTATCGCGTCGATTTGGTCTTGTGCGTACCCGAGCTTATGGAGCGCGGCATCGACCGACTGATTGACGATCTTGAAGTAACCTCCGCCGGCGAGCTTCTTGAATTTAACAAGGGCGAAATCGGGCTCGATGCCCGTCGTGTCACAGTCCATGACGAGGCCGATGGTATTATGCGAAATGAAACCGTTCGCGACGTACGTGACGTTGTCGGGAACCGAAAGGTCGTACGTTAGTTGCTCGCCGCCGTCATCGTTCGCAATAACGGTATCGTAATGGAATGTGAGCGCGCTCTGCAGCTCGAGGTTATTCGTTCGTTCGAGCAGGGCGGTGGCGGTAGTACGGCTGATGGCCGCCGAGTGTCCGTGCCGGTGGCGATAGAGTTGCGTCCTCGCATAGAACTCGCTCGAATAAGGAACCAAGGTGCTGATGAGATCTTTGCGGACGAAAACGCGATCTCGCCTCGTGCCCTGCCATGTATCGCAGAGGCGGATGGCTTCGCGCTTTCGGGACCCGATGAAGCCAATACGCTCCAGGAAAGACTGCGCATAGACCGCATTTCGCACGCGGAGCACGTAAAGATCCGACGCTCCCCAGCCGGAGGTATCAACTTTCGTGCTTGTTGGAATCCCGAGCATCAGCAGCACCGTTCGCACTTCGTCGGCAAGCGTAGCATTGGTGGTAGAAAGGTGAGCAACGCCATGCGCCGTCGTTCCGTCGGCCTCGAAGAGACCGCGCAAGAAGGCGCCGTAGACGATTGGGTCGTTACTGGAAAGCACCGCTTCGGGAATGTGCGGTACGTAGCCCTTACCCCGGTGGTCGGTGGTTGGATGATGCTTGGCAAAACCGCATGCGTCCCACCACATCGCCAGCGGTACGGAGTTCAGCGCAACTTCCGTATGGCCCGTCTTCTTCGTAACGATGGCATCGATATTGAAGAGCTGCTTCGCGCTTCGGACCAGGTGTTCGCAAACATCGACGTCCTCATCGGCGACGCACAACCGAAGACCTTTCGCGTGAAGAGACCCGTCGCCCATGAAATATCCGACGAGCTCTGCCAGCTGGGAAGACATCGAACGTGGAACCCTCGTGGTGAAGTCTGCCGTCCAGTATTCTTCACCAAGCGGCGGCAAGTTGACGACATGCGGCGCACCGGAGAATCCCCCCATCGACAAAGCGACGATGTCCTCCGAAGCTATCTCGGCAAATCGCTTCCAAACGAGCTCGCCTGAGCTCTCATCGACGACCTTTATCCGATGCTCGGGCGTTCCCTGAATTACGTATCCGCCGGCGGTCGTGATCCTCCGCGTCGGCGAGATGCCGTTGACGTAGAACTTCGTCGCCTGCCGTTCTCCATCGTCGGTCAGGACGCGCACGTTGACGTCTTGCCATTGAGTACCGTCGGGATCGCCCAAGCGTCGAAGCCGCGTAAGGCCGCGATCCGTGACGATCAGCGAGTTTCCGGTAAGACATCCCGTCGGCGCCGTCACGGTGACTTGCGCGTTGCGATAGCCGGCCACCTCACCGATCGTTAACGCATCGTCCCACATCTTCCGCGCAAGTGCCCATGTTTTCTGGGTGAAGAGGGTCGGCATGTAGGTGATCGGCTTGACGGTCAGACCTTCGTATTCGCTTGCATCTGCGGCATAGGCGGCCTTTCGATGGTTGCGAATGACCCGCAGCATTGGGTCGCGATTCGCTTCGAAGCGTGCGAATGGTCCGAGTTGCTGCGCGATCTCTGCCGACGTGCGGTACGCCATCCCGGTCTGCAGGGCGTTGATCGCGCCGCACCAACCGAAACTCTCCTCGGAATCGTAGGGCAAGCCCATGCGCATAAGCAACGTGCCGAGATTCGCATAACCGAGCCCAAGGGTGCGATAGCCATGATTTTTTTCGGCGATGCGCCGTGAAGGCATCTGCCCCATCGCAACCGAGATCTCAAGCGTCGTCGTCCACGTTCGGGTCGCGTCCGCAAAGCGCTGTGCGTCAAAATTACCGTCGTCATTGAGGAATTTGACGAGGTTGAGGCTCGCTAGGTTGCAGGCACTGTCATCGATCCAGACAAATTCCGAGCAGTTATGTACTCGCAGACCGTTTGCAACGAAGTGATGCGTGTCAGATTCCGTTAGATCAAACACCGGAGCGTCGCCGATTGGTTCGAACGAGTGGAATTCATCGGACGGCAGGTCAGTATAGCAACCAACGAGGAGATTGAGCTCGGCTAGCGTGCGAGCCTTATGCGACGCGGGATGGAAGCCGATTTCAAGTTCAAACCGCCGCCGGGACGAACGCGAAATCCGTAAGGAATGCATCTGCTCGACTCGGTATGTCGCCCGGCCGCCCCGGCCGTCGGGGCAGTTGCTCACGAGTTGGGTCCGTCGATTTGAATAGAGCTTCGACTTTACACCGAACGAGAGCAGAAGATGCTGCGTCTGTTTGAGAAGTTTGATCGAGCAGGAGTCCAGCGATACGTACTGCGACTTGTTTGCATAGTTAGCAACAGTACCATCAGCGGTAAAGAGTCCGCGTAAGACCGATGCAGTCGACTGTCGATCGAGCTGGTAGATGGCGTCGGTAAAGCGTTTCTGAGCGCTGCCCCTATCGAGCACCGCGTACCGAGCGAACATATCGACGATCCGGCCATTTCCGGTGACCATCCGCGAACCGGTGCCGCTGGCGGCAAGTTTAACCGTCGATGGGCGGCGGGACCGGGGGTCATCAATGAAGGCAAGTTTTGCATGATTGATTGCCTTCGCGACGTCAGCAAGAACCGGCGCTTCTTCGGCATGCATCGTGAAGATCAGCTCACGCGAGGTGGTGCCGATGCAGCCGTCACCAACGGCGGCGCCGATTCCCAGAGCCATGCGCTTGTCGAGCGACACGGAACCAAACCCCGAACCGTCGAGGGAGATGCGATCGCCGGCGCGCAGATCGCGCGCTGGAACATCGCCACGATTTTCCGTCCAGACTTTATGATCGGCGGTTAGCTCGACTTCGTACCCGGCCTTGGTGCGGAGCCGATAGACCGGCTTCGTACCGGTCGGAAAGATCCGGTTGACAAAGTGCGGCTTGCCATCGCCGCCGATGACGAACGCCGCCTTGCCCACGAGATCGGCGATGCGCGCAGGGCCGTCGGCCGTTGCGACCAGCGTATCGCCAGTGACGCACGGATTTGTGGCGTTAATACGTTCGTCATTCGAACACGTGTGCCACTCTTGGATCGTATCGTCGAACTGTAAGCCGGGATCCGCGCACTGCCACGCGGCAAGTCCAATCTGCTCCCACAAATCGCGCGCCTGAATTCGCTTGACGACGTCGCCGGTGGTCCGAGCCGTTAGCAACCATTCTTCGTCTTTGTCGATCGCATTGAAGAAGGCGTTGGTGAGGCGCACGGAGTTGTTGGAGTTCTGACCTGAAACCGTGATGTACGCTTCTGAATCCCAACTCGTATCGTATTGCTCAACTTCCAAGCGGGTGTAACCTTGGCGCGCGTAATCGAGCGCGTTTTGCGCCGCGCCTGACGGGATGCCGGTGCTAATCGCATCGCGGATCGCCTGGCGCAGCGACGCATTGAGTGCCGGATCGAGACGCGCCGACTCTGGAATGCGCGTATCGTGCGCGGCCGCGATAATAGCGTTCATCTGCTTCTCGAAGATGCGGGAGCCGATGACCAGATCGGCAACCTTCCGCTCTTCGCGAACTTTCCAATTGACGAACTCTTCGATGTCCGGATGATCGGCGTTGAGCACGACCATTTTGGCGGCGCGGCGGGTCGTGCCCCCGGATTTGATCGCGCCTGCGGCACGATCGAATACTTTCAAGAACGACATGAGGCCGCTCGACGTACCGCCGCCCGTGAGCTTTTCGCCGGCGGCGCGGATCTTCGAGAAATTTGCGCCCGATCCTGAGCCACCTTTAAAGATGCGCGCCTCTCGGATTACGCCGTCAAAGATACCGCCTTCATTGACGAGATCGTCCTCTAACCCAATTATATAACATGCGCTTACTTGCGGGAAAGAGTACGTGTCCGGTGAGCGCGTTGCCTTGCCGTCGGTTGCATCGACGTACCAGTGTCCTTGCGCCGGTCCGGAGATGCCGTACGCCCAATGCAACCCGGTGTTGAACCACTGCGGTGAGTTGGGTGCGCCGATTTGGCGCGCGAGCATCGCGCACATCTCGTCGTAGTAAACTTGCGCATCGTTTTCCGAGTCGAAATAGCCGTGCTTCCAGCCATGATACGTCCAGCAACCGGCCATTCGATTAAAGACTTGTCGCGCGTCGCTTTCTGCGTCGAACTGCGCGTCGCGGGAAAGCGTCTCTAAAGTGGTGCCGTCGGCGATCGATCGCTGGAGCCACTCGGGCACCCCCTCCTCGGCGACGCGGACGGTCGCGGTTGGAACCCCCGCCTTGCGGCAATATTTTTGCGCGAGCACGTCCACGGCGACCTGACTCCAGGTCGCCGGCACCATTACGTCTTTGGCTTCGAAAATTACGGATCCGTCGGGATTGACGATTCGGGAGCTACGAGGCTCGAACGTCACGCCGGCGTAGGGGTCGCCCGGAGCGGAATAGGTACGCGTAAACTTCATATGATGCGGGGCTCCTCGCTCTATCGAACACTTGTTCGATTCCGTGAGATGCAGCAGGTCTGACTGAATACCTATTGTGTCATATCGGAGTGCATACCACAAGATATGGTGGTTAAGCTTTGAATCCTTGTGGGCGTCCTGTGGCCATCTCGGGAAATCGGTGGATGTCTGCGGACCGGCAGGCGGGCGGGTGGAGGGCATGTGGACAGGGCCGAGGATACCGGGGATAACCGTGCAACGCAGTGGCTATGCTCGGACCGGACCGCTTCGCGCCGCGCCTTCACGACGTACCGCACGAGGAGCTCGAGGCGGCCGGCATTCGGGGCCTGATCGTCGATCTTGACAACACGCTGCTCGGCTTTCGGGAGACCGAGCTGGCGCAGGAACACGTCGATTGGGTAGCGCGGGCCCACGAACGCGGTTTTCGCATCGTGATGCTTTCCAACAACTTCTCCGAACGCGTGAGAAGCTTAGCGGCACAACTCAACATCGAGTGCTTCCCCAACGCGCTCAAACCGCTGCCGTTCGGATTTCTGCGCGCCAAGAGGTGCCTGCGCATGCACCGGCGCGAGATCGCGGTGGTCGGCGACCAGCTCTTCACCGACGTCCTTGGCGGAAAACTCTGCGGGCACTACACGATCCTCACGGAGCCGATCGAACTCAAGGATTTTCCGGTGACGAAAATTTTTCGGTTCTTCGAACGTATGATGTTGCGAGAACGCCGTCGATGAGACTCGCGCTTATTGGCGATCCCGTCGGGCATAGCGCAAGTCCGCGTATTCACCGCACGTATCTGGAGGAAGCCGAGATCGACGGAAGTTACGTCGCGATTCGAGTGCCTAGCGGCGGCGGCGCGGTAGCGATCCGGCGTCTGCAGACGGAGGAGTACACTGGCTGCAACGTGACATATCCGCTGAAGGAAGAAGTGGTATCGGCTTGCGATACGTTGACCGACGAGGCCAGCGCCGCGCAAGCGGTGAACACGATTTTCTTCGGCAGCCGAGTTATCGGCACGAATACCGACGGCATCGGCGCCCGCAGCGCGATCGAAGGTTTGCTCGATGAACCGGTCGCGCTCAAACGGATCGGAGTTCTCGGTTACGGCGCAACCGCGCGTGCCATCCTCGCCGAGCTGCACGACTGCGACGCGTACACATTTGTGTGGGGACGCAACGCGGAACGCGTGGACGAGACCTGCCGCCGCTACGAAGCCCAAACGTGGCCGAAGCGTAACCCGCCGGAGATCGTGCTAAGCACCTTGCCGCCGGAGGCGGTGCTGCCCGACGACCTCGTCGCTGCCTTGCAGCTGCCCGATCTCGTCATCGACGCCAACTATGGGACGCGTTCGGTGCTCGCGCGAAGCCTGCATCGCGACGTCGTCCCGGGCGATGCCATGCTCGAATCGCAAGCGCGTGCCAGCTTCGACTTCTGGCTGGCCCATCTCGACCGCGTCGCCGGCGTCTGATGGCGGAGAGGGAACTCCGGGATTCGGAGAGGGAGGGATTCGAACCCTCGAGAGGCGACCCCACGCGGCGCTGCCGCGCGGGGACCCCGATTTTGAAAACCGTTTCGCTCGCTGCGCGAGCTTCACTGATGAGCCTCTCGAGGGTTCGAGAAGCGTTTACGA
>DATHOO010000198.1:0-7779 GCA_035484815.1 Candidatus Acidiferrales bacterium
GACGAGTTGAAAGAGCACCGTGACGAAGGCCGAGCCGATGCCCCAAACGACGAAATATTCGCAGCCCGAACAGAGCCGAGGCTGCGACTCGGCGAGAATTCGCTCGACTAACTCGAGATGGTCCCGCGCCACCGCTGAATCGATCGGATCCATCTTCCTAAAACCCCGCGGCACCGAGCATGCGGGCGGCGATAACCAGCGCGATAAGCCATGCGACGACGTGCCCCCCAACGCTGGGGCCCGCAAGGGCAGCAACCAGCCACATCGCAATGCCATAAAGGCCCCAAGTTGCTACCAATCGGCCCGAGCAGCCCGATGTGGAGGCCGCCAAAGGTCGCGCTTCCAAAGTAATCTGTTTCATAGACTACTCTGTGATAGCATGACTTGAGAGGCCGAGTCAAGGGGGCTCGTGGGTCGCTCTCGTTGACGACAGCCGCGCTGCCTGGTATCGTACCGAAGGTTATGTACGCGATCATCGAATCCGGCGGCAAGCAATATCGAGTCGCCGAAGGCGACGTTATCCGCTGCGACCTGGTCGCTAGCGACGTGGGCTCGGATGTCACCTTCGACCGCGTGATCGCGGCCGGCAGCGGCGAGGCCCTCAAGGTCGGCACGCCCACGCTCGACGGCGCCCTCGTTTCGGGCACGGTCCTGCGCCAGGCAAAGGATAAGAAGATCCTGGTTTTTCGCTACAAGCCCAAGAAGCGTGTGCGCAAGCTTAACGGCCATCGCCAGCCTTACGCTGAAGTTAAGATCACGAAGATCACGCTTCCGTAGCCCCACATCCGCGCATGCTGCAGGTCACATTCTACCGTGACCGCCAGGGCCGTTTCTCGGCCTTCGCTGCGCGCGGACACACCGACTTTGCGGAGCATGGCGAAGACGTGGTCTGCGCGGCCGTCTCGGCTATCCTTCAGGCGGCCGCGCTCGGTCTGGCAGAATATGCCAAAGCGGAGCTGACCTCGCAACAGCGCTCCGGCAGCCTGGAGATCGTCTGGCGCGAAGATCAGCGGGATTGGGAGAGCGTACGGGCGATCGTCGCGACCGCCGAACTAGCCGTCGAACAGATCGCGGAACGCTTTCCGAAACACGTGCGCCTGAAACGGGTAAAAAAGCCGGCACACCTAAGGAGGACCGACGATGTCTGAGAGTTTCCGCACCACGCCCCCCGACCAGCCCTGGTCGAGTACCACTCCCGCGAATGGCTACCAAAACCCCCACGCAGAGAAGCCTGTGCCGGACGGCGATGATGCCGGCGACGCGGGCAAAGTCGTCCTTGTGGGCGTTCTGGGTGGACTACTTTCGGCGGCCGGCTACCTGATTTACCGCCGCCTGCCCGACGAGCAGAAGCAGCGGCTGCACTCTCAGGCCCGGGTTCTGCTGCAAGAGCGAATCAGCGAAATCCGCCGGAACTTCAATATTTAGCCTCCTCCGGGGGTTCCGGACGAGGCGGCGGGAGCGGATCCGGGGCGTCGGCCGCCCGTTCCATCTCGGCGATGAAGGAGTGGGACGTGTTTTGTACGTCACGCATGAACCGACCGGCTTGCCGCATGACTTTCGGCAAGCGCTCCGGCCCGAAAAGCAACAGCGCCAAAACCGAGACGACGAGGATGTCAGGTAAGGAAAACATCGCCTAAGGATGCTCTCTTTCGGCCGCGCAGCGCGACTTCCGCCGCTTGGCCAGGAGGGCTTCCCTGCGCAGCCGTGCAAGCATCAGGACCCGCCCGTGAAGATCATTTACACACGCGGCAACCGCACCGAAACACTCGCTTCGCTGGCGACCCTGCGAAAAATCCTCAACCGGTTCGTTGCACACCGCGTCTTCTATGAAGTCTCGAGCCGCAGCAAACGCGGTCACGAATTCCTTTCGACGAAGAACGTCTTTGTGGTGGGGCTGATCGAAGTCACGAACTTCGAACATCTCAAGATCCTCTTCTTCGACGCGAACTGCCCCTCGCATTCGATCGAGATTCTTAACCCGCAGACCATGCGGATTTACGACGAGATGCCGGGGCGCGGTTTTGCCGTGTCCTTCATTAGCGGCGAGCCTGAGGGCATCGAGACTCGTTGTTATATCCGCGACGAGGGCGAGGACGGCAGCGCGATTCACGAACGCACGGCCCTTGAAAAGATCACGTTGCCGCAGCTCTTCGAGTATCTCGAAGAGATCACCGGCGTCGAGCCGGCCGCCAAAAACTCGCCGCGCTAGCGGCAGCGCGCGCCTCGATCCGCTGCGACCGACGCATTGCGCGCACCGCGTCGGCAATGCGGCCGCAGCGTTTGTATGCAACGCTCAGATTGAGGTAGGCTACGGCGTAGTCGGGATCCGCCGCGATTGCACTCTCGTAGTGCTCGATCGCCGCGTCGACGTCGTCTGCGTCGAGAAGCAGATTTCCAAGGTTCGCTAGCGCCGGCGCAAAGCGTGGCGCTGCCTCGAGTGCTGCGCTAAAGTCGGCGCGGGCAAGGTCGCGCTGCCCCAATCCGACGCGTGCAACCCCGCGTTTGTTCAGAGCGAACGCCCGCTCCGCGGAGCTGAGCCGGTTGCCTGCGAGCGCCTCGGAAAAGCCGCGATCGGCGGCGAAGAAGTCGCGCTGCTCGAGCGCGCGGAGCGCGCAAGTAAATCGGCCATCATCCTGAAACACGCTCCTGCCATGTTCACGATCGACGTCGTCACGCTCTTCCCTGAACTCTTCGCTCCGTTCGTCGGCCTCTCGGTCGTCGGCCGGGCCGTTGAGCGCGGCGTGGCAAGCGTGCGCTATCACCATTTGCTCGACGAACTCACCGAAGGGGAGCGCGCGGACGACGCGCCTTTCGGCGGCGGCCCCGGGATGGTGTTGCGAATCGAGCCGATCGCTCGCGTCCTCGATGCAATCACGCGCGACGCCGGTGCAGAGCGCCGGGTAATCGTCGTCCCGAGCGCCGGCGGGGCCCGATTCGTCCATGCGGACGCTGCGCGCTGGGGGACCCTGGATCGCCTGATCATCGTCTGCGGCCACTACGAAGGCATCGACGATCGCCTCGGCCGGCTCTACGAAATCGAAGAGCGCTCGCTCGGGGACTTCGTGCTGACCGGAGGCGAGATCCCCGCTCTCGCCTTTATGGACGCCACGGTTCGTTTGCTCGCCGGAACGCTTCGGCCCGAGTCGCTCGAGAGCGAGTCGTTCGCCGCCGGCCTCCTCGACTACCCAAGCTATACGCGGCCGGCAAGTTTCCGCGGGATCGACGTGCCGCCCGTCTTGCTCTCGGGCGATCACGCCAAGATCGCGGAGTGGCGAAGGGAGCAATCCAGGCTTCGAACGGCTGCGCGCAGGCGGGACCTCATCGAGGATGGCGCCTTGCGTGGCGAGGAAAGCCCGTGATACGATACCGTGGTTCTGCCGGGCCCCGCGCCCGGCTATTCGTTGTGTTTCCCTTTGGCATAGAGAGATTATGAACGTTATAGACGCACTCAATCGCGATCAACTGAAGGACGGAGTCCCGCAATTCCGCCCCGGCGATACCGTGAAGGTCTTCTCCAAGGTCCTCGAGGGCGGGAAAGAGCGCACGCAGATGTTCGAAGGCGTGGTGATCGTGCGCAAAGGCGGGGGCGCAGCTGAGTCGATTACCGTGCGCCGCATCGCCCATGGCGTCGGCGTGGAAAAGACGTTCCTCTTGCAGAGCCCTCGGGTGGAGCGAATCGAAGTCGGCAGACGCGGCGTCGTCTCGCGCAGCCGCCTCTACTACCTGAGCGAGAAGGTCGGCAAAGCCGCACGAATCAAGGAAAAAAAGGCCAAGGGGAATTAGAAGCGCGCTCTGACACCGCTGCAGCTGGTCGGGCTTCTTTGCGTTCTCGGCATCGCGCGCGTTGTATTCTCCGCCAAGCCCGCGATTCGCGGCTACCTCGACGGGCTGCTTATTGCGGGGCTGGTCGCGCTCTTCTTGATCACCTTCGTCATCCGAACGTTCTACATTCCGTCGGTCTCGATGGTTCCGACGCTACAGGTCGGCGACGTCGTGCTCGTCGACGAGATCGCCTATCGCTTGCATCCGCCCTCCAACGGCGATCTTGCGGTTTTTACGCCGCCGGTCGCTGCGGGCGGCAACGACTTCGTCAAACGCGTCATCGGTACCCCAGGCGATTCAATCGCCATCTCGGACGGCACCGTCTATCGAAACGACAAGCCGATCCGCGAGCCGTACGAAAATCAGCCGCCGAACTACGACTTATCGATTCGAAAGTTTGGCATCTACGTCAACGGAAAGCCGCTCGATCCACGCAGCGCGAACGTGCCGCCGCCGCGCTTGTGGCAGGCACCCGACCGAATTCCATCGGGCTTTTACTTCGTGCTCGGCGACAATCGGAACTATTCCGACGACTCGCACGTTTGGGGTTTCGCCCAAACGAGCGGTGTCTTTGCCGCGGGCCCGCTGGCGGCAAATGGCGAGCACGGACGCTTCATCGGAAGAGCGTTCCTGATTCTCTGGCCCCTGGGCCGTCTCCGCGTACCGGCGAAATAGCAAGCGTATGACACCCTACCAGCTGCTAGCCATCGTCGCGGTGATCGGAGTCGCGCGCCTGGTCCTTTCGCTGCGACCCGTCGTCGCCGGTTCTTCGGGGCGGAGTACCGCGATCGCACGAGAGTTTCTCGATCCCTTTATCGTCGCCGGGCTTGCTGCGTGGGTCCTGATCACGTTCGTGGCGAGAACGTACTACATTCCGTCGGGCTCGATGCTGCCGACGCTCCAGATCCACGACGTCTTGCTGGTGGACAAGTTTGAGTACCGTTTCCGCGCTCCAAGGGAGGGCGACATCGTCGTCTTTCCGCCGCCTGTCCCCACGCCCGACGACTTCATCAAGCGCGTCATTGGCCGTCCCGGCGACACCTTACGCGTGGCCGGCGGAAGCGTTTACCTCAACGGCAGGCAGCTGACCGAGCCGTACGTCGCCGAAAAGCCCGCCTATGGCCTGGAGGTCCGCAACTACGGCATCTACGTCAGCTACGGCGCGGGCTGGCAGCGCGTAGATCCAAGCGATGCCAACATCCCACCGAGATCGCGCTGGCTCGCGCCCAATCGCATTCCGCCGAACTGCTACATCATGTTCGGCGACAACCGTAACGATTCGGAGGACTCGCACATCTGGGGATTCGCGCAAGATACCGGCCGTTTCGCGAGTGGTCCGCGGGCCGGCGCCGCCGCCGGCTTCACCGGCCGGGCCTTTCTCATTTTTTGGCCACCCTCGCAAGCCAAGATTCTCTAACCGCCTGAGCGAACTCGAAGCGCGTGGTCCGCTTCTTGCGACGGCGATCGGTAGCGAACCTGGCCCTGCAGCTGGCGCTGCTCGCCGTCCTCGTCGCCGCCTTCTTCGTCCGCCTTCCGCAAGTCGCCGGTCTTTCGATGGAGCCCTATATCCGCTCCGGCGAGTACGTTCTGATCAACACGTTTGCATATCGAATCGGTGTTCCGCATCGCGATGAGATCGTCGCTTTCCGGCATGAAGGCGACGCGCGAAGCGTCTTCATCAAGCGCGTCATCGGTCTTCCCGGCGACCGCGTTCGAATCGACCGCGGACAGGTCTATATCAACGGCGCCAGACTCGAAGAACCGTATGTTGCGCATGCCGACGGGCGGAGCTTCGCACAAGTCTTGGTGCCGCCGTCATCGGTTTACGTGCTCGGAGACAACCGCGCCGAGAGCGAGGACTCGCGTTTCTTCGGGCCGGTCGGCGACGATCGGTTGATCGGACGCGCCATCGCCGGAGTCTGGCCGCCGCACATGCTGGGTGGGCTATGACGCCCTTCGAGCCAACGCGGGAACTAGTGCGATAAGACGATGGAGCGGCAAGTTGCGTGGTATCCAGGGCACATGGCGAAGGCGGTTCGTCAGATCCGTGAGTTCTTACGTGCCGTCGACATCATCGTCGAGGTCGTTGATGCCCGGATCGCCCAGAACGGGCGTAATCCGCTGCTTGATGAGATGGCGATCAAACGAACGCGCGTCGTCGCCCTGAGCCGCGAGGACCTCGCCGATCCAGCAACGACGAAGGGTTGGCTCCGCCGGCTCTCCGACGAAGGCTCGCCGGCGCTCGCCGTCGACTGCCGCGTCCGCGGAAGCGTGGCGCGCATCGCGGTTGCGATACGGGACGCATCGCGGCAGCGGCAACACGCCGCCGGCATTTCCCGCGCGATGATCGTCGGCGTGCCCAACTCGGGAAAGTCCACCATCGTCAACGCATTGCTCGGGCGGGCGGCGGCAAAAACGGAAAGCCGTGCCGGCGTTACGCGGCACCCACAATGGTTTCGGCTCGCACCGAACGTCGAGCTAATGGATTCACCCGGCGTTCTTCCGCCGAAAATCCCAGATGGGGCAGCCCAATGGAAGCTCGCGATCTGCGGCGCCGTGCCGTACGAGCGCTACGACCCGCAAGAAGTTGCCGCGGCGTTCCACAACTGGCTCGTCGCTCGCCGCCCGCGAACGGCGGTGCCCGACTTGCAAACCTTTGCAACCCAACGCGGCTTTCTTCGACGCGGCGGCGAGCCCGATTATCACAACGCGGCGCAGTCGTACCTGCGCGCTTTCAACGAAGGCGCTTTTGGTCGAATTTCATTGGAGTTTCCAGATGACGCCGAAGCAGCGTAAGGCCAAGAGCGCGTACGAGCGCGAACGCCGCCGGCTGCATCGTCTTCACCGTTTTGAAGCGGCGGCGCGTACGCGAGGGTTTTCGTTCGTCGCCGGCATCGACGAGGTCGGGCGCGGCCCGCTCGCCGGACCCGTCGTGGCGGCCTGCGTCGTCGCCACGGAACCGCTCTTCATCAAAGGCCTCAACGATTCTAAGCTCGTCCGCGCGGATCTGCGTTTGGAAATCGCAGAAATCGTCAAAGTGCGGGCTGCGGCGTGGGCCATCGGCAGCGCGTGCGTCGCCGAGATAGATCGACTGAACATCTATTGGGCCAGCGTTTTGGCGATGGAACGCGCCATTGCGGCGCTTCCTGCGTTGCCGGAGTACCTGATCACCGACGCCGTTCGGATCCGATCCTTTGCCGGTCCGCAGGAACCGTTGATCCACGGCGACGCGCGCTGTGCGGTCGTGGCCGCTGCTTCAATCGTCGCGAAGGTGTATCGCGACGCGCTCATGGTCGAGCTCGACAAGCAAGATGCTCGCTATGGTTTCGCGCTGCACAAAGGATATTCGACGCCGTATCACCTGGAAGCGTTGCGAACGCATGGGCCATGCGTCCATCACCGGGCGAATTGGGCGCGCGTGCGCGATGCCCAGCTCGCACTCGGTCTCGATTCGGTGGAGGCTTTTGAAGCATCCGTCGGATAACGCCGCGAAGGGCCGGCTGGGTGAGGATCGCGCGAGCGAGTTTCTCGCCGACTCCGGGTATCGCGTGCTCGCACGTAACGTTCGCGTTCCAGGCGGCGAGATCGATGCGGTCTGTCTTGACGGGCCGACGCTCGTCATCGTCGAAGTAAAACGGCGTGATACACAAACCTTCGGCTCCGCGCTGCGCGCGGTCAACGCTCGAAAACGCGCGACGCTCCGCCGGATTGCAGCCGATTACGCGCAAATTGTGGCACCGTCTGCGAAGATACGCTTCGACGTGGTCACGCTCGACGGTGCGCGGGTAAGCTTGCATCGCAACGCATTCTAAGTGACCGTAGGATAGTGGCCGCGCACGCCAAGGGCGCAAAACCGGAGCTTCGCCGGAGCGTCACGCCGTGGGGCTCATTCTCGTGGGGTTACTCCGATGTCGGCGCCGATATCTTCGTCGGCCTCGGGCTCGTGCTCGCGTGGGC
>DATHOO010000199.1:0-6278 GCA_035484815.1 Candidatus Acidiferrales bacterium
TTGGGGAAGACTGTTTCCTTTTCCCGTTTTCGACGGTGGGGGCTGCGTCGCAGGATCGCAAGTATTCCGGGGAGCGCGCGTTAACGCGGGTTGGAAGCCGCACGATTCTTCGCGAATACGTAAGCATTCAGCGTGCGACCGGGCGCGACGAACTGACTGCGGTCGGAGATGACTGTCTCTTGCTCGCCTACGTTCACATCGCACACAACTGCATCTTGGGCAACGGCATCACGATGAGCAACCTCGCGCAACTCGCCGGTCACGTTCGGGTCGGCGACTACGCGACGATCGGCGGTCACACCGGCGTACATCAATTTACGCGCATCGGGCGCCATGCGATGGTTGGCGGCATGAGCAAGCTCGCGAAAGACGTTCCACCGTTTTTCCTGGTCGAAGGAAATCCATGCCGCCCGTACGGGCTCAACAGCGTCGGCTTGCGCCGCGCTGCGTTTTCACCGGATGAACGCAACGAGATCAAGCGCTGCTACAAGATTCTTTACGATCCCAAGCTCAACGTTTCGCAGGCGATCGAGGAGATGAAGGAGCAAGTGAGGACCGGCCCCGGCCGCGAGATCATCGACTTTCTGGAGGCACCCTCCGAACGCGGCGTGCTGAAGTAGCGAGTTGCACGTTCGCTGCGCGAAGCAACGGCGTCGCGAAGTTGATGACCAAGTGAGATATTTCTTCGCGACTGGTGAGCCGTCGGGAGAGTCGATGGCGGTTTTGCTTGCCGAGGCGATTCGAAAATTGGATGCCGATGCGCGGTTCGAAGGTATCGGGAGCAAAGCGATGCGCGCGGCGGGATTCCGGCTCTGGCGCGACAACACCGGCTGGGCGAGCATGGGTCCGGCGGCAGCGATTCCGCGCATTCCGAAATTGACCGCCGCGATGCTGCGCACGGCCTTTCACCTTCTGGCGTCGAAGCCCGATCTGGTCGTGCTCGTCGATTTTGGCGTCTTCAACCTGCGCTTGGCGTCGACGCTGCGGCGCTTCGGCTATGCTGGACCGATTCTCGATCTCTTTCCGCCGGGAACGTGGCTGGACGACGAAGAGAAAGCGCGCCGGGTTAGCGAGCTCGTGATACCGGTTACGGCATTTGCTCATCAGTACGAGTTCTATCGTCGCCTTGGGTGCCGCATCGAGTTTTTTGGGCATCCGCTGACGAGCCGATATCGGCTGCGTCCGCGGCGCGCCTCGCCGCCGGTCAATGGCGGCGTGGTGGCGATGCTTCCCGGCAGCCGCAGCGGGGAGTTGCGCCGTCACGTGCCCGTGATGGCGGCAGCGTATCGCGAGCTCAAACGACGGCGGCCAAAATTGCATGGTATTTTTAGCGCGGCCGACGAGCCGGCGCAACGACGAATCACGCGTGCCCTCCAACGTGAACCGATGAGCGACGTAAGCGTCGTACGCGGCGTTGCGGCAGCGCTCGAAAACGCTGACGGTGCATGGGTCGCGTCCGGCACCGCGGTGCTGGAAACGGCGCTCTCCGGCGTACCTGCGGTGGCGATCTACGTGATCCCGCCGATGCTCATTTCGTATGGTCTACGAATGATCAAACATCGCTTTATCACGCCGCCGAATCTCGTGTTGCGCCGCGAAGTCGTTCCGGAGCTGCTCCAAGATGCGGCAAGTCCGCAAGGGCTTGCAGATGCGCTCGAAGCGTTGATCGAAGATCCAGTCGCACAGTACGGTGCCTTCGTCGAGTTGCGCGAGGCGCTCGGTCCATCGGATGCCCTCGATCGATGCGCGGCTTTCGCGGTAGCGCTGGCTGACGGCGGAAGCCCCGCGTGATCCGGATCTATCACACGGCGGATCTTCACGACCGGCGCGGCATTGCGCCGACGCTGCTGCGGATGCGTCAGGAACGCCCCGGGCTGCTCTTTGATGCTGGAGATTCGCTTCGCGGCAGTCAAAGCGTCTTTTATCGTAACGAACCGATCGTTGAAGAGATGGACGCGGCCGGCTACGACGCCCAGGCGATTGGGAACCGGGAGTTTCACTATCTCTTCGCTTTGCTGCGAGCCAGAGCGTCGCGCATGCGCTATCCCCTGGTCTGCACCAATTTGCAGGATGTCAAAGGGAGAGCGCTGCCGTTTCTGCCCTCCCTGCGATTGGAGGCTGGCGGCAACGGTGCGCGCGTGCGCGTGCACGTGCTGGGGCTGTTGGTCATGCAGTATCGCGTTGGAAGCCCCTGGGAACGTCTCTTCGGCTGGCGGTTCCTCGAACCGGAGGAAGCCATCGTGCCTTATGCGAGCGCCCTGCCCGATGGCGAGCTGCTCGTCGTGCTCTCGCACCTCGGGCTCTCACGCGACCGCGAACTCGCCGGCCGCGTGCCGCGCATCGATCTATTGCTCGGCGGTCACAGCCACGACACGCGCGCCGAGCCGCTTTACGTGGGCGACGTTCCGATTGTCCATGCGGGGCCGTACGGGCGTTTCGTTTCGCGCAGCGAGCTCGAGTACGTGCCGGCGCTCGGGCGTTTTCGTCTTCTCGACTTCGCGCTCGAGCCGTTATTGCGGCCTGCATGAGCGCGCGCGTGCTCTTCGTGACCAACGGTCATGGGGAAGCCGCGATCGCTGAGCGCATCGCGCTGGAGCTGCTGACGTTCGCTCCGGCGGCGAGGATCGATCATCTCGCACTCGTCGGGAATGTCTCGAGCGATGCAATGCGCGCCGTGGGACCTCGGCGAGCGATGCCCAGCGGCGGTCTGATCGCAATGGGAAACGTGCGAAATCTTGCGAAGGATCTTTCGGCCGGGCTGCTCTCGCTCACGCTATCGCAGGCACGCTTTTTGCGCCGCGCGCGGGGAGCGTATGACGTCGTCGTTGCGGTCGGCGATGCCTTCGCGCTGATAATGACGCTGCTGGTGCGTGCGCGCACGGTTTTCGTGGGAACCGCAAAAAGCGTCAGGGTCGCCCCTTACGGTCCGTTCGAAACGAATTTGCTTCGGCGTGCAGTGGCCTGCTTCGTCCGGGACGAGGCCACGGCCGAGGCGTTGCGCCGTCGCGGCGTCGATGCGCAAGTGGCCAATGCAATCGTCGACCTTTTTGCGGGCCCCGCTGACCCGGCAGTGGAGGCTACGGTAGCGGGCTTCGCCCCCGCTTTGGCGCTCTTTCCTGGTAGCCGTGAGAGCGCATACGACGACGCGGCATTCCTCCTTGAGGTCACGCGTGAGCTTGCGCTGCAATATCCTACCCTCGGCGCGGTGATCTCGGTTGCGCCCGGCCTCGATGCCGATCGTATCGCCCGCGATGCCGCTTGCGCCGGTTGGGACGTGCACGCGACGGCCGACGCCGCAGCTCCGTTTGCCATGAGCCGTGGCGGGCGCGAGATCGTTCGCGCTTGGCGGAAGGGGCTGGGGCCGTTGCTGGAGCGCGTCGTGCTTGTGCTTGGACAAGCCGGGACTGCGAATGAGGTAGCCGCAGCCGCGGGCGTTCCGGTTGTCGCGTTCGAAAGCGACCGCGTACGGAGAGCGAGCTGGTATCGCCGGCGCCAGCAAGATTTGCTCGGCGAAGCGCTAGCGGTTCTGCCCGAAGAACGTAATGCGGCGGTTACCGGCGTACGGGAGATTTTGGAAGATGCGCAACGCCGGACGCGGATGGCCGCGGTCGGACGCGCGCAGATGGGCGAAGCCGGCGGCGCGGCGCGCATAGGCGCGTGCATTGCGTTGTTAGCCGCGGGGAAGTGATGCGCCGTTACATGCCGGGCGCGATGGCGCTCATCTTTTCGATCATCCCGCTCTTTCCCAGCTTCATCGCATTGTCGGGAGTCGCTTTCCCGGGCGTTTCGCTCTTGCCCAGCGCGGCGGTTTTCGGCGTCTTCGCGCTCTGCGCGCTGCTTGCGCTCTACACGGTCGCGATGTTTGCGAGGTATCCGGCGCCGGGCTCGCAGCCGCTGCTCCTCCCATTGCTGACGGTCTTTGGAGCAGGGGTGCTTGCCGGGCTGCTCGGTTTCGATCCGCCCGCGGGCGTGGTCTTTACGTTTATCGGCGGTCTTGGCATCATCTGGCACTGCGCAATCGTGCGGTTCTACGGCGATCGAAACGTCGCGCTCGCGATCTTCTGGGCCTATCTGCTTTCGGGCGCCCTTGCTAGCGCCGTGGCGATCGGCATGATCGCGGCGCGCTTTCCCGCCGCCCAATATGCGATCCAGCACGGGCGGGCGACAGGTACCTTCATCCTGCCCGGCGAGCTAGCGGGTTATTTGATCGTTCTGTTGCCGATCGCGTACGCTCTTGGATGCATCGCTTCTCAACGCGCGCTGCGGCTTGTAGCGTGGACGACGCTCGCGCTTGGCCTCGTAGCGCTCGCGCTGACGTTTTCGCGCGCCGGCTGGATGGGATTTGCCGGCGCCTTTGCTTTCCTGTTGGCCACCCGCGTCCGCCACGGCCTGCGGGCGGCTACGCTGGTTATCGTCGGCGGAACGATCGCCGTCGTACTCCTCTTCAACGCTCACCACAATCCAAGCGAAGATTACACGCGTCTTTCGATTTGGCAGACGGCGCTAGGGATCATCGATCGATTTCCGCTCACGGGTGTCGGGCCATTTAACTTTTCCAGGCTCTACGCACTGCTGCGGTCGCCCGACGGCGACCCGACCGCCTTTCATGCGCATAGCCTCTACTTAACGTTCTTCGTCGAATTCGGAATCGTCGGTTTGACGGCGGTTGGGTGGACGCTTTGGGGTTTCGCCCGCGAGTTGCGACGGCGCGTCGCGAACGCGCCGCCGGCAACCGCGTTTTTGGCGCTGAGCGTCGCGGCGGGACTGGTCGGCGTGGCCGTGCAAGGCCTCATCGATACCGTGAGCGTGGTTATTTTTGGGTTATGGATGCCGGTGATGGGTTTGGCGCTGGCCGCCGCGAGCGGCGGCGAACCCGGCCCGACGACCGAGGGGTGATGCGGTCCCGACGAGCCGTCGCGGCGATCGTGCTGCTGCTTGGCGCCGCCTGCAACCCCCAGCCGCCCAAGGCGACGCCGTCGCCCTCGGCCCCCGCCCGACCCCGCGCGACGGCCACGCCGCTGGTCTTGAAAATAACCGGCCGGGGGACTGCTAACCGGCCGGTCCGCCTCTTTCAGCAAGTCCACAACCACATAGAATACGATCTGCTGGCAAGCTCGTACGAGAGCAAGGGCCCTCAAGGTGCGGCGTTTGGCGTCTTTCAGGACGCGCGCGTCACATTTCGTGATACGAAGGGGTCGACGGTGGTGGCGAGGGCGCCCCGAGCCATCGTCGATCAGAGTGCGAATACCGTTACGCTCGTCGATGGCGTTCACGCTCGCACGTCTTCGGGGATGACGCTGGAGTGTACGCAGCTCGTTTACGAGCATGCGACCGGAATGCTCCACGGCACCGGCAACGTCGTCGTCACGGATCCAAAGGGCTTTCGAGCTACCGGTTCGAGCTTCGATTCAGATCTTTCACTCACTCACATACGGATGCGATGAATCATCAGACACCAGCGATCAAGTTGCGCGGACTCGTCAAGCGCTACGGCGAGCGTGCCGTCGTGAACGGCGTTACCGCGGAAGTCGAGACCGGTGAGGTTGTCGGGCTTCTCGGTCCCAACGGGGCCGGAAAAACGACGACCTTCTACATCGTGGTCGGGCTGGTCAAACCCGACGGCGGGACGGTATTACTGACCGGCGGCGAGCGCGAGATCGACTTGACCGGCGCCCCGATGTACGCGCGGGCCCGCAACGGCATCGGCTATCTCGCGCAAGAAAACTCGATCTTTCGTAAGCTCTCGGTTGGCGACAATATTCGTCTGATCTGGGAGCAGCGCGGTGTGCCTTACGACGAACGCGAGCGGCGACTGCCCGCGCTACTCGAAGAGTTTGGATTACGGGCCTTCATCGATGCGCGGGGCGACAGTCTCTCGGGCGGCGAACGGCGCCGCGTCGAAATCGCGCGCGCACTAGCGCTCGAACCAGCCTTCCTGCTGTTGGACGAGCCCTTTACCGGCATCGATCCGATCGCGGTCGCCGACATTCAAGCGATGATACGACAGTTGCGCGACCGCGGGCTCGGCATTCTCATCACCGACCACCAAGTCCGCGAGACGCTTGCGATCGTCGATCGTGCGTACATCTTGAACAACGGGCGCATCGAAGTCTCGGGTTCCGCACAGGAGGTACTCGACTCACCGATAGCGCGGCAGTTCTACCTCGGCGAAGGCTTCCGACTATAAAGTATTTGTTGGCTCAGCTGGGGGACGAGTTGGGACTCGCAGGCACGGACAAACTCGGACACGTTCGTCGCGCGACCTCCTGTCGCGCTCC
>DATHOO010000200.1:0-12418 GCA_035484815.1 Candidatus Acidiferrales bacterium
GACGGCCGATGGCAATCCACCGTCGGTGTACGCGTCGAACGCATAGACCGCAAGGTCTTCGGGTTGGATCTTGACCGCGTCGCGCCCGAGCGCTTCGATCAGCCGCTGATGGAGCACGCTCGAACCTTCGCCGTTCAGTAGAGCAGGTACCGCTTGCGCGTTGCTTGGAAATCGGCGACCGCAGGCGCCCATTGCGCGAGAATTGCATCGGCGGACTTACCGGCGAGCAGCGCTTGACGAAACGAGTCGGTGCCCCAATCGCGATCGAGCCCGGCGACGTTCGCGACGCTGATCGCATGAGGGAAGAGGTCGCGGATCGCGACCGAGATCTCGACCGCGGTTCGAATTGCGACGAAATGTCGCGGTTCGAAAACGACCAGCTCGACGCCGGTGAGCTCGTGGTCTTTCCAGAAACCCACGTACGGCGTCCACGCGGCCGGACGAAACCAGACCCCGGGAAGATTCCGCGCGTTCAACCGCGCGGCCAGCTTCGTGCCGTCGATGCCGGCGGTGCCGGCCAAGAAGAACGGCATCGTGTAGCCGCTGCCGTTGTTGATGCCCGCGTTATCGAGGAGGCCCGTACCGACGTAGACGATCGTCGTTCGCCAATCCGGAATGTTCGGCGATGTCGGCACCCACTGCAGTCCCGTGTCGGGCCAGATCATCGAGTGTTGCCAACCGTTCATGCGCACCACGCGCAA
This sequence comes from Candidatus Acidiferrales bacterium, assembly GCA_035484815.1. Classification (GTDB taxonomy): domain Bacteria; phylum Vulcanimicrobiota; class Vulcanimicrobiia; order Vulcanimicrobiales; family Vulcanimicrobiaceae; genus Cybelea. Next base: position 702 of record DATHOO010000200.1, read on the forward strand.
CTTGGCGCCGATGCCGAACCGGTCGTTGAAGAGCGTCGCCAGCTCACCCACCGTCATTCCATGGCGCATTGCAATCGGGTAGAGCCCGATGAATGATTCGTAGGGAGGCTCGAGGATCGGTCCCTCAACCGTGCCACCGATGGGATTGGGACGATCGAGTACCCAGAACTCTTTGCCAAACTGTCGCGCGCTCTGCATCGCGTAGGCCATCGTTGAGATGTACGTGTACGCGCGCGAGCCGACGTCCTGAATGTCGAAGAGCAGAACGTCGACACCGTCGAGCATCGCCGCGCTCGGATGGCGGGAGGCGCCGTAGAGGCTGTTGACCGGCAGGTGCGTCTGCGGGTCGACGTAGGAGGCGACCGACGCACCCGCGCCACGGTCGCCGCGAAAACCGTGTTCGGGCGCATAGACTGCTTTGATGCGAATCTGCCCGTGGCGCAGGATCGCGTCGACGACCGATTCGAGGCGGGAGGTCACGCCGCTCTGATTTGTAATGACGCCGACCGCGCGGCCGCCGAGATCGCGCCAGGCTTGGCGCAGAAAGACTTCGTTGCCGAGCTCGATGCGGGCCGCCGGCGGCGGCTGGGCCGCAAGGCGCTCCGGCGTCAGCGCAAGTGCGGCGCCGCAGGCTAGAAACTCGCGGCGAAGCGTGGCTCGATCTCCTTGCGAAGGATTCCGGCGTCGTGGGCACGGGCGAAGAGCGCATGGGCGGCTTCGCGGCCGTTCTCACCGAGGTCCACCGTGAACTCGTTGACGTAGAGTTCGATGTGCGCGCGCATGACATCGTCGTTCATTTCGACGGCATGCTCGCGGACGAACGGCATTACCACCGCCTCGTTGGCACGCGCGAACGCCAGGCTTTGGCGAATCGCCGTGTCGATCGCATGCGCTTGCTCGTCGCCGATGTCGTTGCGTACCAGGATCGCCCCAAGTGGAACTGGGAGCAGCGTCATGTTCTCCCACCACTCTCCCAGGTCGGCAATCGCGATCAGCCCGGCATCGCGGTAGGTGAAGCGCGACTCGTGAATGATCAGGCCGGCATCGATCTCGCCGTTCGCGACAGCGGATACGATCCGATCGAAGCGCATCTGCACGGTTTTCGGACGCACGCCGAGCATAAGCTGCAGGAGCATGAAAGCCGTCGTGCGCTCTCCAGGAATCGCGATCCGCTTGCGCGCGAATTCGCTGAAGAGTGGGGGCGATTCGGCAGGGCGCGCGACCAGCAGCGGTCCGACGCCGTGCCCGATCGCACCGCCGGAGGAGAGAATGCGATAGCGATCCATCAGAAAGGGAATAGCCCCATAGCTCACTTTGATGAGTTCGAATTGGCCGCGCGCCGCCGCCTCGTTCAGTTCCTCGATGTCGGCGAGATGGGCGCGCACCTCCGGCGCGCCATCGAGCAGCCCGTTCGTCAGTGCGCCGAAGATATAGGTGTCGTTTGGGCACGGCGAGTACGCCAGCGTGTAAGACGTCATAGCGAATCGAAGAGCGCGTTCACGATACGCGCGAGCCCGGCCATCCCGGCAGCGAAGTTCCAACCGCTCGATTCGCGCGCGCCGCAGCGATTCGAGATACCGCGAAGCTCGATCGCACGAACGCCGCTGCGCTGCGCCGCGCGCAGCGCGGCAAAACCTTCCATCGATTCGACCTGGGCGCCGAGCTCGTTTGCGAGGCGACGAGCGGTTTCGTCCGTTGACGTAACGCGGGAAACCGTAATCCCGCGCACCGCCGCGAAGCCCTGCTCGCGGAGCCGCTCAACGAGCGCTGGATCGGAATGCGCCTTCTCGACCACACGCTCCCCGCGTGGCAACGCAAGCGGCGTCCCATTCTCGAGGCGCAGCTCGATAGCATCGTCGGCGACGACGACACCGTCACCGATCGCTGCGGCACCGTCGAACGCGCCCGCCAGACCGGCGTTAACCACGAGCTCATACGGGTGCTGCTGCAGCGCAGCGGCAAGCGCGCACGACGCCTCGACCGGGCCGACGCCGGACGCGAGGGCTGTCACGCCCTCCCGCGGGCGCCAGAAGGCAAGCTCGGCGTCGACAGCGCTGACGAGCAGAATCATGGTGCCCCGATGAATTTGTGCGTCTGCAGCGAGAGACGAAAACGCTTCGGGTGGGCCTTCGCGTAGCCGAGCGCGAGCTCGACGTTTCCCGGTTTGTTCCCCTCAGGTTGCAGCAGGATCTGCGATTTCGTGGCAAAGAGCGCGAGATGTTCTTCGGGCACGCGTTGGTCGACGATCAACTTCGCCTCGTTGGCGCGTTCGGCCATGCGCGCATCAACGCGCTCCTTCGGCGAAACGCAGAGCCAGACGTCATCGGGCAGCGGCGTGAAGATCGTGCCGTTCGATTCGATGTGAACGCGGCGTCCGTCGCGCCGCAGCGCGTCGATGAGCTCCGGCGTTTGCGCTTGCGCGAGCGGTTCGCCACCGGTTAACACCACCATCGGGCAATCGCCCCCCGCCTCGCGCACCATCGCGACGACCTCACCGACGCTCGCAAAGAATTTCGTTGCATAATCGGTGTCGCAGAAATCGCAGGCAAGATTGCAGCCGGCCAGCCGCACGAAGACCGCCGGCGTTCCGGTCCAGAGCCCCTCGCCCTGGAAGCTGTAAAAGATCTCGCTCAGTTGAAGCACTCGTGGTCCTTCGATTGCGCGCCGTTCGACTCGCTTCGCTCGCTCAGGATCGCTCCGCTCAGGATGACAAGAGGTGCGTTCACGATGGCACGCGGGAAGCAATATCGGAGCGGCGGAGGACGGCGCAGGCCGTCGCGGTTTCCCAAAGGACGATTTCGTCGAGTAACGGCAACGCGCCGTCGAGGCGCTCCCAAATCCAAAGCACGATATTCTCGACGGTCGGGTTCTCGATGTAGTCATTGAGATGCTGATGGTCGAGCGCCTCGATGACGCGCTCGCTGACGACGCGTTCGACGCGGTCGAAATCCTCGATCATGCCACGCGCCGGGCCGCGCGTGCGCAGCGGCCCGCGCAGGGCGACCTCGAGACGGTACGAATGGCCGTGCATCCGCGCGCACTTCCCCGGATGGTACGGCAGCGTATGCGCGGCCTCGAAGCGGAACTTCTTGCGAATGAGCGCTTAGAGTTCTCCTTGCGGGCCCATCGTCTGGAGACGCCGCTTGAGATCCGCGAGAAAGCCGCTGGCGACGTAACCATCGACAACGCGATGATCGAGCGATAGGCACGAGTTCATCATCTGCCGGATTGCGATCGTGTCGTCGTCGCGCACGACCAACTGCTTCACAACGGCTTCCATCGTCACGATGCCGGCCTGCCCGCCGTTGATGATCGGCGCCGACGCCCACGAGCCGTTGGCGCCGTTGTTGTTGACGGTGAACGTTCCGCCCGCCAGATCGTCCACGTTAAGCTTGCCCTTACGCGCTTTCTCGATAAGCTCGCCTGCCGCGATCGCAAGGCCCTTGATCGAGAGCTTATCGGCGTGCTTGATGACCGGCACGACGAGATTGGTAGGTAGGCCGATCGCGATACCGACGTTGACCTCGTCGTTGACGTAGATGGCGGCTTGGCTGGAACTGCTCGCCGGCGCGAAGCGTGCGTTCATCAGCGGGAACGTCGCAAGCGCTTGGACGACGGCGCGGACGAAGAAGGGCAGCAGCGTCAGTTTGTAGCCCGTTTCGCGCTCGAAACGCTCCTTTTCGCGCGCGCGCCAACTCCATACATCGGTGACGTCGATCTCGACCATCGACCAGGCATGCGGTGCAGTATGCCGGCTCTCTACCATGCGCTCGGCAATGATCCGGCGCGCCTGGGTAAGCGGCACCAATGTGCCGGGCATCGGTTGTGCGTACGTTGAAGTTCGGGCAGCGCCCGGCGCGAGCGGCGGCGGAGCGGTGGGGGCCGGCGCAACCGGCGGCGTGGATGCTGTTGCGGGTTGCGAGGCTACCACCGTGCGTGAGGCAGCCAAGATGTCCTCGGCGGTCACGCGGCCATTTGCGCCGCTTCCCTTGATGGTACGAATGTCGACGTGATGCTCGCGTGCGAGCCGCCGCACCGCCGGCGACGCACCGCGGGCGGCAGCCTCCGCCTCGGCGGTCTCGGTCGTTCCGGACTTTGCGCCGTTCGGCGATGGCGGCAGGGCGGGTTCCGCATGTGCGACCGCGGGCGCTTGCGGAACCTCCGCGCGCACGGCGCCAACCTCGTCAATAACGGCGATCGGCGTTCCGGTTGCGACCGTCTCGCCTTCCTTAACGAGCAGTTCGCGGATCGTTCCGGTGACGGGCGAGGGAACGCCGGCGTTGACCTTATCGGTCGAGACTTCCACGAAGTCTTCGTACTTGTCGACGCTGTCGCCGATGCTTTTTAGCCACTGCGCCACCGTGCCTTCGGTGACCGTTTCGCCCAGCTGCGGCATCGTGATCGTTGTAGCCATCAGAATTTCACCATTTCGCGCATTGTGTCGGCCATCTCCGCCGGTGACGACATGAACTCTTCTTCGAGCGGAAGCGCATACCCCATCGCCGGAACGTCGGGGCCGCAGAGACGACGTACCGGCGCGTCGAGGTGGAAGAGGGCCTCTTCGGCCACCATCGCGCTGATCTCGGCGCCGATGCCACCGAACTTGTTGTCCTCGTGGATGATCAACAGCTTGCGGGTCTTCCCGACGCTATCTAAAATCGTCGTTTTGTCCATCGGGCGGATCGATCGCAGGTCGATGACCTCAACCGAAAGGCCGTCTTGCTCGAGTTGCCGCGCGGCTTCGAGCGCCCAATGGACGTATAAGCCGTACGAGACGACGGTGAGCTGCGTGCCTTCTTTCAAGACGTTTGCCTTGCCGAGCGGGATCGTATAGTGACCGTTCGGTACGTCGCCTTTAATGAGCCGGTAGGTCTTCTTATGCTCCAAGAAGAGAACCGGGTCGGGGTCGTCGATTGCGGTGTTGAGCAGTCCCTTCACGTCGGCCGGAAATGCGGGCGCCACGATCTTCAAGCCCGGCACGTGGTAGAAGAGCGCCTCGATCGAGACCGAGTGTGAAAGCGCCCCACGCACGCCGCCGCCATAAGGCGTGCGAATGACCATCGGGCACGTGTACTCGCCGTTGGAGCGGTAGCGGATCTTTGCCGCCTCGCCGACGATCTGGTTGAACGACGGGTAGATGAAGTCGGCAAACTGAATCTCGGCGATCGGCCGCAGGCCCTCCATCGCCATGCCGACCGCGATGCCGACGATCGATGCCTCGGCGATCGGCGTATCGATGATGCGACCCTCGCCGAACTCGCCGATAAAGTCCTTCGTGATCAAAAAGACGTTGCCGCGCGCACCGACGTCCTCGCCAAGAATCAACGTCCGCTCGTCGTTCTTGAGCGCTTCGTACAACGTCGCGCGAACGGCTTCGACGTTGTTCATCACGGTAGAGTTCGCGCTGCTTACGACTGCCACGGTTGCCACGCTCCTTCGTGTACGTTGGTGTAAAGGTCGCTCGCCTGCGGATATGGCTGTGCCTCGGCGGCGTCGGTCGCTTCGTTTGTCTCCTGCAATATGGCTTTGCGCATCGCGGCCACGTCTTCCGGGCTCAAAACTCCGTGTTCGACGAGCACCGCTTCGAACGCGGGCACCGGATCTTGCTTGCGCCGCTCCGTCACCACTTCGCGCGTTCGATAGGTCATGTCATTGTCGTCGGTGGAGTGCGCAAGATAGCGATAGCAGGTTCCCTCGATGAGCGTTGGGCCGCCACCGCGGCGTGCGCGGTCCATCGCCTCTTTGACGGCAGCGTATGTCGCGATCGGATCGAAGCCATTGAAACGGTAGCCCGGCATTCCGTAGCCTTCGGCGCGTTTCCAAATTTCCGGCTGGCCCATTTGTTTGTCGAGCGGCGTCGAAATCGCCCACTCGTTGTTCTCGACGAGCATCACGTACGGCAGTTTGTGAACGGCGACGAAGTTCATGGACTCATGCCATTCGCCCTCACTGGTCGTTCCGTCGCCGCAGGTCGCCAGCACCGCACGGCCGGCTTCGCCGCGGTATTTGATCGCGTAGGCCGCTCCAACGGCGTGCGGGAGATGCGCTGCCAGAATTGATGAAAACGACATCAGCCCGGCGGCCTTTGACGAGTAGTGGTTTGGAAATTGACGGCCACCGTTGTGATCGGGGGAGCGGGCGAAGATCGAGAGCATGATCTCGTACGCCGTTAGGCCGATGCCCAAACAGAGACCGAGATCGCGATAGTACGGCGCGAGAATGTCGCGGCCGCGATTGAATGCCATCGCCGCGCCGGCCTGCAACGCCTCGTGGCCTTCGCTGCCGAGCGCAAATGGTACCTTGCCTTGGCGGTTGAGTTGAAAGCCGCGATTGTCAAGCTGGCGCTGCAACAGCATGTTGCGGAAGATGGCGCGGAGCTGATCGTCGCTCAGTCCATGACGTTCGAGCGTTCCGGTTTCCGTGTGGGTGCTAGCCATCGTTCATTCCGCCTTGCTTCTTAGATCCAGGGATCCGAGCGCTCTGAGTAGACCCGCTCGTAGAGATCCGGCGCCGCCGGATAGACCATCGCTTCGGCCCGGTCCGTCGCTTCGTTGACTTCTTCGAGAACGGAGCGTTTCAACGCTTCCGCGCCATCGGGCGTCAGTATCGCGTGGTCGACCAAAAGACGCTCGAAGCACGGGACCGGGTCCGCTTTGCGCCGCTCCGCGACCTCGTCGCGCGAGCGGTAGGAGCGGTCGTCGTCATCGGTCGTATGCGCCAAGAAGCGATAGCATTTCGCCTCTACCAGGGTCGGGCCGCCCCCCGAACGGGCTCGCGTCATCGCCTCGCCGACGACCGCATAACACGCAATCGGATCCATCCCGTCGACGACGCTACCCGGCAAGCCATAGCCGGGCGCGCGCTTGTAGACGTCGGGCTGGCCCATCTGCTTGTCGAGCGGCGTCGAGATTGCCCACTCGTTGTTCTCGCAGAGAAAGACGATCGGTAACTTGTGAACCGCGGCGAAGTTCACCGATTCGTGCCACTCGCCTTCGCTGGTCGCGCCATCACCGAACGTCGTCAGCACCGCTCGCCCTCCCTCGCCTCGGTACTGCAGGGCGTAGGCGGCTCCCACCGCATGCGGGAGCTGTGCCGCGATTACCGAGCTGATCGTGTGCAGTCCCAGGCGGTGGCTGGCGTAATGATGCGGAAACTGGCGCCCCGCCGAGTGGTCGGCGGCACGCGCGAAGAGCGAGAGGAGCACCTCGTACGGCGTCACGCCGATGCCGAGTGCGAGCCCAAGATCGCGATAATACGGCACGAGGATATCCTTGCCGCGCTCGAACGCCACTGCCGCGCCCGCCTGCACGCCCTCGTGCCCCTCGCTTGCCGAGGCAAACGGAATCTTGCCTTGGCGATTGAGCTGGAAACCCCGATTCTCGAGCGTTCGCTGCATGAGCATGTTGCGAAGCATCGCGACGAGCTGCTCGTCGCTCAACCCTTGCCGCTCGAAGCTGAGGACGGCCGCCTTACGGGTGGTCACGCAACGTAGTCGCTCGCGGCTGCGCTCAAATCCTGCGCCCAAAGGTAGCCGGGGGCCGCTCGACCAAAAGACGACGCCATGTTTTTCCGGGTCGCGGCGTTGCTCGTGGCGGTGGGGTTATCGTGCGTGCCGGTTTGCGCTGCAGAGTCGGCGGCGCCGCACTGGCAGTTCGAGAATCCCTTCTGTAGCGCGGTCGCCGCGGTTGTGCCGCTCGCCGACGGATCCGGTTACGCACTCGATGTGGCGGCGTCAAGCGGAACGACGATCGAGGCACACATTACACTGGTAAGCGCCGGCGCCGCGTACGACGCTCATCTTCCGGACACGAATCTTTCGGGGCCTGCAGGCGACCGGCGGTCCGAGCCGGTCGTTGTCAAACTTCCGTCTCCCGACGCTTTAAAGTACTTTTTCCTCGATTCGTACGCAGTCGACCGCGGCACAAACGTGACGTGTCCTTCGTACGTCTTTCCGGTCGGCGAGACTATTTCAGGCTCGGCGGCAGACGCGACGGTGGTCCCAGCGACGCCGCTGCAAACGCTGGGCCACTTGACGTGCGGAGCGATGTATCAGGAACCGAGCGCTCCGAGCGAAGCCGGCGGACTCATCGGGCGCTACGGCAATCGTCCGCTTTCGGTCGAACTGCGAGTCTACGTCGATTCGGGCGGGCGAGCGATCCGCCAACAGGTCCTTTCATCGAGCGGCGTCGACGGCGTCGACGCGGCGGCGCTGGGAATCGTTGCACAGCAGGAGTACCGACCTGCGAAATTCTTGTGCACGCCAGTCGTCGGTGAACTACGCATTCGTCTTGAGTACCAACCATGATCCCCGAGATCCGTGCGGCGGCGCGGTCCGCCACGTACCAGTGGGCCGTCTCATACTCTCAGAAAACAGCAGGTCGGTATCTGTTTTTGGCCGACTTCCTACCGTACTGATGTCAGCCCGAGTTTCAGCCGCTCTCTTTGAGGATCTGGTTCGCTACCGCCGGCACTTTCATGCTCATCCCGAACTCTCACTGGTAGAGTTCGAGACCGCGAGGTTTATCGAGCGCGCGCTGCGCGGCTTCGGTTTCGACGCGATCCGCACGGGCGTTGGCACGACCGGCATCCTTGCGACGTTGCGTGGCGGGAAGCCGGGACCGGTGACCCTGCTGCGTGCCGACATGGACGGGCTCCCGGTCGAAGAGCTCAACGAGGTGCCGTATCGTTCGGCCAACCCGGGCGCGATGCACGCGTGCGGTCACGACGGCCACATGGCGATGCTTCTCGCGGCGGCGCGCGAGCTGCGCGAGCGCCAGGCGGAGATCCCCGGAACGCTCGTCTTCTGCTTTCAACCCGGCGAAGAAGGACACGCGGGGAACAAGCTCATGATCGACGAGGGGGCGCTCGAAAACCCGCACGTCGACCGCACCTTCGCGCTGCATCTCTACGGTGGACTAGAAGCCGGCAAGGTCGGCATCCGCGACGGTCCGTTCTTCTCGTCATCGGATCGCTTCGACATCGATCTGATCGGGCAAGGCGGCCACGGCGCAATGCCCGAGAAAGCCGTTGATCCGATCGTTGCCGCCGCCGAGTTCATCGCGCTGCTCCAAACCATCGCGAGTCGCGAAGTCGCGCCGGCTGATCCCGTCGTCGTAACGGTTGGTTCGCTCCACGCCGGAACGACATTTAACGTGATTCCGGAACGTGCCGAGCTGCAGGGGACGGTGCGGGCCTTTGACGACGCGGTGCGCAAGGCAATGCCCGAACGCATCGAACGTCTGCTCGACGGACTTTGCAGTGCGATGCGCCTAGAATATCGTTTCGATTACCGGTGGGTCTACCCGCCGACGGTCAACGATCCGGCAATGAATGCGATCGTCCGCGACGTTGCGCGCGTACTGCTTCCGGCCGAGCGGATCGTCGACCCGCACCCGATCGTGATGTGGTCTGAGGATATGGCGTTCATGCAGCAGGAGCGCCCGGGCGCCTACTTTCTGGTCGGTGCGAGAGGTACTGAGATCGGTCACGAGCCGCATCACAGCGCGCGCTTTGACGTCGACGAAAGTGCGTTGGAGATTGGTTTTAAGATGCTGGTCGGTTTGGGACTCCACGGCTAGTGGCTAGCGACGGCGCGCGCCGCTACATTATCGTCGGCAACGGCTTTGCCGGGACGACGGCGGCCGAACAGCTGCGCAAACACGATCCCGCCTGTGAGATCACGCTCTTCGGCGACGAGCCCTACACACTCTACAATCGTATCTCGCTCCCGCCGATGCTGCGAAGGCAAATTCCAGAAGCGAAGGTGATGATCCGCAACCTGGCGTGGCACGAAGAGCACCGGATCAAGCTGCATCTGAGCACGCACGTCGAGCGCGTTATTCCAGCGGAGCACGTGGTTGAGGTTGACGGCACTTCGTATCCATACGATGCGCTACTCATCGCAACCGGCGGGCGGCCGAATCCCACCGGTAAGCCCGGCGGCGACGGCGCGGCCAACTTGTTTCCCTTCCAGTATCTCGACGACACGCGCGCGATCTCCGAACAGATCGACGCAAGCAAGGTTGGCGTCGCGATTGGGGGGTCGTTCATCGCCTACGAGCTTGCTGAGGCATTCGCATCGCGGGGGCTCGAGACGCACTGGGTGATGCGCGGCCCGCGCGGCCTGCATCGCATCATCGATGAGGACGCCGGAGCGCTGCTCCACGAGGCCGCCGCTGCCGACGGCGTGTTTATGCATTACGGCGAGGAAGTCGAGGAGTTCGTGCGCTCGAACGGCGTCGTCACCAAAGTCCGTACCAACGCCGGCGAGATCGCGGCCGAATGCTACGCGTACGGATTCGGTCTCGCGATGAACACCGAGCTTTGCGACGACTCGGGTATTGCGACGAGCAGAAACGGAATTCTCTGCGACGACCACCTCGAGACGAACGTTCGCGGGATTTATGCCGCCGGCGACATTGCGGATTTTTACGATCCGATTCTCGAGATCCGCTATCGCATGGGAACGTGGAACAACGCCGGCGCGCACGGTAAGGTCGTCGCGCTGAACATGATGGGCGGCAGCGAGAAGTACCACGATGTGCCCGAATACTCATCGCTGCTCTTCAAAGGCCAGACAATCACGCAATTCGGGCTGGGCACCGATCTGCGCCCCGACCTCGAGATCGCGCGTAAGATCGATCGCGAGAAGAAGTGGTACCGAGCGCTCTTCTTTTGGGAGGATCGCTTGGTCGGCGGATTGATGCTCGGCAAAGGCAACCGCGCCGGCAAACGCAAGTACGTGGAAGCAATCAAGTCAAAGCAGCGCTTTCCAAAACCGGAATGGCACACCATGCTCGACTGGACGGCGTAGTGGACTTGGCGTCTCCTAACCGTTAACGACGCGCTCGACGCAATCCGCGAATTCGTCGACGTCCTGCGGGGTCGTTGCCCAGTGCGTCATCCACCGAACTTCGGGCAGCGACTCGTCGAAGACGTAGAAGAAGAACTCGCGCCGGATTCGTTCGATGGCCGCGCGGTCGAGCGTTGCAAAGATCGCGTTGCAACGAACGGGGCGCGTAATCCGGACGCCGGCAATCGCTTTCACGCGCTCGAGCAGCCGCGCCGCCATCGCATTGGCGTGCGAGGCATAGCGCGCCCAGCGGCCGTCGTCCAGCAGCGCGTCGAACTGCGCTGCGATGTAGCGCAGTTTTGAGGCCAGCTGCATCGACTGCTTCTGGACAAACGGCGCCGCGCCGGCGTGCAGCTCTGGATTGAAAAAGCAGATCGCTTCGCCGAGCATGAGCCCGTTTTTCGTTCCGCCGAAGCTGAGCACGTCGACACCGAGATCGAGCGTTAGCCCGCGCAACGTCGTACCGAGCGCGACGGCGGCATTGGCGATGCGCGCGCCGTCGACGTGCACGATCAAATCATGGTCATGCGCATACGCGGTCAGCTCGCGAACTTCGTCAATTTCATAGACGCCGCCGAACTCGGTTGCCTGCGAGATCGAGATCGCGCGCGGCTGGGGGAAGTGCACGTCGTGGCCTGAGTGCAGGTACGGCTCCACGTCGACGGGACGCAGCTTGCCGTCATTGGTCGCAATCGGAATCACTTTCGATCCCGCAAAGCGTTCGAATGCGCCGCATTCGTCGGTCTGCAGGTGTGCGGTAGCGGGCGCGAGCACCGCTTCCCACGGGCGCAGGAGCGAGCTCAGGGCCGCGACGTTTGCGCCGGTGCCGTTGAAGGTGAGATAGACGTCCGTCCGCTCGCCGAAC
>DATHOO010000201.1:0-8465 GCA_035484815.1 Candidatus Acidiferrales bacterium
ACCGACGGCAACATCCGGTTCGCAACCGCCGCTTCCACCGCATATCCGCAGCCGGCACCGGGCGCGGCAGACAAACCGGGTCCATTAAAGGTTCCGGACAGCAAGTTGCTGAGCGTTCTCGGGTACCGCAGCGTAGAAATCGCACGCAATACTGCAACGGTCACTGACCGCTCACTACAAACGTAGCTTAAACTTTTTTCATAACGTCACGTCATTTTAAACACCAACAGACACCAACATTCACTTGAAGGAGAATCAGATGAAATCACCCCATCACATTGGAGCCGTCTGCATAGCCATGGCGCTTGCAGCGTGCTCCGGCGCGCAGCCCGGTTCAATAGCGAACCCCGTTCCGGCGGTGGGCGCACCGCAGACTTCTTCCCTGACCGGCGCAGCGACGCAAAAGTCGACTCCCGCACTTATTCTCGTTGCAAACGAAGGCGCCGGCACGGGCGGCACGATCAGCGAATTTGCCGAAAGCGCGAACGGAAACGTCGCACCGAGCTCGGTCATCGTGAACCACAGCGCCATACCCGGACCATTCGCCATCGCCTTCAGTTCAAACGAAGGCATCGGAATCGCAGATGGCAACATCGGATCGCCCGGCGAGTTCGGTGTCGAAACGTACGCCTTAAACGCCATGGGCAATGCTCAGCCGTTAACGGCGATCGATTGCTTCCCCAAACCCAGTCAGACGGACGCCGTGGCGTTCGATAGGAAGGGCCAGCTCTTCGTTTCCGCGTTCTTACCAGAGGGCAGCCACGCCGTCGAGGTATTCGCGCCTGGAGCGAACGGCTGCGTTAAACCAAAGCGTACCATCTCCGACGCAGGCGGTCTGGCCATCGACAGCAACAACACTCTCTACGTGGCGAATTCGAAGACGGCAACGATCGATATCTTTCCGGCGGGATCTTCCACGATGCAGGCGCAGATCGGCGGAAGCAACACCGGACTGGGAGCTCCCGGCACGTCCCCCCTGCCTCTCGACACCGTCGCCGTTGACGCTTCGCGCAACGTCTACGTCTTCGATCCGAAGACTGCGACGATCAGCGAGTTCGCCGCCGGAGCCACCGGCAACGTCGCGCCGATCCGCACCATCGCCGGTTCGAATACCGGATTGAGCGGAGCGAATGGTTTCAGCTTTGGGCTAGCAGTTAGTAAGAAGAGTGGCGAGATATTCGTCTCTAACTCGGGCTCGAACGCGATCCTTGGCTTTGCAGCGAACGCAACCGGCAACGTTACACCGATCCAAACGATCGCCGGCAACGCCACGGGACTTTCCAACCCACTAGGGCTTGTGGTAACGGAGTAAGGTTTACGGTAGAGCCTAACCGCTCCAACAGCACCATGCGAGGTGTAACGCCCTCGCTTACCCCGCACACGGCTTCGCAATCGCGAAGCCGCTGTTGCTTTGCCGCCTTGCCTGCATTGCCGCTGCGAGCGCTTCGCAGCGCGGCCGGGTAAACCTGACGCACAGTTTCCAAACAGTTATCTTATACGTTCAAACCGCGGCATCATCTACGGGCACGACTGTGTAGGGAGGTGCCTACGGGTACGGGACAATCTTCAGCCTGACCCCGTAGCTTAAACTGTGGGACCGCGGTGCGTCACGGCGCGGCGATCAGATGGAAATGCTCTCGGGTCACGAAGGCAGCGAACACCATGGCCGACAAAGACATAGAGGGACTCCAAAAAGACGCCGCAGCAAAAGTACAGGCGTTTCAAGTAGCCGTTCGTGAACTAATAGAGTCGGGGCAGAAGCTTACTGAAAGCCTTTGGTCAGGAGCTGCGGAAGCGACTAATAGTCGAGTTCACGAAGCGTATAAGAAGAGCAAAGAAGAGATGGACGAAGCCCTGCGACTGATGCACGAAAAGGCGCTCGACACCGCAGGCGTCCCGAAAGAGCATCCAGCGTGGATTTGGGCCCGCAAGAGATAGAGCAACGGCTCGACTGAATTACCAAAAATAAGCGCGACGACCGTCGGGAGCGCGTATTCTGTCTCGCAAGCGCTCTCCGTTGCACCGGCCTGGCGCGACGCGCCCTGTGGTTACTTCGACCGAAGGCGTTTGCCCGTGGATGACGCTGCGGGCGGGGCGACGGCGATGCCGCCGAATTGTTCGCAATTTCGATGCTGACTATCTGCGATGCGGGGTCCGGCGAAGTTACCTTCGGGGTAGTACGTGTTATCGAATGCCTCGGTCATGCAGAGCTTCGGTGAGACGAACTGCGGATCGGTCATTCCGCCGGCTCCCGAGGTTGGGCTCGGCGATGGCATCGGCGAGGAGAGGACCTGCTTTGCGGTCAGGATCTGAAACTCGGGGCCGCCGGCGCGTTGCGCTTTGGCTTGCTCGAGCTGCGCTCGCGCCTGCAGAACCTCACGCGACGGGAGATTCCGATAGGCTGCGGCTCGGAGTCTGCGCTCTGCGCGCCGGTCGGACGCGTGCTTACGTCTGCAGCGCGATCTAGCCTACATCGGGAGGTGCTTTGTATGCGCCCAAGCCGTTATGCGCCAGCCACTCGGCTCTTTCTTGAGTGTCACAGTAAGGACTGAACCGGTCTCTCTTACCGTCTGACCTTTTTGATTGTAGTGGTAGTCGAACGGAGCACTTATGTACGCGTTATCTCCGGTCACGAAGACGTGCCACGGCGCGCCTATGCCGCCGGTTGTATCCGTGATTTGAGCTGACTTGTCGTACGCCGCTCGCGCGTTCCACCAATCGGTGCAACCCGTCGCTCCACCCATAAGGTACGGATCGAAGGTGTCGATGACGACGGCCGGTGAATCGCACAACTCCGTAAACGCGCTCATGTTGCCTCTGTTCATCGCGTTTATGGCAAGCTTGACGGTGTTAATCGCATCGCTCGAGGGCGACGCCGAGCAGATTGCGGGCGTTGCTGAAAGTGCCAGGGCTGCGGTTAGGGTCCAACCTGCAAATCGATGAATTCTCACATTAACTCCTTTGAAGTAGCGGCACAGCCCCCCGCAGCAAGCGCTCTTCGGCAAGGCAAGCATAGTCTTGCGGCTGATTCGTTGCAACCACGTATTAAGGTCCACTTGGCAAGTGGAGGCTATCGAGCGGACGGGAACGACCGCGAGCGGAGGGGATTCGCCGGCTAAAACAAGATTCCAGCCACTTTTTTCAGTATCTCGGAGAGCGGCATCAGGGTAAGCACCAGCGGAGCCACGGGCAGCAGCGTAGCCACGGCAAAGCCTACGATCATCTGCGCGGTTATTGGTACGTTGCGCATCGTCTGGACGATCTCGTAACTGCCGGCCATGTCGGCGAGAGATTGGATGTCGGCACTTCCAACCAGCGGCTCCTCACAATCCGATTCGGGAACGATCCACTTGTCGCGAAACTCGTTCGCGTAGCGCGCCGCGAGCGCGCCGTATTCGATAACGCCGCGCCGCTTCGCGCGGTTAAGCGGCCTCGCGAACACAGTGAGCGGCGCAATGGTCAAGAAAAGCACGAACGCCACAATCGCCACGATCTCGCCTTTAAACTCCGTCAGGCTCGCTTTCGCGATTATGACTCGCGTCGAAAGCCAGCCGGCCAGCAACGCTCCGTGCGCCATTGCAAAAAGCGCGAAGACTTGCGTGCCCATGATCAGAAAGCCGAGACCGCCTACGCGATCCGGGTGTGTCGGTACGAGATTGAGCTTCAGCCGGGAGACCTGCCCTAAAAACCGAGCCCAAATGAAGAGCCGGAGGTACCAGCGCAGTAACACGAACTGAAAGATGGGCAGGCTGAAATATGCGTAGCAAATACCCGCCGGGTTGAGATGCGATCCCGCAGCCGCCGCGGCCGCATACCACGTTGACACGTCGTTTGCGACGTAGGTGCGCCGAGCGACGAGCGTGTCAAAAAAATAAATGATCGCAATGATCAGCAGATCGGCAGCGATTGAATCGCCAAGCCTGAACGCCGACGCAACTGCGGCTTCGAATTTGGGAACCGACGATCCGAAAACGATCCGCCGTGCGAGAAACTGCTGCAGGGTGGGAAGAATGCGCGCTTCGCCCATCCTTGCTGCCAGGATGAACAGCGGAAGCGCGACGAGCAATCGAATGTGAGCCGACAGATCGAACAGGAAGGGAGTTCCGACGCTTCCTGGGAGAAGCTTTCCATCGAATGTCGAGAGTAACAAGAGCGGAAGCCACGCGAGCAACGGAAGAATGACGATCGCTGCGACCCGAAGGCGCAGCAGCACCGAGTCGTGCACGCCCAAACGCTGGAGGCCCTGGGAAACCAATCCGCCGCTGAAGGGCAAGGCGCTGTTCGGAATCACGCTTTGGTGTGCTTGCTCGCTCTATAAAACGGCTCCTTCTTAGCCGCGCCACGCAGCGGAAAGATGGCACTCCGTAAGCGTCATGGCAGGCATCCACATTCACCCCTTTGGTGCTCGCTCTAGCGCACGGCGCAACGCCTCATGGAAGCCACCTCGACGCAATCCAGTCAATAATAACGCGAAGAGTACGCCGTGCGAGCGAAGAACATCCGGAAACGCACGATGGAGAATGAAGAAAACGTACGGCCTGAACCGGCTCAGGAGACGCTGATCCCTGAGAAACTCGCCGCCTTTTTGGCGGCGATTAAGGTCGCCCACAGCGTCGAGGTAAAGGTCACAGTGCCCGAGACCTCGCATCGCTCCGCCTTGGCCGCGCTCGGCATCGATCCCCTGGAAGTACAGCTTCGACAGGTTTATTTTTTCGACACGTCCGATCTCGCCCTGAACGCGCGAGGCTTAATCGTGCGAGCGCGGCGTGTCCAGGCAAAAGGCGACGACTCGGTTGTGAAACTTCGGCGCGCCAACCTGGACGGGCTACCAAACCGCCTCCGGAAGTCGCCGAACCTGGTCATCGAGGTCGATGCGATTCCCGGAGGCTACGTTTGCTCGGCTTCGGTGAAAGGCAGCCTTGGAACTACGGACGTGAAGGACGTGACAGCCGGCCGCCGCCCAATCAACAAGCTATATTCGAAGGAGCAACAGGCGTTCTACGCAGCGTTCGCGCCGCACGGTCTTGGACTCGATGGTCTGTCCGTGCTAGGTCCAATCAATGTATTCAAGCTGAAGTTCAACCCGGTGGGCCTCAAGAGAAAGCTCGTGGTCGAGCAGTGGAATTACCCCGACGGCTCCCGGATACTGGAGCTGTCAACAAAGGCCACTCCGGACCAGGCGGTTCAGGCGGCATCAGACATCAGATCTCTGCTTTCGAAGATCGGTGTGGACCTTTCAGGTGAGCAGCGCACGAAGACAAAGACCGCTTTGGAGTTCTTCTCGCGAGAGCTTCGCTCAACCTAGGCTAAAGCTCGAGAGCTAACGACCATTCGGCGACGCAAAGAGTTAGGTTACGGCTCCTACCATAAATGACGCCGAAATGGGGAGCGCTAAAACGCGGGCAGCGCCGGCTTCAGAATCATGAGCGCGAAGGCGATGACGGGGAACAACAGGGCGATGGTCCCCCAAAGGTTCCAGCCGCCCGAGGCCCGCGCGTACTCTTCCATGTTTCCGGAGTGCGCGGCCGCCGAGAGTTGCCGCTGCACCCGAGAGAGGGGTCCGAATGCAGCGCCGGACAGAATGAAGGCGACGATACCCCACAACAGCCAGCCCGTCTTCAATATCGGAATGCCGCCGACGATGGCCGCACCGATCCCGCCGACCAGCAAGATCACGATCCCGGGGATCGTGAACACGCGATCCGCCGCGATGATTCCGTCGATCGTCGTGGCCATTATGGCCGCGTTACGAGTCTTATCCGCGAACTGCTTCCAGAAGACGCCAACGATAATGTTGCCGAGGAAGAGTACGACGCCGGCGAGGTGCAGCAATTTTAAAACTAGATACATGCGGCAACGCGCTTTTCTAAGAAGCGGCGCTCCTCCTGGTTACGCGCGACCGCCAGCCCGGCTTCGAAATGACGTCGAGCGGTCGAGAGCCCAAAGAGCGATACCGCGTCGAGTCAAATGGCGTCCACCAGCGCTTCATCAATCGCCTGTTCCTCCCTCATTGCTGCCCCTTCATTCATGAGGTTTGCGAGTTGATCGGAGCTCATCGCGTTGCGTAGCACTGCCATCGCCCGTTCGTATTCCTGTCGATCGTGCAAAGTATCGCGTGGCGACCCAAGGGCGGCGAGGCAGGCGTCGACGAAGCCGAAGAGGCGAGCAGCGCGCGCGTATGGCTCAGCCCGAGGCTGATGAGCGCTTTGCGCTCGCAGCGCCGTGACTGTTGCGAGTCGCTGCAGCGAGCGAGCGATGTGGGCGCTTGAATGCAGCTCGGTTGAGATAACCAGCGATTCCCGTGCACACGCCTCTGCCCCATCGTAGTCAGCCAAAGAGATGCGACAGGCCGACATAGTGTTGAGAGTACCGGCGACTATTGTCGCGTCGTCAAGGGTGCGTAGGATCGGTAACATATCCAACGCGGATTGAAAGGCGAGTTCGGGATTGCCTGCGTCAAGTTCGATCTCGGCGAGATTATCCGCAATGACGTATGCCACCGTGCGATGTGCTCCGATGGCCTTATAGATCGCGATTGC
The DNA here is from genome assembly GCA_035484815.1 of Candidatus Acidiferrales bacterium. Classification (GTDB taxonomy): domain Bacteria; phylum Vulcanimicrobiota; class Vulcanimicrobiia; order Vulcanimicrobiales; family Vulcanimicrobiaceae; genus Cybelea. The sequence continues at coordinate 6,540 of DATHOO010000201.1, forward strand.
TTCGGCAACGTAGCTACGCGCCGCGGTGAAGTCGCCGTTAGCCGAGCACATTACGCTCATGGCGCAGAGGGCGTAACCGAGGTGCCTGCCAGCGCCCAGCTTTCGAAGGTGCATAAGAGCTTCGAGTAGCATCTGCTCTGCCTCTTCGCTTCGCCCGAGCCGTCGAAGGGCGTCGCCCAGCAGAGCCTGGGAACGAGCGATCCCAAACCGATCGCCGAGACTTTTGTAGAGCGCGAGCGCCTTCTCACTGCTCGTGAGCTCTATTTCAGCTTCGTACAAGACGCCGGCGATAGCTGCGCTTGCATAATTGATCCTCGCAAGCACGATCGCTGGTGTCCTCTCGTCGACGAGATCGAGCGCCAAGTTAATCCAGCGGCGTGCCTCGACGGGCGCCCTCCTATCCATCTGACACACACCTACGAGACGTTGCCCCAAGGCGACGTCGCCGCGAGCGGCGAGCGCCCACTCTAGGGCTGCCCGCCAGTTGTCCAGCTCAGGGAAAACCAGCTTAAACGAGTCAGCCTGGGTGTCCGACGCGGCATCGACCTGCTCCGCGACCTCGATATACGCGCGCGCATGCCGCTGCGCCACCATTTCCTGCTCGCCTCGCTCCGCCAGCTTCTCACGCGCGTACTCCCTGGATGATTCCAAGAGCCGATAGCGTGGCTCGCTCCCATCGAAGTCGGATAATACCAACAGTGACTTGTTGACCAGTGACGACAGCACCTCGAACACGTCGGCCTCCGCGGCTTCGTCATCCCCGCAGACCGCTGCCGCAGGACCCAGCGAACAGCCGCCGGCGAAGACCGAGAGGCGCTCGAACACCTGCTGCTCCCGGGTAGCCAGTAAGTCGTAACTCCAATCGATCGCCGCGCGCATGGTCTGCTGTCGGGGGAGCGCCGTGCGCACACCACCGGTGAGAATCCGAAAGCGATCGTCGAGCTTTTCCGCGAGTAATTTCACCGGTAACTGGTTCACGCGGGCGGCGGCCAGTTCGATTGCCAGCGGAATGCCGTCCAAACGCCGGCAGAGCTCGCCAACAATCGGCGCGTTCTCGTCGCTGAGTTCGAAGTGATAGTCGATCGCGCGAGCACGATCGGCAAAGAGGACCATGGCTCCATACGCGGCAGCATCCGCTGCGCCAAGCCGACGACTTGCTCCAGGAGATGGGAGACTCAGGGATGGTAGTCGATAGGTATGTTCACCCGCGGCTCGCAGCGGTTCGCGGCTAGTGGCCAGAATCCGAAGACGTGGACAGCCGGCCACCAGGGCACCGGCAACGATCGCAGCCTCGTCAATAACGTGTTCGCAGTTGTCGAGAATCAATAGGAGCGGCTTGTTCTTGAGATATGCAAGCAGCGTGTCGAGCAGCGAACGATCAGGCATTTCCTGCACGCCCAGCGTCGACGCGATCGCGGCAACGACTAATGCAGGGCTAGCGATCGGCGCGAGCCCAACAAAACAGACCGGAATATCGTCGGCGTCGGCTAGCGCACGCGCAACGTGCAACGCGGTCTGGGTTTTGCCGACGCCCCCCGCCCCCGTGACCGTCACCATGCGACGCTCACGCACGAGTGCGGCAATCTCGTCGAGCTCGACCTCTCGCCCGACGAAGCTGGTCATCGCAAGCGGAAGGCTTGCGATCGCGCTATCCGGCCACGGGCCGACCGTGACCGAGGCCCCGCGGCCAAGCAACACTGAACGCGCAGCGGCCGCCTCAAACTCCTCGCGTTGCTCGTCGTTGAGTGCCAGCGCGCCTGCTAAGAGCGAGAGCGTTTCGCGCTGAGGCGTGCGTCGATAACCGCGCTCGAGTGCGCTGACTCCATTGACACTCATCTGGGCGCGCTCGGCGAGGACCTCTTGTGAAAGCCCGGCGGTGAGTCGGTAATGCCGCAAGAGCATCCCGAAGTCTGGCGAGCCTGGTGC
>DATHOO010000202.1:0-3468 GCA_035484815.1 Candidatus Acidiferrales bacterium
TCGGGCGCAACCGGCGCGTTGTTGTCGCTGCCGAAGCTGCGGCGCGCTGAGGAATTCATGGGTTTTACCTTCCGTGACGGAACGCCGCGGAACCTACCGCGAACTCGAGCGACATTGGGAAGCGCTGTCCGCTTGCACGGAGGGTGGGTTGCTCTGCCTCGACGTGGGCGATCCGCGCCTTCCTCGCGTTACGATTGCAACCGGGTTGCACGGCGACGAGCCGGCGGGTCCGTGGGCACTGCTCGAGCTGGTCGAGACCAACGCGCTCGATCCGCGGTTCGCGTATCGCTTTTGGCCGTGCGTCAATCCGGGCGGTTTCGACTTGCAGACGCGCGAAAACGCCGACGGCATCGACGTTAATCGGACGTTCGGCGGCGCCGGTTCGTCGTCCGAAGCCCGTGCGGTGCTTGCGGCTAACTCCGGGCAACGCTTCGCGCTCTCGCTCGACCTGCACGAAGATTACGACGCGCGCGGATTCTACTGTTACGAATACGGCGGCGGTGAGATCGGCCGCTGCGTGATCGCGGCGCTGGATGATGCCGGCTTTCCGATCGAGCCGCTCGATGGCTCGCTGATTTTGGCCGGTCCCGCCGATGACGAACATTACCGTTGCGAACGGGGGCGCGCGATCGGTGATGCCAGTGCCGAAGCCGGCGCGATCGAGGGCGTCTCCTACACCATGGCGCTCGCGGCGGCGGCACGGCATGCGTTGACCTTTGAAACGCCGTCGAAATGCGCGTGGCACGTGCGGCTCGCGATGCAGCGGGCGGCCGTGCTTGCGGCCATTGCGGCGCTTTTTGAGGAATCGGCTCCTACGCCGTGTAACTAGCCGACGATGCCGGACCGCGATCGACTCGAAGTTGACGTTCTCTTCGTAGGCGCCGGGCCCGCCAGCCTGGCGGGGGCGATCCGCCTCGGACAGCTCGCGCAGGCGGCCGGGCGCGCGCTCGAGATCCTGGTGATCGAAAAAGCCGGCGAGATCGGGCATCACGGAATTTCGGGCGCCGTTATGGACCCGCGCGCACTTGACGAACTGCTGCCAAACTGGCGCGAAAGCGCCCCGGTCGAATCGGCGGTGACGAGCGATGAACTTTGGTTTCTCACGTCGCGCGGCAAGATCAAGGCACCGTTCACGCCGCCGCCGCTCAACAACCACGGCAAGTACGTAACGTCGCTTCAGAAACTCTCCGTCTGGCTCGGCGAACGTGCCGAGGAGGCCGGCGCGCAAGTCTTTCCCGCATTCCCCGGCCAAGAGCTGCTCTGGCACGAACATCGCGTCATCGGCGTGCGCACTGGCGACAAGGGCCTCGACCACAACGGTGTGCCGAAGTCAAACTACGAACCGGGCGCAGATATCATCGCAAAAGTCGTCGTGCTCGGCGAAGGTCCGCGCGGGACGCTCGCAAAGCAGGCGGAGTCGCGACTGGGGCTCTCTGACGGACGCGAGCCGCAAGTCTACGCAGCCGGCGTCAAAGAGCTTTGGCAACTGCCCGACGACCGTTTTAAGGCGGGCTCGGTCATTCACACGCTCGGCTATCCGCTTCCGCCGCAAACCTTCGGCGGCGCTTTTCTTTACGGAATGCAGGGCAACGTGCTCGACATTGGGATGGTCACCGGATTGGATTATGTGAATCCGACGACCGATCCGCACAACGAGCTGCAACGGCTGAAGCTGCATCCCTTCATCGCGCGCATGCTCAAAGGCGGCAAGTTGATTCGCTACGGGGCGAAGGCGATTCCTGAGGGTGGCCTCTTCGCGATGCTTCGTCCTTACGGCGACGGATTCGTGATCGTCGGCGACTCGGCGGGTTTCTTAAACGGAATGCGCCTGAAGGGAATCCATCTCGGCATGAAGTCGGGGATGCTCGCCGCCGAAACGATTTGGGAGGCCCTCCTGGCGGGAAGCTGTGATAGCTCGGCGCTCGCCGCTTACGAACGCCGGTTCAAGGAATCGTGGGCGTATAGCGAGCTGCGCACGGCGCGTAACTTTCACCAAGGCTTCCACAACGGAATGCTGCCCGGATTGATCAACGCCGCGCTCGCGACAATCACGGGTGGCAAAGGCTTCGGCTTCATCGACAAGCTCAAAGGCGAACCGGGCTACCAACGGATGGCGAAGATGGGCTTCAACCCTCCGCTCACGCCGCGTGCGTCCATCGACAACGTGCTGACGTTCGATAAACTGACGGACGTCTACAACAGCGGCACGATGCACGAAGAGAATCAGCCGTCGCACCTGATCGTTTCGGATACGAATATTTGTCGCGACCGCTGCACCGTTGAGTACGGCAATCCGTGCCGGCACTTCTGTCCGGCCGCGGTCTACGAGCCGCTATTCGAGCCGGCGAACGGCAAGTTTGAAGGGCGCCTACAGATCAACTTTACCAACTGCGTGCACTGCAAAACCTGCGACATCGCCGATCCCTACCAAATCATCACGTGGGTTCCGCCCCAGGGCGGCGAAGGTCCGGTCTACCTCGGCATGTAGCCGAACTTTGTCAGACGTCCGACCACGGATCGAGCGTAGCGACGCCGGTTGGAACGAAATGCCGCACGTTGCGAGTGACGACGCTCAAGCCGTAGAGGGATGCCGTTGCGGCAATCTGCGAATCGACGATCGAAAGGTGGAGCCGGCGCGCGAGCGCCGAGGCGACGAGCGTTCCCCAATGACGAGCGACGCTGGTGTCGAAATCGAGTATGCGACGGCCGAAACGTCCGATAAGATCGAAGGTAAGCCAACGCTCGAGTTCGGCGCGTCTTGACGCCTCGGTATCAAGGCGCGAGATGCCCTTCTGTATTTCCCCGACCGTTAGTACGCTGATGTACGTCGCACTTTCATCGATGCGCTCGAGCCAGCGCGCCAATCCGGGATTGTGCGGGCATTTCGCACCTTCCGAAACCGCCATCGTATCTAAGAGAAAACCGTTCATAGCTCGAGATCGCGAAGCGTCTCGATCGATTCGTTCGAGCGTTCCAGATCCAAGTCGACGTCGGCCAGCGGGGAGCGTTGCAAAAACGAAAGAAGCGACTCGCGCGGTCCGCTGTTTCGCTCAAACTCCGCGAACGGTAGCACGACAACCGCGGGCTGGCCGCGACGAAAAATCACTTGCGGTTCGCCGACGATGCATCGATCCACAAGCTCGGATAGGCGCGCCTTCGCGTCCTGGAGATTCCACGCTCGATACTCGCGGGGATCGTCACGCTGCAATCGTTTACTCATAGTTCAACTGGTTGAACTATACCACGCTTTCGGCGCTGTGGACAAGGCCGGTCTCCGCCTCTCGTCCGTCAAACGATGACGCCGATGCGTGAAAACGGGGGCGACGTCATCGTCGTAGGGGCCGGGCTGATCGGGCTGGCGATTGCCTTTGAGCTTGCCGACCGCGGCGCAAGCGTTCGCGTCTTTGACCGAGGCGAACCGGGGCGCGGCGCTTCATGGGCCGGTGCCGGAATGCTCGCGCCGTACAC
>DATHOO010000203.1:0-6546 GCA_035484815.1 Candidatus Acidiferrales bacterium
CCGCTGTGCTCTACTGGCCGCAACTCGAACGCCAGGTGCGCATCGAGGGCGACGTCACGAAGCTCACCGAGGAAGAGTCGGATGAATATTTCAGCGCGCGCCCGCGCGGACACCGCCTCGCAACCTGGGCATCCGAGCAGAGTGAACCGCTCGAGGCCTACACGCTCTTAGAAGAGCGCTTCGCACACTTCGAGCAACGGTTCGAGGGGACGGAGGTTCCGCGGCCGCACTCTTGGGGCGGCTATTTGCTCGTTCCGTCGCGGATGGAGTTTTGGGAGGGCCGCCCCAATCGCATGCACGAGCGCACGCTCTACGCGAGAAAGGGCAACGGCTGGGAGATCACGCTCCTACAACCGTGATGCCAATGCGAAAGTTCTAGAAACTTCGTGGTGCTCGACTCCGGCGCCCGATAGGCTGAGTGCGTGCCTTCTCACACGCATTCGAACAAGGAGTAACCACGATGAACTCACACGGATCGACGCTTCGATCGCTATTTTCGGCTGCCGCAACCGCTGGAGCGGTGCTGCTCGTCAGCGCGTGCAGCGGCGGCTCGCTACCGTCCGGCGCAATTCCGGCGGCGCCCCAAGCCAACCTCTCGCAAACGCCTGCCTCGCGGCTCGGGATCGGGCCGGCAAAGATGTTCCAGTTTACCACCCTCGACGACCAGGCCGACCCGACGTTCAATCAGCTGCTAGGAATCAACGACCACGGCAAAATTGCCGGCTATTTCGGTAGCGGCGTTCTCCCCGCCCATCCGAACCAAGGATACACGCTGGTAAAACCCTACGGCCAAAACGATTACAAGAACGAAAACTACCCCGGATCGGTTGAGACGCAGGTAACCGCGATCAACGATCGCGGCGATACGGCCGGCTTTTGGGTCGACGCTAACAACGTGAACCGCGGGTTCGTCCAGTGGAAGGGCGTCTTCACCAGCTACACCGACCCGAAGACGCATGGCGGTACCGTAAATCAGATCCTCGGTCTGAATAACGCCGGCATCGCGGTTGGCTTCTACACCGACGCGAATGGCGTCAACCATGGCTTTACGTTGAATCAGGCCACCGGCAAGTTCACGCCGGTGACACCGCCAGGCGGCGGCAGCGTCCAGGCGACCGCGATCAACAACGCGGGCGACATCGCCGGTATCGTCACGTCGAGCGCGGGGAGCAGCGGCTTCCTCAGAAAGGGTAAGAGCTTCTCCGCATTGTCGTTTCCAAGCGGAAGCAATACGCAGCCGTTCGGCCTCAACGATGCGGATCAAATGGTCGGAAGCTACGACGACGGCAGCGGCGTCATGCACGGATTTTTGGTCTCGAACCCGCTCGTGCACGCGAAGTGGACGAGCATCGACGATCCAAACGGCATCGGCTCGACGGTCGTCAACGGCCTGAACAATCATCGTGAATTGGTCGGGTTCTACACCGACGCCGCGGGCAACACTGACGGGATGTTGATTCAGCCGTAGCGCCTGCAGCAAAAGTCCCTTGCGGCTCCGGCAGCAAGGGACTTTCGGCCCGACCCGATAACAAGACGGCCCGAGAATGCCGCGCCGGAACGTCATGGTCATCGGGTCGGGACCGATCGTGATCGGTCAGGCCGCAGAATTTGACTACGCCGGCGTACAAGCGTGCCGCGCGCTGCGCGAGGAAGGCCATCGCGTCGTCCTCGTCAACTCGAACCCCGCGACGATTATGACCGATCCGGAGATCGCCGATGCGGTCTATCTCGAACCGCTCGCGGTTGGCTCGATCGAAGAGATTATCGCACGTGAAGCGCCCGACGCACTCTTACCGACGCTCGGTGGGCAGACCGGTCTCAATCTCGCCGTCGAGCTCGAAGAGGCGGGCGTCTTGCGCAAGTACGACGTCGAGCTGCTGGGTACGCCGATCGAAACGATACGGCTGGCCGAAGACCGGGCGAAGTTCAAGCTCAAGATGCAAGAGATCGGCGAGCCGGTTCCGGAGAGCGCTGTCGTTACCGCGATCGAGCAGGGAGTTGATTTTGCGCGGCGCGTCGGCTATCCGCTCGTCGTTCGCCCCGCCTATACCTTGGCGGGGACCGGCGGCGGCATCGTCTACGACGAGCTGCAACTGCGAACGACCCTCGACGCCGGCCTCAATGCGAGCCTGATTCATCAGGCTCTTTTAGAAACGTCGCTGCTCGGCTGGAAAGAGATCGAATACGAAGTGCTGCGCGACGGCGCCGGAAACTGCATCGTCGTCTGCAACATGGAGAACATCGATCCCGTCGGCGTTCACACGGGCGACTCGATCGTCGTTGCGCCGTCCCAGACCCTCTCCGACCTCGAATACCAGATGCTGCGCAGCGCCAGCATCAACGTCATTCGCGCGCTGGAAGTTCAAGGCGGCTGCAACATTCAGTTCGCCCTCCGTCCCGACCGCAGCGAGTACGCGATCATCGAGGTGAATCCGCGCGTTTCGCGCAGCTCAGCACTGGCCTCCAAAGCAACGGGATACCCAATCGCCAAGATCTCTACGCGGATCGCGCTCGGTCAGCGGCTCGACGAAATTCCTAACCCCGTGACCGGCGTAACCCGAGCCGCGTACGAGCCGACGCTCGACTACGTCGTCGTCAAATTTCCCCGCTGGCCGTTTGACAAATTTCCCTTCGCCGATACGTCGATTGGAACGCAAATGAAATCCACCGGCGAGGCGATGGGCATCGGACGCACCTTCCGCGCAGCGCTTCTCAAAGCCGTTCGTGGCCTCGATCTGAACCACGAGACGCTCACCGGCGGGCTCCGCGAGTGGAGCCGGGCCGAGCTGGAGACGATCGTCGCTCGTCCGACCCACGAACGTCTCTTTGCGGTCTGCGAGCTGCTGCGGCGCGCGGCCGTCGAGACGCGTCGCGACGCGATCGAGCAGATCCACGCGCTCTCGGACATCGACCGTTTCTGGCTCTACGAACTCGCCGAGATGGTCGGCCTCGAAGAACGCCTTCGCGGCGCGCCCACGGCGGCGGACCTCGCCGAAGCGTCGTCGTTCGGATACTCAAGCGCGAGCTTAACGAGGCTCAGCAAAAGCCGGACTGCGCGAAACGGAGCAACCCGCCTTGTTCCCGCATTTCGCATGGTCGACACGGCGGCCGCCGAGTTTCCGGCGCGATCGCCGTACTACTATCTCTCCCCAGGCGAGCTCGATGAGATGCGCCCGACGCCGGCGGATGCCGTGGTGGTCGTCGGCAGCGGCCCGATCCGTATCGGGCAGGGAATCGAGTTCGATTACAGCTGCGTCCACGCGGCCTGGGCTTTGAAGGACGCCGGACATTCGCCGGTCGTCATCAACAACAATCCCGAGACCGTGTCGACCGACTTCGACATCTCCGATGCCCTCGTCTTCGAACCGCCCGGCGCCGACGAAGTCGAAGCGGCATATCGTGCGACCAACGCCATCGGCGTGATGCTTGCCTTCGGCGGCCAAACCGCGATCAATCTCGCAGCCGAGCTCAGCCGGCGCGGGGTGAAGATCATCGGCAGCGACCGCCGATCGCTCGACATGGCGGAGAATCGCGAGCAGTTCGATGCGGCGCTGGCACGTCTGGGCGTCGCGCGACCCCAGGGGAAGGCCGCGCGAAGCTTTCGCGAGGCGCGCGCGATCGCGCGCGAGCTCGGCTTTCCGGTGCTCGTCAGACCGTCGTTCGTGCTGGGCGGTCGCGCGATGGAAATCGTCTACAACGAGGCGCAGCTGGCGGCCTATGCCGAGTCTGCTCCCGCAATCCAGGCCGGTGCCCCGTTGCTGGTCGACAAGTATATCCGGGGTTTGGAGCTCGAGGTCGACGCGATCTTTGACGGTGACGATATTCTCATTCCGGGGATCTTCGAGCACCTCGAGCGCGCCGGCGTACATTCCGGCGATTCCATCAGCGTCTATCCGGTTCAGACGATCGATGCGGAGATGGAGCAGCGGATTGCCGGCGTCACGCATGCGATCGCGCGCGAGTTGCGAATTCGCGGGCTGATCAACATCCAGTTCGTGTTGCACGACGCGACGCTCTACATCATCGAAGCCAATCCGCGCGCCAGCCGCACGGTGCCGATCATTCAAAAGGCGACGGGCATTAATCTGGTTGCCGCCGCAACGCGTATCGCACTCGGCGAGAAGTTGGCCGATATGGAGTACGGAGTCGGACTCCGGCCGCACGTGCCGTACGTCGTGGTGAAAGTGCCCGTTTTTTCGTTCGCAAAGATGCTTGGCGTCGAAACGGTGTTGGGGCCGGAAATGAAGTCGACCGGCGAGGTGCTCGGAATCGACGACTCCTTCGGCGGAGCGCTTCGCAAGGGATTTCTCGCCGCCGGCATACGCTTGCCCGGCAGCGGCGGCCGGATTCTCGTTTCGATTGCGGATGAAGAGAAAGATGAGTCTATACCGGTGCTGCGCGCCTATGCGGCACTCGGCCACACGCTCGTCGCCACGCCGGGTACGCACGCGTTTCTCGAAAGCGCCGGGATCACGACCGAGCCGATCAACAAAATCGCCGATGGATCGCCACATGTACTCGACCTGATCGCTTCACGCAGCGTCGATCTCGTCATCAACGACGCCAAAGGGCCGCGAGAGATCTCCGACGACTACAAGATTCGCCGCGCGGCGGTGGAAGCGAATATTGCGTGCTTAACGAGTCTCGACACGGCGCGGGCGCTGGCGGAGGCACTCGCAAGCAAGTCCGGACCGCCACGCAGCCTCCAAGAGTACCTCAGCCTGCTAGGATTCGAAGTGAGCCGTTAAGCGGCCCGAGCGAATCGCGTCCTGCATCGCCGCGTAGTCGCGGTCGACTTGAACGGCATAGGCCTTGGTGTATTCGAAGATCGCCGTATCGAAGACATCGCTCCGGCCCAAGTAACCGCTGATCGCGTCGGCGTCGCCGGCTTTGGCGTGAGCGCGCGCGAGCGCCCAGCCACACATCGTTGCGTAGTTAACCAGCAGGCGCGGATCGAGCTTCTCGAAATCTGCGGATATCTTCATATCGCGTAGCTGACGCACGTAGAAATCGCGTTCCCCCGGCAGCTCCGTCCAGCCGAGGAAGATGTCGCCGGCGGCCTGCATCAGCCGCTGCCCGTACACCACGCGCTCACCCTCATGCGCAAAGCGGCTCTTAGGGCCGGCCGGCTCGAGCACGGATCGCCGCGCCTCCTTCATTTGGAGAAAGAGCGGCTCTTCCCCATTTGCGAGGAAGAGCGCGATATAACAGTGCGTCCCGACGCTCCCCACGCCGACGACCTTTAAGGCGGCGTCTTCAAATTCGTAGCGGTTCAGCAACTGACGAAGCTCGGCAGTTGCCGACGCCTTGTACCGGTCGATAACCGTGGTCGCCCTCTCCTCCCAGCCCAAGCGCTGCTTATACTCGTGGCTTATGAGCGGCGGATCGTCGATAATCTTCGCCCGACCGTCGACGATCTTCGTCAACTTCGGGTAGACCGACTCTGAGGTACGCTTTGCTGCTTGGCGGCGTTTCTTCAGCAGCGTACGCTCGGTTTTGCGATGAACCGAAAAGTGCTCGATCAGATCCTCGATGCGGATGCCTTCGTACCAACGTTCGATGATCGTCCGGTTGGCTAGCTCGGCCATCCGCAAACGGTACGATGCGACGGATGCGCGGACGGCTTCCTCTCCAATGTTTTCGGAAAAATCACGGCCCCGAGCGGCAAGCAGGATGCTGACTCCCAGCCGCTTGACGTCCCATTCGAACGGCCCGGGGAACGTTTCGTCGAAGTCGTTGATGTCGAACGCCAAATGCCGCTCGGGCGTCGCAAATCCACCGAAGTTCATCAGATGACAGTCGCCACACAGCTGGACCACGATCCCCGAACTCGGTGAGCGGACGAGATCGTGCGCTTGAATCGCGGCCGTCCCTCGAAAGAAGGCGAACGGTGATAGCGACATCCTGCCGTAACGGACTGGTACGAGTTCTTCGATTCGACCTTCGTCCGACGCGCCGAGGATTGCAACCGCGTCGTCGGACCGTATCGTCCATTCCGCATGCGCCGCCCGGGGAGAGCGCGATCGCAGGTTCTTCCCAGCAGCCCGGCGTGCTGCCTTGGTCATCATCTCGCAAGCGACAGCGCGTCGGCCGAGGTATCCACGCTTGCGGTGAGCGTCCCGGGCACGACGACGTGGACGACGAGCGCATCGGCGTCGACTCCAATGCCGTTCAGCCCGACCGATGCCGGCACCGCACGTAACGCAACCGTCGTGCCATCCGAGGTGGTGAAAGTGTGATCGTAAGGTTTCATAAACGGCGCGGTGTGCTCGTCGATGAGCTTCGACGCGTCAAAAGTTGCGGCATTGCGCACTCGTGAGACGACGAAGTTCGAGGTCAGCAGTGGAGCGAACATGCGTATCAAGAGACGGCTCGTGTCGGTGGTGTAGTTGAGATCGGGCATCGAGATCACTCGGGTCGCCGGATCAACGGTCGGCGTTCCCCAAAGGTAGAGTTTCCCCGAAGCGCCCCCCGAAAAGTCGACCTCGATGACGAGCTTCGGCTGCGGCGCCGTGACCGTTCCGGCATCGGTCGCGTAAATATCCA
>DATHOO010000204.1:0-9631 GCA_035484815.1 Candidatus Acidiferrales bacterium
GGCTTGGGTCACGATGCCAACCAGGTCGGCGCGCGAAAGGTCGGTGGCGCTTTTTCCATCGATCGCGACGATGCGATCCCCGGCAACGATGCCTGCGGTTGCCGCAGCCGACCCCGGCTTTACCAGAATGACGTCGAATGCGCCGGGTTGGTTTTTCGCAAAGGCGAGCCCCGAGCGATTAGGAGGAATCGGAGTCGCTCGCTGCGCCGGCGCGAGATAGAGAATCTGCCGCGCGTAGTCGAAGGTCGGGACGAATCGCGAGAGGATCGAGAAGCCCACGTTCCCGGCTTGCGTCCAGGCCGAGAACGCACCGGTCTTCATCTTCGTAAAGTTCGCTTTGATCCCGTACAAAGATTCACCGCGGATAGCAAAAGTTCGGAGCGTCTCGAGCCGTCCGGTGTTGGTGCCGCCCGTGCCGTGACCGATGGTGAGCGTTCCGCCGGCGTAGCGTGCATCGAGTCCCGTTCGTTCCAGGAACGGCCCGAAGAGAATCAGGTCGCCTGCGTTTCCGGTATCGACGCCGAAGAGCCCTTCCTTTCCATCAGCGGCAGCATCGACCATCGGTTCGTCCGGGTCGCTCTCGAACGTGATTGGAACCGCCGTGCCACCGGGATTGCGAAACGCCGAGAGGGGGGTTAGCGTCACGGTACGGTCGCCGTAATCCAAACGCACGGCGAAACGTTCGAAGAACTCGAGACCCAGGATACCGGCCAGTGGTGTTCGCTTTCCACGCTCGTAAAACGAATAGGGGTACGGAATAACGAGGAAAGGCTGGTCGAGTAGCTCCGCGCTTCCGATGCGAACGCTGCGTACACGAGTGTAGGCCGTCGATATGGTGCCGGCGCCCGAGCCGCCGCTCTCGCCGGCGCCCGCCGGCGTAAGGCCCAAGCTCTTCGCAGCCAGCGCCGTAAGGATTGCATGGCCGCCGGTGTCGAGGATAAACGGCATCTCCGATCGCCCGTTGATCGACGCCCAGACCATCAGCTGGCGACCTTCCAGCATCATAGGGACCGTGGTCGACGTCGCCCCACCGAGCATCCGAATCGCCGCTCGCGCAACGGGCTTCGAAAAATCGGCGCTCCGCACGTCGCGCCGCAGGTCGTAACGCGTCACCGTAAAGGCATAATCATCGGCTGGATCTTTTGCGGTTCCCGCCGAGATTGAAAACGGCAACACCACGCCGTCGACCGTCCGGTAATCCGCAAACGTGACCACCGACCGCTCGAGCGGAAGCCGTTGCGTTACGCTCGCGAGCAAGCCGCTTTGCGCATCGATTGCGAGCTCGGCCGCGCTGCCGCCCTTTGGCGCAACGCCAATCACGACTTGGGAACTCCCGTTTGCAACACGCGTTCCGAGACACGTAAACGACGCCGGAGATCGCCGATCGAAGTACCCTCGGCGAGCCAGGTAGGCGTTCGTCACCGACTGCTCGCGCGCGTATGCCGAATCGTATGGATGCACACCGCCCGAAATGTCTTGCGCCCAGATCGTCGATCCGTCATAGATCTCGGCATTGAATCCCATGACCGCGATCTGAAACCGTCGCGCGTACCGGCCCCCTAGCAGATCGACGTCGAATCGCGCCGTACCGCGCAGGCCCGAAACCGTAGCCGTTCCGTAGGCGGTTACCTGGGTTATGCCGTTCCAGCGAGCGCCGCCGATGGCCGCACGCATCCGGCTCAACGCTAATGCAGCGTTACATTGCGGCACCGAGCTGCCGGCACTCTCGCACGGTGCGGGAACCGCCACTAGAGCAAGCAACCACGACAAAACTAACGCCGGCAAGCGCCCCACGACGCCATTCATAGCACGCGCCGGCGTCGCCGGCTTGTACGTTTGTAACCTCTTAGCGAGTGCCGAAGGCTCGGCGATACGCCGAAGGCGCCATCCCGGCAAACCGTTTGAACTGCCGGCAGAGATGGCTCTGATCGAAATAGCCGCAGGAAGCGGCGATGCTCGCGACACTCTCCTCGGAAGCCGTCAACAGTTCGGCAGCGGCAGCGAGGCGATTCCTCGCGGCGTCGTTGCGCGGCGACTCGCCATACGCGCGTTTGAAGGCGCGGTGGAGAGCGACGCGGTGCATACCCAATTCCGATGCCAGCGCACTCACCGGTCGCGGCCGAACGACGTCACGCAACGCTTCCCGCGCTCGCACCATTGGGTCCGGAGGTTCTTCGGGCTTCGCTCGCATGCGAACGAACGCTGCGATTGCAGCGATTGCATCGCGAAGACCCCAGCCCGCAGCGGGCAAGGCCGCCAAGAAACGACGCTCCAAGGTCTCGACTTCGCTGCCGCCGGCCGCGAAGAACTCGTGCGGGAAATCGCCCGAGAGGTACTCGATGTTCAGCGTCGCCATCGATTGGTCGTGGACGCAGTCGGCGTGGAGTTCACCGGCCGGGTGAAAGACGAGCATGCTGCGGTGCAGATGACGCGGCGCCTCCCGTGAGTGCTCCGTGTAGCGACCCTCGATGACGAACGAAATGTACGCACGGTCGTGCCCGTGCGTTTCCATTAGCATGCCGGGCTCGTAGGCCGTCTGCGAAATTGCGACGTCGCCGAGTTGCTGCGAGAAGAGCGTCTTGCCGAGCACGACCGTTGTTGTACGGCGCCGCGAGGTTCGCGCCTGCCGGGACGCCAATATGGCCGGGAACCGTCGAAAAGAGGAGTACATGCAAAGAGCGCTCGCCGTCGTGGTGTTGACTGCCGTCGCCTTCGCTGCCGCAAGTTCCGTCGCGCAAGCCGGGGTAAGAAAGGTCCAAGTCTCCATTTGCGCGGGAAGCGATTGCCGCACCACCGGATCGCAGCATAACTTCACCCAGCCGGGCTGGGTTCGAGTTCCGACGGGGCTGCCGTCGGCGTTTGTGGTGAAGTCGCTCACGCATGCGTGTGCGGCGTTTTGCAATAACGCTGTCTACTGGCCAAAGATTGAGCTCGCAGAGGGTCGTGACGGAACCTACTTCCTGCTGAACGCTCATCACAACGGCTCCCTCGACACTTCCTCGATCGCGCGCAGGAACGTCTATACGATGGATATCTGGGTTCATTACTAATGCGGAGCTTGTCGCTAGTCCCGGGTCGTGCGTTATAATAAAAGTGGAGAGGAAACCGCGTCGCATGGATGAGACACCGCTCACGACGCCGGGATTCGTCGGCAAACGGCGCCGCGACAGCGGTGCTCTGCCACCCGGCCAATACCTCACGAAAGACTTTCCCGTCTTGTCCGCTGGACCTACCCCCTCGATTTTACTGAGTGCTTGGGAGTTTTCGGTCGTCGCCGAAAACGGAGCGACGCGAACGTGGAGCTGGTCGCAGTTTCGCGAATTGCCCAGCGAAGGGATAACGACCGACATTCACTGCGTGACGCGCTGGTCAAAACTCGGCACTCATTGGGAAGGCGTCTCGATCGATACGCTCCTGCGTGACGTTGAGACGTCTGCCGGCTTTGCGATGGCTCACTCCTACGGCGGCTATAGCACCAACGTGCCGTTAGCGGACTTGCGTAGCGGCAAAGCATGGATCGCGTTTCGCTTCGACGGAAAGGATCTCGAGCCAGAGCACGGCGGACCGGCGCGCCTCCTGGTTCCGCACCTGTATTTTTGGAAGAGTGCGAAATGGGTGCGCGGTCTTAGCCTGTTGCCACAGGACGAACCCGGCTTTTGGGAGCAACGCGGTTACAACATGTACGGAGATCCGTGGAGGGAACAGCGGTACACGGGCGACTGAGCTGGCACGTCGCGAAGGTCGTCGATCGCCGCACGGAGACCGAAACAGCAAGGACGCTGGTGCTCGACGTTCCGGGTTGGCCAGGTCACGAGGCAGGACAGCACGTCGACGTGCGTTTGCGAGCGGCCGACGGTTATACCGCCGTGCGGTCCTATTCGATCGCCAGCGCTCCGAATGGGGAACGAGTGGAGATTACCATCGAGCTGATGCTAGACGGCGAAGTCTCACCATATCTCGTCGAGACAATCTCACTGGGAAGTCCGCTTGAGATTCTCGGGCCGATTGGGGGATGGTTCATCTGGACTCCCGACCAGACCGAGCCGGCGCAGCTGATCGCCGGTGGATCGGGAATCGTCCCGCTCATGGCGATGATTCGGACGCGAAAGAATGCCGCCAGCCCCGCACCGTTTCGCCTCATCTATTCCGTTCGCTCTCCCAACGATATCTACTATGCAGAAGAACTGCGGCAGCTCGAAGTCGAGGCGAGCGGTGTCGGCGTGACGTTTAACTATACGAGAGTCGCTCCGCCGCAATGGCCATCCACGCCGCAGCGCATCGGGCCTTCCCTCATCAAGGCCACCGCTTTCGCTTCTTCTCAAAACCCAATTGCGTACGTCTGCGGACCAACCGGCTTCGTCGAAGTGGCATCGCGGTTGCTCACCCAAGCGGGCTACGATGCATCGCGCGTCAGGACGGAACGGTTTGGTCCGACGGGCACTCCCGATAGCCGTGACGACGCAGCTGTAGGCGGCGCCGGTGCTCTCCCGGCGGATAGCCGGTGATTCGCTTGAAGATCCGCGTCATGTGGCTTTGATCGGCAAACCCGGCTTCTGCCCCGATCTCGGTGAGCGATTCGTCCGATTCCGTAAGCCGTCGCGCAACGTACGCAACGCGCGCGGCGAGTATCGCCTCCGAGACCGTGTGTCCACGAAAACGGCGAAAAGCACGGCACAAATGGGTCGGGTGTATGCCGATGCTCGACGCCAGTGATGCAAGCTCCAGCGGCTGTCGAAAATGCTCGCGCACCACGACGTCGACCGCTGGAAGCCATAGCGGCTCACGAAACTCTTCGACGTTACGCTTGGCGACGTGCGCGCAGAGTTCGTACACCAGCGCTTCAACCGTGGATTCGACGGCGCCCGGACGCGCAAGGAACTCGCGGTATAGCCGAAGCACCAGCCACACCGGATCGCCTCCCGCAAGTTCGAAAACGTGAGCGCGCGTGCCGCCGAGTCCGACGATCGCCTCTTCCCATTTGGGCAAGAGGTCGACCGCAAAGAACCGGCACGGCTCCAATATGCGGTCCTGGTGGAGCGTACCAGCCGAATGAAAGACCAGCGTGTAGGGCTCGTAGCGAAGGTCGAAGCCGTCGCCGCGCTCGGCGTACGCCCCATCGAGAAGCAAGCAGAAATAAGGCGCTTCATGTTGATGCAAGGCTACCGATTTGGGCGCCGTGTGTCGAACTTCTGTGAGAAAGGCGCCACACGTCTCCCACGTGTTGATCTCACCAGTATAGTACCCCGGAGGGAAGCTACGCATCGCGTATCGCACTTAAAAAGCGCTGCGGCGCAGCGGCAAAGATCTTCTCGTGTTCGGGCATGCAGAAGTAATACGCTGCTCCTCGATACGACAGCGTCGGCGACTTCTTGGGATCAACCTCCATCCAGCAAACGGGGCAAATCGCATCGCCGGCTTGCGCGATGGGCGCCTTGAGGTAAGCCGTGTTGTTTGCCGTCATCCAGCTGTTGCTCTGATACTCCATGTCGTAGGCGGTAAGGCGCGCGGTTTCTTTCCCGCAGTAGCGTGCAACGACGTGCAGTGCGAGGTCGATTCCCGCTGAGAGGCCCGCCGAGGTCGCGACTTTGCCGTCGTCGACGAATCTGACTCCGCGAACGACGCTTACATTAGGATAATGCATCGCTAACGTCGTGAGCGCGCTGTGGTGCGTCGTCGCTGCATACCCGTCGAGCAACCCCGCTTCGGCCAATATCAGCGCACCGGTGCAAACCGACATGATGAGGTCGGCGTTGCGTGCCGACGCTGACAACCACTGCTTCACCGATGCGGTAGGGCCCGACTGCGCCGGAACGACGATGACTTTGGGGGCAGGCGCATCCACAAACGTGTAGTTCGGTACGATGCTCAGGCCGCCCGCGTTCACCGGCGCGAGCGTTTCCGCAACGGTGTAGAGATTGAATGCGGGTTGCAAGCGCCCGACGACGCGCGCGTCCATGAAAACCTCCCATGGACCGGCGAAGTCGATCGGTACCGCGCCGTCGGCGAGCAAAAACGCCACCGCCACGCCATCCGGGGGCATGGCGAGCGGTACGACAGGGGACTGCGCTAGGGCCGTCGACGCTTCTACCATCAGCGGTGCGCTCGCGGTGACGAGACCAAGGGCGGCGGCTTGCGACAAGAGATCCGAGCGTTTCATGCTCCGAGGTTACAGCGGCCCACTTCCCGCGTCTTGTACGCGATTAGCAAGTTCGATTTAGGCAATTGTTTCGCAGAACGTCGCGAGGTCGATGTTGCCGCCGGAAATGACCGCCACGATCGGACCGTCGCCGGCCTTGCCGCTGAGCGCAGCAGCGACCGGCAGCGCGCCTGCGCCTTCAGCGATTACGCGTGAACGCTCCGCAAGAACGCGCATCGCGCGGCGCGTTTCGTCGAGCGTCACGATGATCGACCCGTCGACGAGGCCACGCATTCGCTCCCACATGCGCGGGAAGATGCTCTTGCCGCCCGAGCCGTCTACGAACGTCGGCTGCCACTCCTCGAAAGCCGACGCCTTTCCGAGCTGCAGCGAGCGCGCGTATGGCGCCGCAGTTTCGGGCTCCGCGACGAAGATTCGCGCGTTCGGCTTCTTCGCGCGCACCGCCGACGCAACGCCGGTAACCAACCCACCCCCGCCGATCGCGGTGATGACCGTCGCCACCTCCGGCAGATCTTCGACGATCTCGAGGCCGGCGGTGGCATTGCCCGCGATGAAGTTATCGTCGTCGAACGGATGAACGAACGTTCCCTCGACCCCGGGAAACGTACGGCGTTCGAGGGCTTCCCAACACGCATCCCACGAGGCCTTGACGACGTTCGCCCCGAGCTCGCGCATCCGCGCCATCTTGGTCTCGGGCGCGAGGTCGATTGCGACGACCGTGCACGGCACGCCGGCTTTGCGCGCTGCGTAGGCGACGCCTTGACCGGCATTACCCGCGCTGATCGTCCAGACTCCGAGCGCCCGCTTTTGGGCATCGAGCATCGCGACCGCATTGGCGGCTCCGCGCAACTTGAACGAGTTTATCGGCTGGAGGTTCTCCATCTTGAGGAAGATTCTCGGCCCGGTCGTCCCTTGCAGTTCGAGCAACGGCGTGCGCGCAATCGTTTCTGCAATGCGCGCGCGCGCCGCTTCAATCGCCGCAAGGGTGATCGGCGTCACCGCAGGCAGCATCGAATCCAGCTCATTGTCCACATATCGCTTTTCCTACCTCCGCAAGCTCACGAATATTTACTTTTTGCACGCTGATTCTAGCTTATCATGGCGCGCTCACCCACCGCCCGCCGCAAGCATCGAACGTGGACTCGGGCTTACCGTGACGTATCGTAGATAGGACAAGCCTTCTCAAACTGAAGCAATCCGCGCTCGCCGCCGGGCAGGCTGGCAAAGAGTTGGATCGTCGCCGCAGCTACAAACGCGACGACCCCGAAGACCAAAACGGGGGTGAAGTCGAGTCGCACACCTATATTACGCCGGCACAGCCGCGGCGGATGAAGCAGCACGTCCAGTGGAAGGACAGGCTCGTTTGTCTGGTGTAGGATCGTCCATGAACGCTTGCTTCCCCCGGTCCGTTGTTCTGGCTCTATACGCGCTGGCGCTGGCAGGCTGTGCCGGCGTCAACCCCGGCACCGGTGCCTCTGCCGTGGCGCCTTCGGCGCCATTCGCGCATGCTAGCGGCGGCTGGATTTCGCCTGAAGCCAAGAGCGCCAAGGAGTTGCTCTACGTTGCCGATCCGACCGGCTCGCCATCGTAC
This sequence comes from Candidatus Acidiferrales bacterium, assembly GCA_035484815.1. Classification (GTDB taxonomy): domain Bacteria; phylum Vulcanimicrobiota; class Vulcanimicrobiia; order Vulcanimicrobiales; family Vulcanimicrobiaceae; genus Cybelea. Next base: position 7,749 of record DATHOO010000204.1, read on the forward strand.
TCCGGCGTCATCGACGTCTTTTCGATGCACGGCTTACAGTCTAAACTCATCGGACAGCTTCAGGATGACAACTTCCCTGACGGAATGACGACCGACGCGGCTGGAAACCTCTACGTAACCGATATGGGCGTCGCGACGGAGGGCCCCGCCGCCGGCGACATCAAGATCTATCCTAAGGGCTCGAGCAGTTACTCACGGGAAATCGTCTCGGCGTCATGGATCCCGTTCGATATCGCCGTCCGCAACGGCGGCTTGTACGTCGCAAACATCGCGCCGTTCGCATCGTTCTCGCCCGGATCGGTCTCGGTCTACCGGCCGAACGAGAGCGAGCCCGCGCGCGTCCTGCAATTCCCCAATTTTCAGGTGTACGGCATCGCACTGCACAAACAGACGAGCACGATCTACGTGTCGTATGCGACGGAGCGGAGCAACGACGGCGCGATCAATGAGTTTGTGCGTGCGCGCGGCAAACCAAAGAACCTCGGGGTGTCATATGCGTCTCCGTGGGGCATCCTGGAAGACGGCTCGGACCGTTTGCTCGCGTGCAGCGGAAACGGAACGATCGACGTCTACGCTGAAGCCACCGGCAAGCTCGTCAAACAGATTTCCGTTCCAAGCGGTGCGCTGTGGGAAGCCTTCAATCAATCGCGTTCCGAGCTGTTCGTCACGAATTTCCAAGAGGTCGAGATTTACAGCTATCCCGCAGGAAAGCTGATCGGCTCGATCAACGATTGGGGCGGCCAATCGAACTATCCGACCGGCCTCGCATACTGGCCCCCACCAGACTAGCCTCCGCGAATGATGCGACGTGCCAGCTCAAAGATCGAGCGTAGCGTGCCTGATTGGCAGCATCATCTTGCCACGAGTACGGTATTTGCGGCGGTCTCGATGAGTGTAGCAACCTCATCGGGATGAGAGACCATGGCGACGTGGCTCGATGGTAGTTCTATGCTGCTTGCGCCCATGCGTTTTGCGAATAGGCGCTCCGCGTCTGGGGGGATCACCTGATCGTTTTGCGCGACCACGTACCACGAACGTATCGCTTTCCACGCGGGGACGCCCATCACGTCCGAAAAAGCCGTTATTGGAAACGGTTGCTGAACGGCGTACATCACGTTGGCCTTCACCGGATCTACATCTCCCGCAAAATACTTAATGAAGTCGTCTTGCGGTATCCACGCAAAGCCCTGCTTGTCCACGTCGATGTGCGCGAGTGCAGGCGTCGGCGGTCCGCCGGCAAGTAGCGCTCCGATCGACTCGCCCTGATCGAGTCCGAATCCAGCGACGTACACGAGGCCGACTACGTTCGGTGCGTCCGTTCCAAGCGCAGTCATGATTTGACCGCCATAAGAGTGCGCGGCTATGACGGTTGGTCCACTCTGACGGTTCAATACTTCGCGGAGTCGCGCGACGTCGTGCGCGATCAGATCCAATGGAAACTGCGGCGCAGTGATTTTATAGTTCTTCGCCTGCAGCCGTTCGATAACGGCGCTCCAGCTGGAACCGTCCGCCCACGCACCGTGCACTAAAACGATATTTGGGCGATCGCTCATGATATTATACCTTCTCCTTAGTTGCTAAATGGGGTCGCGGCGGTTTCGATAAGGGTGGCAACGACTCGCGGATTGGAGACGTAGATCGCGTGAGCGCCGGGAACTTCCATCGGCGTCGCTCCGGCGCGTTCGCACATGAAGCGCTGCGCGGCAATCGGGATCATCTTGTCGTCGGTGACGAGCAGATACCAGCTGGGCTTGGTCCGCCACGCCGGTTCGGTGATCTGTCCTGCCAGCGCATCAATCCCCCATGGCACTTGCGAAATGGCCATAAACTCGGCAGTGCTTGGATCTGCATCGGCGGCGAACGAGGCTGCAAATTTCGATTTA
>DATHOO010000205.1:0-2895 GCA_035484815.1 Candidatus Acidiferrales bacterium
CCATCAGGCGCTGAAGCCACGATTTATAGCTTCGGCGCGCCCTCCCACACAGGAGACGGCCTAACTCCGTATGGAGGGCTTACCAACGTCAGCGGCGTGCTCTACGGCACAACCGAATACGGAGGGGCAGGGGGCTACTGCCCCTCAAGTGGCGGTTGCGGCACGGTCTTTAGAGTCACGACTTCCGGCGCGGAGACGCTGCTCCACAGTTTCGGCAGCACTCCGGAAGACGGCCAAAACCCATATCTTGAGAGCCTTATCAATGTCAACGGCAAGCTCTACGGCACGACCTCATCCGGGGGCGCGCATGGCCATGGAACGATCTTTAGAATCACCAAATCCGGCGCGGAAACTGTGCTCTACAGCTTCGGCGGCGGGTCGGGGGACGGCGCCTACCCGTTTTCGGGTCTAGTCAAGGTCAACGGCACGCTTTACGGCACTACCTATCGCGGTGGTGCGCACGGCTTCGGTACATTCTTTTCGCTGTCCGGATTTTAATAACCGCAAAGCAGCCGTTTAGCAAGTTGGCATGCCGGTCGTTTTAAGCCAGCGCACGTGGCACGACGATCCCAAGTATCTAGATCGCGAGGGCGTGATCTATCACTATCCTCACCAGTACCGTGGCCGCATCAATGACTTTGAACGCTTCATCTATTATCGTCCGGCAACAGGCGCCTCCATGGAAGAGCGATCGACTTACATTGGTCACGGCGTGCTGGGGGAGTCGTTCGAGGACTGGGCGCGAGCTGACCATTACTACATCAATATTGCTTGGTACGAGCCGTTTAGCCGCCCTGTACCACTGCGCCAAGACAACGTCTTTGTGGAGACGGAGAGCGGGTCGGGACCGCAGTTTCAAAGCGCCGCGCGCCCGATTCGGGAGACAGCATACTACCGGATCCTGATGCTTGGCGGCGTTTCTGCGGGCCGCGAATTCGCGCCGCCGGTCACAACGGAAACCGTGTTGTCGGCGGGCTACTCGCCCCTAATCGTTGAGGCGCCGCGCGATGCCTTTCGCGAAGCTACTACGATTCCGGAGGGGACCGGATACGTGCCGTCGGGCAAAGCCCTGCCAAGCGTATATGAGTCCGCGGCATTGCAAGAGCGAGCACGGAAGGATCACAACGGGACGCTCGAACTGATTCGCCGTCACGCGGAGCGGTTGGGGGGCCGATGCTGGTACAACAACAATATCGACCTGTTTGTCCGCTGCGGCGATAAGTCACTCTTGATCGAAGCGAAGAGTCTGAACGATGTGCGCCAGTCGGTGGACCGTATGCGCTATGGGATGGGCCAGCTGTTCGATTACCGCGTACGGTATAAGGCCGAAGTCGCCGGCGCAGATCCGGTCCTCGCATTCGGCGCACCGCCCGACCGCGAAACGGGATGGATTACGACAATCTTGCAAGAGAACGGTATCGCTTTCGTGGCACGTGATCGCGAGCGTATCGTGCCGCTCAACGAGCGCGCGGCGACTCTCGCCATTTTTACGCAAATTCACTAAAGCAAAGCGCTCGAGGAGGCTCAATTGTCGAAGACCGTCACGTGGAAGGAGCTTATGCACGACGTCGTCTCGCGACTTCCGCGGGATTTTTCGCTCGCCGATGTTTTGAAACAACGCCTTCGCTTCGAACGAGAGTTCCCCAACAACCGGTTCGTCGATGCAAAGATGCGTCAGTCGCTGCAGGTGCTGCGCGATCAAGGCGCCCTTCGATTCGTTAGGCCTGGGCATTATCAGCGGCTGGACGTTCCGCCAGTTTTTAGCCCACTCATCGACATGGCAGTAGCGAGCCGATTCGTGAGCGCGGCCCAGGCGACGCGCGTAGCGCTCGAAACCTGGGCGTCCTTCAACCTATATTGCTTGAACTGTGAGCGCGACGAACTTGATCAGCTGCCCGACAATACGCCGGTGGCGGATTTCGCGTGCGCGGTTTGCGAAAGCCGCTATCAGCTTAAGGGCAAGAATGGACGGCTTGGCAAGAAGATCCCCGGTGCAGCGTACCAGCCGACAGTCGATGCCATTCGCACCGGGACGATGCCGGAATACGTCCTGGTCGAGTTCGATACGCGATTCGCGACAGTGGTTTTCGTCGACGCGTTTCCAGGCCGACTCATCACCGAAGAGCGAGTCGAGCCTCGTAAGCCGCTTTCGGCGAGCGCGCGCCGCGCTGGGTGGCGGGGTTGCAACATCGTTGTCGAGGGTCTCGATTCGGTGCGAATCGTGGCCCCGGCTGGGTTAGATAGAGCAAACGTTCGCGAGCGATGGCGCTCGCTATAGGGTGGTTCCACTACCTTTCGGTTCCGCTCAGCCTGGCATAGTTGAAGCCGGTCACCCTAGTCGGCAATGCGCCGCCCGCGGTGTTTTCGTAGGAAAGGCAGAAGCTTTCTCCGAAAGCGTACAGGCGCTCGTAAGTGTCTCCGGAGGTGCTTTGCATGTTCGCTCGTTTTTCGCTATTTCTCACGGTTGCGTTAGCATTGGGTGCTTGCAACGGCAATGGCGCGGGGGCCCCGCCCAGCGGCGTGACGGCCGAAGCGGTGCCGCCGCTCAATAGTACAGCCACGTGGATGGCTCGCGACGCCACGACACACGACCTTCTCTACGTGTCGAATCGCCAAGGTGGCAGCGTCTACGCTTATTCGTACCCCGAGGGCAAGCTCAAAGGTTGGCTACAGAACCTGCGCGCCAGCGGTCTCTGCTCCGACGGCAACGGCGACGTTTTTATCCCGGACGGCAATGAAATCCGAGAGTATGGGCATGGCGAAACGCGGCCGATCGCGGTCTTGCACGATCCGCTCGGGGGAGTAACGCAGTTCTGCGCCGTCGATCCGCTTTCCGGAGACCTCGCCGTCTCCGGCGGGACCTCTCGGGGCAGTGGCATCGCGATCTATGCCAAC
>DATHOO010000206.1:0-2334 GCA_035484815.1 Candidatus Acidiferrales bacterium
GGCGTCTCGACCGTGCTTCAACTCGGACAAGCACACGTGCACGGGATACCGTTCGTGATACTGGCAGCGGGCGCCGTTCACGACTCAAAGTAAGTTAATGCTGGACTGCTCGTCCCGTCCGGCTCGCCGATTACCAACGCCAAAGAGCTCACCGGCAGAGTCGTCGGCTCTTCGAGCCTGAACGGGCTCGACGAATTGTCGATCCGCACGCTAGTCGACAAATCCGGCGGAGATTCCTCGCACGTGAAGTTCACGGAAATCCCGCCGGAGTCGCAGTTCGCGGCACTTCTGCAAGGCCGCGTCGACGCCGTGAACATGCAAGACCCGTCGCGTCAAGCCGCCCTGGATTCGGGCAAAGTGCATATGATCGCCATCGGAGACGATGCGATCGGGCCGGTCTTCGTTCAGACGGCCTGGTTTACGACGACAACGTGGCTCGCAGCGAACAAGGATGTCGCGAAGCGTTTCGCTGCCGCGATCTATGAAGCCGGCGACTGGGCGATGCGGAATCCCTCCAAGGCCGCCGATGTCCTTACAAAATACCTGAAGACCGCACCCATTCCGACGAACCAGCGGTACGCTTCAAAGTTGAACCTGCGCGATTTTCAAGTCGTACTCGACGCAGCCGTCAAATACAAGATGCTTCCGGCAATTTCGGTCGCCGACTTCGTTTGGGACGGAAACTAAGTGCATATCTGCGACGTTCACTCCCACATCTATCCGCCTGACGAAACCGAGCAGGTAGCAAGGTATGGCGGCAACTCACCGCTCCAAATCGATCGGCTCCTCGACTCACACGCAAAGGCCGGCATCCAGTTCGCCGCTGTCACGAATCCGCTGCACTATCTTCGCGGCAAGAGCGATGCCGAATGCGTCGAGAAACTTAAGCGGTGGCACGAATACGCGGCCGAAATTCAGGCAAAGCACAGGGACCGCATCGTCGTGTTCGCCTCCGCGATCCCAACGCTCGGCGCGAAAGCCCATCGCGAATTCGAGCGTGCAATCAAGGAGTACGGGTTCAAAGGATGCTTCATCAATTCCAGCCATGACGATCACTATCCGGATGAAGATATGGCCCGGGAATTCTGGCAGATCGCATCAGATCTCAAAATTCCGGTTATGGTGCACGCCCCAGCATGCGCCTTCGGCGAAGAGCGCATGAATATGTATAAGCTCGTCTCGAGTGTCGGCCGGCCGATGGACGAGACCCTCTCGATCGCGCGCCTGATCGTGCGCGGTGTCCTCGAGCAATTCCCCGATCTGCGGCTGATCTGCGCGCATGTCGGTGGCGGTATCTGCGAAGTGCTGCCGCGCATGGACACGGCATATGAACTGCGCGAGTCGGCCTCGATTCTTGGTGACTACTCGCCGGTGCTGATCTCAAAGAAACCGAGCGGCTATCTCTCGCAGATGTACTTTGACACGGCGTCATATGCGCCGGCAGTGGTAAAGATGGGCATCGAAACCGCCGGCATCGATAATGTGCTGTTCGGCTCAGATGCACCGCCGCTGACGCCGTTGCTACCGCGCGCGAAAGAGATTATCGAGCAACTACCGATCTCCGTTGCCGACAGAGAGAAAATCTTCATCGGCAATATCTCGAAGCTCCTCAATCATCAGTTCGCAGAAGCCCAATAGGATTCAGGCTTCCAGCATGTGGCCGACCCCCGCGGCGTTGCAAAAAGGCCCGCACCACTGAGGTACGGGACTGAAGCTGGAGCCGACGAGCGGACTTGAACCGCTGACCTGCTGATTACGAATCAGCTGCTCTACCAACTGAGCTACGTCGGCGCGCCTTGTGTTACGAGCTTCTTCCGCTTGCTCGTATCGCCTTAGCGCGGTCGTGGCCCACGTTTGGGGCCACCGCTCACGGCGACCCACCTCAATTCGGTGATGGGGGCGTTGGGCTCCCCCCAAGCCCTCACTTGGTGTGTGCCGGGTCTAACGCGTGGACCCGATGGGGTAACCGTGGGGGCGGCTCACGCTTTTCCACGTACCCGAGGCCGCGTTCCACTGGGCAATATCGACGGCGTTCTCCGTGATGCCGTGCTGATCGCCGGCGCCGAAGTCGAACACGCCGTTCGCGCCGATCCACCCGTGCAGATGGGTGATATAGTTGCGCACCTGATCGGCCGTCGGTTCCGGCCCGAGGTGGCGCAGAGCGTCGACGAAGATCATCATCGGGTCCCAGGCAAGATTTGTCGCCGCGTCCGGGCGCACGCCGATCGCTTTGAACGCGTTCTGGTACGCCGTTTGCGCATCGTGGATGGGACCCGGCGACACGGCATCGGGCGTTAGGGCCAGCAGCGTCGCAAAGAAGAGCTGCTTCGGCAA
>DATHOO010000207.1:0-11904 GCA_035484815.1 Candidatus Acidiferrales bacterium
GCTGAAGGCGACGAGCGCCGCGCGATCCAGGGGTGCTAGCGCCCGCAGCTGGCGTCTCGCGATCCCGTCAACGTCAACCGCGCGCTGCGTCTCGTCGAGAGTTAAGGCTTTAGCACCCAAGATCTCCGCGAGCCGTCCGTAGGCGTAGCGCCGCGTCAGGTCCAGCTGGAAGAGCCGGTCCGACGCCTGCTCGTAGCCTTCGGCAAAGAAAAGGTCGTGCGCGTTGTGCGCAAAGATGTGCGGCATGTCGCGCCGATCGCGCGCGATCCTGACCGCATCATACAGACCGCGCACGGCGATAACGCCGCGGGTTGCGGCGCGGACGTGCAATCCGATCTCGACGTTCGCCGCGTACGCGCCGGCGAACGCGACGCAACCTAGCGCCAGCGCCATCGCATGCCGCTTCAGCCTGTCGAGAATCGCGGCGATCGGGATGGGATCGGCGCTGAGGATCGCCCGCGGATCGGGCGGCTCGAAGAAGCCCATCGTTCTTTAGGAACCTCTTCGATTCAGCGCGTGGTTTTCGTGCCCCGTGACAACGAGCACCGGCCGCGGTCTGTTAACCCGCAGCCGGCGCTCTTCGGGTCGGACGTCTAGTGAAACGTCCCGGAAGGGCTGGTTGCCACCCCGTAGACCTGGGCGCCGCCCGAATACGTGTTCAGGACTTTCCCTGCGGGGAAGCTGTAGGCGGTCACGCGCCCGTAGAAACGGTCGGCGACGTAGAGCACGTTGTCCGCCGAATTCATCGTGATGAACTCGGGCGTTCCTCCCGTCACGAGTTGCGTGGTTGACCCGCCGAGCGTGAAGATATCCACGCCTGGAACGTACTGATCGACGGCGAGCCACTGAAACGGTTTGCTCGTGGGTGATTGCGAGACCGCGATACCGCCGGTCTGTCCGAAAGTATACCCAAGCGTCGTGCAGGTCGGCGAGCCCGGGTAACACGTGAGAGCGAAGCCCTGCGCGAGATCGCTTTGGTTCAGCGTATATCCTAGTGCGTAGATCGAGGTTTCATCCTTCGTCGTCGGGTTGAGCAACGCGATGCCCGAGATCGTGGTGCCGGTCGTCGGAACCGACCACGTATAGCTGGGCGATGACGAACCCGCTGGATACAGCGTGATGAATGCAATACCGCCGTACAACGGATCGTTCGCGACGTAAACATTGCCGAATGCATCGACTTTCACGTCGAAGGGGCCGTTCAGACCGTTCGATATCGTCGTTTTAGGGGTGCTTCCGTTCGGAGCGTAGACGGTCACGGTGTTGCTGACGTAGTTCGCGACGTAAAGGTCACCGCTCTTGTCCGTCGCGATGCCGTTGGGACCGTTGATGCCGCTCGTAATCGTCCGAAGCGGGGATGGGTTCTGCGATTTCGATGCCGCATTGAAGACTCGAATCTCGTTGTTTTCGTTGTCGCTAACGAAGAGCAACTGCTTCGTCTTCTTCTTATGGCGATCGTTCTGCGCTTGCGATTCCGCCGCGTCGGCGGCGGGCGCGCTCGCCCGGGCGAACGCCGGCGAAGTCGCCGCTTGCGGCAGCGCCGTCGAAGCTCCGCTGCAACCCGCAAGTGGAGCGATGGTCATCGATGCAATCGTCAAGCCGGTAGCGGCGCGCAGGGTTAAGATTTTATAGTTCACGTCAAAGCCTTTCAGAGAAGAGTGGGATACTCTGAGGCTAGCGCTTCCCCAAACGGCAAACCACGAAGTTTCTAGCTATTTGGAGTGACGCGCGCGAAGGCGCCGACTTGCAGCGGCAAAAATACGTGGCCGGCGGACGCCACGGTGTCCCGTTCCAGCCGCGCTGCAAAGCCGCTGCAATCGAGCGCCGGGGCCAATTCGCGGATCGCTGCCTCGAAGAACGCATAGCCGAGGGAATCGGGGCCGTGAATCACGCGCAGGTCAGTGCGCAGCACCGGCGGTGCGAGACCGGCTTCGGCGAAGACGTTCACGAGCCGCAGTCCCATATCGGCATGTGCTCGGCGATGACGCAGGCCTTCGATCGACCACCGCGCGAAGTCTTGGTAGAGGGGTTGCGGCGGCCACGCCGAGGTGTGCGCCCAGAGAGTCGAGGCGTAATGCCATTCCTGAACAACGATGCGGCCACCGTCGCGGACCATGCTCGCGAGATGACGAATCGACGAGACCGGATCCAGTTCGTGCATGAGGAAGAATCGGCCGACAACCGCGTCGACGGATTGGTCGAGCGCGATCTCTCCGGGGGATGCGGCAGAAAAGACAACTCGATCGAAGCCCTCGCGCAGCGCGCGCTGTGCAGCCTCACCAACGACGAGCGCGTCGGCGTGGGCGGCAATCACGCGTCCGTTGCACCCGACTCGCTCGGCTACGAGGAGCGCGATTTCGGTGAGTCCACTGCCCAGAACCAGGACGCGCATCCCAGGCGTAATCCCCGCGCACGAAAGCAGCTCTTCGGTCAACGGCTGAGCAAAAGCAGCCTCGAGTGCATGCGGTTTGTCGGCTCTGAGCATCATGGATTCCATTTTCCCTTGCACGCGCTGCGCGCGCCACGAAGCAACTCACATTTTGGCGGCGCGAGCGCTGCGACGTGACCGAACCGCTGCCCGAACTGCTCCGCTCGCTACGCGCCGCCGCGCTGCTATCGCAAGAAGCGCTGGCCGAACGCGCCGGGCTATCCACTCGGACCGTGAGCGACATCGAAACCGGCGCGGCACGCAGCCCTCGTCTCGTCACGGTCATGCTTCTCGCGGAGGCGCTGGGCCTATCACCCGTTGACCGGTCCCGGCTGCAGGATGCAGCGCGCAAGCCCGCCGGCGGCCGGTCGAGTTCCCCGGCCGCCCCCACCGCGACCCTGCATGCCGTCGCACTCGTCGGCCGAGATGCGGACGTCGACCGGCTCCGCACGCTGCTCGCGCGGGACGGGGTGCGGTTGGTTACCCTAGTAGGTCCGGCGGGCGTGGGAAAGACCAGCCTCGCGACGCGCGTTGTGACGGAACGCGCGAAGGCATTTGAGCTCGGTCCCACCCTCGTCGAGCTCGCGCCGGTCTCCGACCCTGCGCTGGTCGCTGCCGCAGTTGCGCGGGCGCTGGGGATTCGCGAATCGAGCGACGCGGCGGCAAGCGACGCCGTGATCGCACACCTGCGCGACCGGCGTGCGTTGCTCGTGCTGGATAATCTCGAACATCTTACGCCGGCGGCTGCGTGGATCGGCGTGTTGTTGGCGGAGTGTCCGCGGCTAGTCGTCCTCGTGACGAGTCGCGAACCGCTTCGATTGCGCGAAGAACGCGTCTATGCCGTTCGCCCGCTCGAAAACGCGGCAGCGGTTGCGCTCTTCGTGGAGCGCGCGCAGATGGTTCAACCCGACTTCGAGCTGACGCCGGCAAACGCGGCAGCGGTCGAAACCATTGTCGACCACCTCGAGGGGCTGCCATTGGCGATCGAGCTTGCGGCCCCGCGGCTTCTATTGCTCCCGCCCAAGGCGCTTGCGGCACGTCTCGAACGACGGCTTCCACTGCTCGGCGATGGCGCCCTCGATCGGCCGGAACGTCAACAGACGATGCACGGCGCGATCGCCTGGAGTTACGATTTGCTCAGCGACGACGAGCAGCGCCTTTTTCGGCAACTTTCGCTGCTGCAAAATGGCGGCTCGCTCGACGCCGCAGCCGCGGTAGCCGGCGCCGTGGACGACGAGCGGTCGATCCTCTTTCGAGTCGCACCGCTCGTGGAGAAGAACATGCTCTCCCTCGCTGAGGATGTCGAAGCCGAGCCGCGCGTCTCGATGCTCGAAATGCTGCGCGAGTTCGCGCAGGAGCGCCTCACCGAGCGCGGCGAGTTCGACGAGATCGCGCAACGGCACGCGAAGCACGTGCTCGAGTTCGCGCGGAGCGGGGAGCGCGAACTCTCGGGAGCCTCGCAGGGCCGTTGGCTCGCGCGCTTCGAGCTCGAGCACGGCAACATTCGCGCGGCATTGCAGTGGCTCGCGCGTCGCGAAGAGACGGCGAACGGTTTCCTTCTGCTGGGAGCGGTCTGGCGGTTCTGGTGGATGCATGGGCATCTGACCGAAGGCGTGGAGTGGATGCGCCGGTTCCTTCAGCTGCGGCTGGCGTCGCCACGCGCCGTTCCCGACGAGATCTACGGGAAAATTCTTCGCGCGTACGTCGTGCTGCTTTCGGCGCTCGGGAATTTCGATGAAGCGCGCGTCTTTTGCGAGCAAGCGATCGCGCTGCAACGCGCGATCGGCGACGAAGTCGGACTGAGCGCATCGCTCACGTCGCTCGGCATCATCTTGCAGTTTCGCGGCGAGTACGACCAAGCGCAGGACGCGCACGTCGAGAGCCTCGGAATTCGGCGTCGCATCGGCGACGACGCCGGCGTGGCCACCTCACTCTCCAACCTTTCGTCGGTCGCATTCAGCAAGAATGACCTCGCGCTCGCGGCATCGCTCGGAAACGATAGCGTCGCGATCTATCGCCGCTTAGGCCACGAGTCGGGTCTCGCGCACGCGCTCATGAAAATCGGTCTCGCCGCGACCGGCGAGCGAAACTACCAGCGCGCGGAAGAACTGTTCAACGAGTGCCTTCGCATGCACCGCAAGGTCGGAAACACCGGCAGCATGATCTATTCGTTGGTAAATCTCGGCGCCGTCGCGCATAAACGCGGCGATTACGAGCTAGCGCTGGCGCGCTATCATGAAGCGCTTGCGATGCTCGACGCGATGCCCAACAAATCGGCGCTGACGAAAGCTTTGGAGGACCTCGCCCTGACGACGGCGGCGTTAGGCGATCCGTCGCGAGCCGCCCGTCTGCTCGGTGCTGCCGACGTCTTACGCCGGAGTATTGGATCCCCGATGTCTCCGGCCGAGCGCCTGGAGTATGAAACGGAGGTCGGCAGCCTCCGAAGGACGCTCGGCGACGACGTTTTCGACGTTCAATGGCGGATCGGCACGAGCGTCACCCTGCAGCGCGCCATCGAAGAAGCCCGCGCGACGCGGGGGCTCGGCGCGGTAAAGACCTCCTAGTCCCCGGATTCGAACACCAGCACCAGGGGCGCGGCCTCTCGGCATGGAACCGGCTGCTGCTCGCTTTGCATTCCATTCTTATTAAGGAGTCAGCATGAATCGTCTTATCGCAGCAGCCGTCGGTGCGCTCGCCATCGCGGCCACCTCGGTCGCGGCCTTCGCGAACCCGCCGAGCGTGACGGGAACGTGGAGAATCGAGCAGTCGGGCCTCAACGGCACTTCGACATCCACCGTCACGCTTACGCAATCCGGTATGGGCATCGTCGGTAATAACGCCGCGAATGGTAATGGATTTACCGGCACCTTCGTCAACAGCACGCAGATCAACGGCAAATGGCACGGGCCCAGCGGCGCCGGCTGGTTGACCGTCTACGTCACGCCCAACGGTCATAGCTTCAACGGTACGTGGGGCTATAACGGCCGCCCCGCCAACGGCTCGTTCGTCGGCAATAAGGTCCTCCCGCCCTCACCGTTGTCGGCAGCCGGAACCTGGAACGTCCTCGGTGCCGGTGGGCCCGCTGCGTTCGTCGGAAAGATGGTCTGCAAGCAGTCCGGGGCAGGCGTCGTCTGCGTCTCGGGCGGCGTGACCCTCAACGGCAAAGTGACGCCCACCGATCCGCGCAAAGTTCGGGCCACATTTAATATGAGCGGCGCCGCCGGCGTCTTCTCGTTCTGGTTCAACGGCGACAACAACAGCTTCAACGGCGTGTGGTGGAGGAACAGCAACGGTACGGGCGCGCCGACCGGTCGCGTCATCGGGCAACGCGCGCTCGGCGGCTAAAGTCGCCAAGAAAGAAAACGCAGATGCAGCTCGGGATGATCGGCCTCGGCCGAATGGGCTCGAACATGGTCCGCCGTCTAATGGCGGCGGACCACACCTGCGTCGTCTACGATCGCAACGCCGATGCGGTTAAGGCCTCCGCGAGCGCCGGCGCGGTCGGCGCCGCGTCGCTCGACGACTTCGTGCAGCGGCTTGAGAAACCGCGATCCGTCTGGCTGATGGTCCCGGCCGCGGCGGTCGACGAGAGCATCGCGCAGCTCACGCCGCTCTTAGAAAAGGGCGACGCGCTGATCGACGGCGGAAACTCGTACTACATCGACGACATCGCACGCGCATCCTCGCTGCGCTCGGCGGGCATCGACTACCTCGACGTCGGCGTGAGCGGCGGCGTCTGGGGATTGGAGCGCGGGTATTGCATGATGATCGGCGGTCCGGACGCCGCAGTCGCGCGGCTCGATCCGATCTTCGCGTCGCTCGCACCGGGACGCGGCAACATTCCGCGTACGCCCGGGCGCGAGAAAGCCGGCGGCACCGCCGAACAAGGCTATCTTCACTGCGGTCCGAGCGGCGCCGGTCACTTCGTCAAGATGGTGCACAACGGGATCGAGTACGGCTTGATGGCATCGTACGCGGAGGGACTCAACATCCTGCGCTCGGCCAACGTCGGCAAGCAGAAGCAGGTTGCAAGCGCTGAAACGACGCCGCTACGGGATCCCGAACACTATCAATACGATCTCAATCTCTCGGATATTACCGAACTCTGGCGACGAGGTAGCGTTATCGCGTCGTGGCTGCTCGACCTCACCGCCGCGGCGTTGATGGCGGATCCAAATCTCGAAAAATTCGGCGGGCGAGTCTCTGATTCAGGCGAGGGACGCTGGACGATCAAGGCAGCGATTGACGAAGCGGTGCCCGCGCCAGTGCTCACCGACGCGCTCTACGAGCGCTTCAGTTCGCGCGGCGATGCTGAGTTTGCTGACAAAGTGCTCTCGGCGATGCGCTACGAATTCGGCGGCCACCTCGAACAGCCATAGTGATTTGAGTGGCCGGTAACGCCACTAGCGAAGTGCGAACACGCCGATGACGCCGGCGCCGAGAATAAAGAAAACCGGGTTGATCTTGGTGCGCGCGACGGCAGCGAAGGTAGCGAACCCGATAACGAGCGTCAGCCATCCGGTCAGTGACGTCCTCCCAAACGTGATCAAACCCCCAATCGCGAGGCCGATGGCAACCGGAGCTAATCCTTTCTGAATTGAGACGCGCCATGGCCAATGCTCGAGCTTCTTCCATAGGCGCCCGATTCCAAACGTCAGGATCCCCGTCGGCACAAAGAACGCCAGCGCGCAAACGACCGCACCTGGAAACCCGCTGACGATCTGACCGATCTGCGCCACCATCATCATGTTTGGCCCCGGCGACATCTGCCCGGTGCTATAGATGTGGACGAGCTGCGGGTTGGTTAACCAGCGATGCACCTGTACGACTTGAACTTTCATCTCGGGATAGGCGGCCATGCCGCCGCCGATCGTCAGAAACGACAAATACGCGAAGACGCGGGCTAGTGCAGCGAGTGTATCCATTCGTCTTCCTCATGGGCCGGCTTCGCTTCCGCCGGCTGCGGACGATAGGTGAAGATCGCAAGCGCCCCCACGGCGAGCAGCGTAATGGGAACCCCCCACTTGAAGTAGTTGATGCCGAGAACCGCCGCAAGGACGAAAAACGCATCGTAGAATCCGTGCAGCGATCGTTTTCCGATTTTAAACCACGTCGCCGCCAGCAGTCCGGTCGCCGCGGCAGCGACGCCGCGCAGCGCCGCCGTTGCAAGCGGACGCGCACTCGACTGGCTATAAACAATTCCAGCCAGAACCATAAAGATAAAAGCCGGCAAACACATCCCCAGCATCGCCGCCGATGCACCGGCCCATCCCGCCAGACGATCGCCCCCGAGAATCGCAATATTGGTCGCGTTGAGACCGGGCAAGGTGTTGCTGATGGACGTAATCTCAAGGAACTCGACGTCGTCGAACCACTTCTTCTTGCGCACGAGATACTCGCGTAGATAGGCGACAACGCCGCCGCCAAAGCTGATCGCGCCGATCTCCAGGAATGTCAGAAAAATCGCCAAAACCGAAGGCTTTTTCACGCTTCGTCGCAGCATTCTCGCGGGGCGCGAGCATACCTCCGCCGAAACGACTTCGTCATGTCCGGCATCCAAAGAATGACCGCCGCGCTTGGTATGCTCTTGCTGGCGGATTGTTCGCGACTCGGCGGCTCGGCCATGCTTCCCGGCAGCGTCTCGAACGGAACGTCAACGGTACGAGCGCGCCAAGAAAGCGTCGTCTTCACGCGTCTCTTCAGCTTCAATGGAAAAAACGGCAAGACACCCGTAGCAAACTTGACGTACAGCGGCGGCATGCTCTTCGGCACGACGTACGGCGGCGGCGCGGGCGATGGCGGAACTGCATTTAAGAGCACGATCGGCGGGACGCAGCACGTGCTCCACAGCTTCGCGGGCGGCACCGACGGCGTGCTTCCCGAAGCGCCACTGCTCGCGCTTGGAAACATCCTCTACGGTACGACGATAAACGGCGGCGGCTCCGGCGACGAAGGCACGATATTTAGGGTAACGACGGACGGCGTAGAGCGCGTGCTCTATCGGTTCACGGGCCGCAGAGACGGCGCGAATCCGTACGCCGGATTGACCGAACTCGACGGCACCATCTACGGAACCACCGCCGGCGGCGGAGAGCATTCGGAAGGCACCGTCTTTAAGGTATCGACGTCGGGAAACGAATCGGTGATCTATAGCTTCGGTGCGACCTACCGCGACGGTCAAACACCCATCGCGCGGCTCTTGCCACGCAGTGGGGCGCTCTACGGCACGACGTACTACGGCGGCTCGGGGTGCTCGAGTTTCGGCTGCGGCACCGTCTTTAAAGTTACGACGTCCGGCACTGAAACGGTCGTCTATCGATTCAAAGGCGGTACCGATGGGGCCGCGCCATCCGCGGCGTTAATCAACCTGGCAGGAACGCTCTACGGCACCACCCGGCGCGGCGGACAATATAACAACGGGACGGTCTTCAAGGTCAGCGCGGCGGGAAAAGAGTTCGTGCTTTACCGCTTCAAAGGCGGCACGGACGGTGCCGGGCCGCTTGGGATGACCGCGGTCAACGGCGCACTCTACGGTACGACGTCCGCCGGCGGTTCCAGTCACGACGGAACGATCTTCGAGGTCACGACGTCGGGTCGGGAAACCGTACTCCATACGTTCAAGGGCGACGGTAACGGCACGATGCCGCAGGCCGGATTGCGCGATGTGAACGGAACGCTCTACGGCACGACCGCCGCCGGCGGCGCGAGCAACGACGGAACGATCTTCAGCCTCAAACCGTAAACTATCGCCCGGTGTCCGGCCCTAGCACTTGCGCGTGAGGCTGTATCCATCGCCGTGCATGTGTTTTCCATCGGCGGAGAGCGTCAGCGTGTGGTTTCCGTAATAGGTAAGCGTCACCGTCGTACCTTTGAGACCCCAATTGCCCGAAACGCCTTCGCTGTCGGTAACGTTACCGGTGAGATCCATCGTAAACGTCAGGCCCGGCTTATCGTCGGATACCCACGTGCCCACAAGGCTATTCGTGGCGCAGCCGGTCGGCATCGGCGTCGGTGTAGGAATGGCCGCGAGAGCAGTAATTGCACCACCGTAGAACTTGTGCGCGACGTCCAAGCAGAGCGCGTCTGCGCCGTATGGATTGTCAGGAAGCTGCACGGCACAGGTGAAAGTTACGACGTAGCCTTTGCTTAGTGCGAGGCAGCGCACGACGGCCGTCGCGGTCGGGGTCCCCGCAACGCCGTTTGTCGAGTGAGCGATCCAATCGCCGCTGCCGGGACTCGTCTCGCTTGCCTCGACGAGGAACGCCTCAAGCGAGGCTTTTGCCTTTGCGCTGCAATCGGCCAAGGATCCGGTATCGCTGAGTTTCCGGATGCCAACGGAAAGATCGACCGAAGCGAGCGCTGCAGGAGCGTACCAAACGACGCCGGCCAGCAACGCTGCAGCGACGATCGCGACACGGCGTGTGCGCGGATTCAATGCTGGCCGCCAAAATTATCGGCGAGCTGCGAGCAGATCACGCTGGCGCTCTCAGGTGCCGGGGGTGCTTGCGCCGCGCAAGTAAACGTTACGACATAACCGGTGCCGTCGAGCGGATAGCAGTGCACCGCAGCGGCAGCGAAGGAGCTGCCCGCCGCATCAACCGCTCCCGCACCTTTCCATTCGTGAGTATCGCCGATCTCGGCCGCTCTGCCGAGCACCGAAATCAGCGCCCGGCTCGCTTTGCTGTCGCAGCTGCTCACGGGCTCACTTTGGACAACGTTGCGTGCGCCGACGACGACGTCCAATGCTGCCTGCGCAGACCTGCCGGCCAAGCCGAAAACAACCGCGAAGCCTACCGCCGCCACCGCAAGGCGAGTGCAAAACGTCCTAGCCATAAGCAACCTCCTAGGAATTCTGCCTTAGACGGCCATCTCGCGCTCCCCTATGAAGGCGCCGCTTGGCGCTGCCGGAAGTGAAACGTCATGAAACGTTCCGTCACATTTGGAGTGCTTTGTGCGTTGCTCTTGGCCACTGCGACGGCGGCGACGCCGCCGGCCGGGAGCGCTGTCGCCGGCGATCCGTATCTCTGGCTGGAGAACGTGCAGGGCGCACGCTCGATGGCGTGGGTTCGCGCCGAGAACGCCAAGACGCTGCGCGTGCTACAGAACGATCCGAACTTCGCCGGGCTCTACGCGAGCGCATTGAAGATCGCCGAGGCCACTGACCGTATTCCGGCTCCCGAGTTCGTGGCGCGCGATATCTACAACTTCTGGCAGGACGCCGACCACGTACGTGGGATTTGGCGACGCACGACGCCGGCTTCGTTTGCGAATGCCTCGCCCGCATGGACGACGGCGCTCGACTTGGACGCGCTTGCTAAATCTGAGAACGCGAATTGGGTCTGGAAAGGCAGCGACTGCCGCTGGCCGGACGAAACGCGGTGCCTGCTCTTTCTCTCCGACGGCGGCGAAGACGCGATAACCGTACGCGAGTTCGACCTTCGCGACAACGCATTCGTTCCAGGCGGTTTCGCGTTACCGCGTAGCAAACAGCGCGCCGCATGGGAAAGCCCTGACTCGGTCTTACTTGCCCGCGAATGGTCGCCGGGCGAGCTCACGGCATCGGGCTATCCGTTCGTCGTAAAGCGACTCGTGCGCGGTCAGCCGCTTGCGAGCGCGACGGAAGTTTTTCGCGGCTCCAAAAGCGATGGCGGCTACGGCGTCTCGCCGCTCGATCTGCACGACGGCGCCGGTCACACCGCGTTGCTGATTTCGCGGCCGCTCTCCACCTTCGAAGCAGCCTCTTACATCGTCACGGCACAAGGACCGCAACGTCTCGGGGTTCCCCTCGAGGCGCAACCTGCCGGACTCGTCGCCGGCCGGCTGCTCTTCATCATTCAAAAGGAGTGGAGCGTCGACGGATCGACCTTTCCGCAAGGTTCGCTCGTCGCGGTCGATCTGGCTGCAGCCACGGCCGATCCGGCGCATCTCAACCCGTCGCTCGTCTACGCTCCCGGCCCGCGCGAGACATTGGACGGAATCGCAACCACAAGCTCCCGGCTGCTGCTCGTCACCTACGAAAACGTCCGCGGCCGCGGCTGGATCTATACGCCCTTGGGCAATGGCGGCTGGTCGAAACAACGACTCGACTTGCCCGACGATTCTTCCATTGCGGTCAACGATGCCGATCAACACGGTGAGAGCGCCTACGTGACGACCACGAGCTTTCTCGACCCGCCGACGCTCTGGCACGTCGACGCGAGCACCGGCACGGTCGCGGCGGTAAAGGTTTCCCCGGCACGCTTCGATGCGTCGAACGACGTCGTCGAGCAACGCGAAGCCATCTCGAGCGACGGCACGCGGATACCCTACTTCATCGTGCATCCGAAGAACATGAAGCTCGACGGCAAGAATCCGACGCTGCTCTATGCGTACGGTGGGTTCGACGTTTCGGAGACACCCAGCTACAACGCAATTCTCGGAAAGCTGTGGCTCGAGCGTGGCGGCGTCTACGTGCTGGCGAATATTCGAGGCGGCGG
>DATHOO010000208.1:0-15978 GCA_035484815.1 Candidatus Acidiferrales bacterium
GAGCGATTCCAGCGTTCCCGGATTCGTCGGCGTCGTTAATACATCGTACGGAACCGTTACGCCGGTTGTAACGGGTTTCGGGAGTCCAACGGGGCTGATCTTCGTCCCTGAGAACTAAGAAGAGCCTGATTTAGGCGCTCGCTCGGATGACAAAACGCTGTAGATCATCGTGATCGCCTGCGCGTCCTTCGACTACGCTATGTCGTTGCCACGCCAAACGTTATTCCCAGTTGCCGCTCCGCTCAGATGACAAGACGTCGCGTGCTCCGCTCAGAGGACCAGGCGCGCTCCGCTCGGATGACACAAAAATGCCCGCTAAACGATCGCTACTTCAGGGCGTCCTTAATCGGACCGCACGGCTAATTCGTCGAGCGGATGTAGGTCGTGGCTTGATTGCCCTTCTGATCTTTGACCAGAATTCGTTGGGCGGCGGGCTTGCTGGCGCAGGTTGTGCCTTGCGGAACGACGGTCCACGCACCGCCGGTCGTGACTGGCGATTGAATGACCCAGCATTCGCCGGCGGCCGTTTCAGCGGTGAACGCACCGGTATAGCCGTCTTCAACCGCCGTGAGCGTGAACGACGACTTGATCGATTGAGGTGCGGGATTCGTCGCCGTACCGCTGGGACTCAGCTGGATCACGTTTGGCATGAAGTCGTTGTGCGTGCAGGCAACCAGACCCAAGACGATGGCGAGCGCCGCGACAAGACGCATGATTTTTCGTTCTTGGTTTGGGCTCGAACGCTTACCTGCTCGGCGAAGATTTTCTAACCATACTTTGCGATGAGCCGTTGCGCATACCAAGCCGGCCATGGGTCTGCCGTCGCGAGCTTCGTGTACTCGGCGTCGAGTTCGACGAGCAACCCGGTTAGGTGACTGCGCACGGGTCGCCGCGCCAGCAGCCGCGGCAGCTCCGAATGCGCGAGGAGCCAGTCCGAGTAGAAGGTGGCCCAGTCGTCGTCGTTCCCGTCGGTATCGGCGAATACCGTATGGTGAACCTCGCCAACTTGCTGTAGCAGCTTTGCTATTTGAGTCGTCGTATTCTCGCTCATCTTACGCTCCTGTCCGTTGCTCGCAACTGCGGACCGAGGCTTTTAAACTCCCGCACCGAAGCAGCTTTCCGCTTGCCGAATCTTCAACGGAGGCCCTCAATGTACGTCAATCGCGTCACCCGAGCCTATCTCCCCATCGCGCTGCTGATCGTCGCCGGTTGTGCCGGCTCCGGCGTGACGGCATCGACCGGGCCGAGCGTCGCCGGCGCCGGCGCGCCGGTCACGGCCGGCATCGCGCGTGGGTTTCTGAGTCACGCGAGGTTCCGGCCGACATATACGACGAAAAAATCACTGCTCTTCGAAACGAATCTCGATAACCAGACCGTCAACGTCTACCAGACGAGCGCGCTGAAGAGCAATCCGGCGCCGATCGCTTCGTTTCACACGCAGAGCGGCTGCCCCGATGGTTTAGCGATGGATAAGAAAGGGACGCTCTACGTCGCCGACGAGTGCAACGGCAACGACATCGAGGAGTTCCCCAAGGGTTCGACGACCGAAAAGACGGCAATCACCGGAATCAGCGATCCCTCCGGGCTGGCAATCGACAAGAACGGAACGCTCTACGTCAGCACCTATCCCGCATCCATCGAGGAGTTCCCGGCCGGCAGCACGTCGCCGTCGCAGATTATCACGGGGCAAGGTCTCACCGATCCTTTCGGACTCGCGCTCGACGCCAACGATAACCTTTACGTGGCCGATTTTGGTGCCGGCACCGTCTACGAGATTCCATTCGGAACGACCAGCGTCAAAGACCTCGCCCTGCAAGGTCTCGACGAGCCGCTCGGCGTTGCAATCGATCAGAAGACGAAAAACCTTTGGGTAACCAACGGGTCGGGCAACGAGATCACCGTGTACGCGTTGGGCAACACGAGCCCGATTCAAACGATCGCGGGCAACGGTTTCCCGTACAGTGCGAGCGCGCAGAACAAAGCTAAACCGCGCGGAGCCGTCGTGACCTCCGACATCACCGCGGATGCGGTTTATGCATTCAAGTCGGGATCGTACACGCCGTACGCGACGTTGACCAACGGCGTTGGCGAACCCAACACCGTGCTGCTCGCGAAACCCTAGCAGCCTGCTACCGATGCGTTGTTACTACGAACCAGGCATCTTGGAGCTGAACTTGAGCGTGTAAGCCGCCGGGAACGGCGCAGCGCAATGGCTGGCACGGTAGACGGTAACGCCCACGACGTTAGACGTAGACGCACAGAGCTGACCCGAACCCGGCAAATTTGAGAACGTTACCTGACCGTCGCCGCCGGTTGGAGCCGACGTGATCTCGCCGGTGGCTACACCGTTTGTGAGGCCGGTGGAGAGAATCACTTGAATTTCCGCGATCGGCGCTCCCTTCGATGTGGTCACCGTAACCGTCGTCGAGGCGGGATTCGGCCCTGAGCTTGGCGTTGACGAGGAGCCTCCGTTGCACGCGGTGGCCGTAGCCAGCAGCACCGCGAGTCCCAAACTGCGAACGAAAGACATCTTGACCTCCTTTCACATAGAAGAAGGCTTCTCGTCGCAAGAGACGGCGCTTTCCGCCAAGGGTGAAAGGCCGATTAGAGTCGCTTACTTGGCGTGCGGCGCGGCGATCTCGGAGAACATGTCGGGCGTTCCGGGAATTCGCACCAGATGCGGGTAGCGAATCCCACCGTGATAGGCGAGCGCGAGCGTCTGGTACCAGCCGTTCTGGGTTACGATCAGTGAGATCGGCGAGCTCGAGTGCTCGGCGCGCTTTACCGCATACTCGAGTACGTCAGGCGTAAATTGCTGACCGTCGACGGCCAAAAGGTGCATTCCGGGTGCGAGACCCGCTTTCCACGCCGGCGAGTTCTCGCGAACGTCCCGCACTACGCCTTCGCCGTTGAGATCCGCGCCGTAGGCATACCAGCCGTTAACGCCATGATCCTGGGCTTGATTGGCGGTGATGAACGCGTTGGGAGCGGTCGTGTACTCCATCTTCCAACCGGCACGCGCCAGCTCGTCGCCCGCGGGATGGACGTCGACTCGATAGACGTGACGCTCGAAGAAATCGTGCCAGTCGTACGGCTCGACTTGGTTGAGCAAGCTCTCGATCTGCGCGCGCGTATACGTCACGACGATCGGGCCGGTAACCGACGGCGCGGTGAACTTGTGGAGAAACGTATCGAGCGAGCGCGCGCCATGCGAACGCTCGCGGATAATGGTGTCGACGTCGAGCCAGACCAGCTCGCCTTCGCTGTAGAAATCGCCGGCGTTACGGCGAATCGCGCCGTATTGCCCGCGCGCCGTGTAGTAGTAGGGTGCTCCCGTGGTGAGGTCGATCAATGGGGTCGTCGAGCGGCCGGTTTCGGTATCCATCTCGGCGTAGACCGTCGCGAGATATTCGGGAAAGAGCTTCGGCTCGCGGATTCCGGAGCGGAAAGAGAGCAGGTCACCCAGATACTGATTCATCCCTTCGTAGACCCAGAGAAGGTCGGTGAGCTGCGGCACCTGGAAGTTTGGCGTCGTGAGATCCGCGGGGCGGCGATATTTACCGTTCCAGGAGTGCGAGAACTCGTGCGTGATCAAATCGCCGCCGGAAAGCGACTCCTGCGGATCGGTCAGGAAGTCGTCGGAAGCTCGATCGTCGCTCGATTGGTGGTGTTCGATGCCTTGGAACCCTATCGCATCGCTCAGCGTAAGGAGCGCGTGATAGTCGTTAAAGTGCCGCGAGCCGTAGAGGGCAAAAGCCTCTGCCGGCACGCGCTGATACGCTTTGAGCAGCTTTTGCGGAATGTCGAGATCCTGCGGGTCGTCGCCGAATGCATCG
The DNA here is from genome assembly GCA_035484815.1 of Candidatus Acidiferrales bacterium. Classification (GTDB taxonomy): domain Bacteria; phylum Vulcanimicrobiota; class Vulcanimicrobiia; order Vulcanimicrobiales; family Vulcanimicrobiaceae; genus Cybelea. The sequence continues at coordinate 3,837 of DATHOO010000208.1, forward strand.
AGCTGCACGAACGTGTTGCCTTCGCGCCAGAGGTCCCATTTTTTCACGTAGCGGCCCATATCGAGCGGCGAATCGACAAGCATGTTGAGCGGCGTTACCGCAAAGTCCACGCGCGTACCGCTGGGCGACGCGCCACGCAACGCCGTCGCGTAATCCCAGCCGTCCGGCAAGATGATCGACGGCTTCACAAAATAGTGATGCGAGTCGATGCCTTCTTGATAGAGCAGCGCACGGTTCCAGTTGACGATCGCTACCGAGTGCGACGACATCGTATCACCCGGAGCGTTCATGAGCACGTCGAAGCTAACGTCGATGGCTCGAGCGCCGGACGGAACGTCGACGTGGAAGGCGTAAAGGTCGACCGAATCGCGACGCCACTGAAGGGGCGATCCGTCAGCGGAGATCCGCAACGCCGCCAGGTCGTTAAGCGGCCCGGTTGGACCGTGCTCGCCTGGAATCCACTTCGGATAAACGATGGTAAAGGGCCCCGGCACAGCCGGGATCCGCTCGCGGATTTGCATGATGCCGTCGTACGCCCGCGATGCGTCGAGCACCAGCGTCGCGGGCTGTTGCTCGGTTGCATAGGGGTTCTTCGGCACAAACGTCTGGCCGGAGACCGCGGACGGCGCGATTGCCGCGCAGAGTATTAAGGTAATGCTCAAACGACGCATTCTCGCCGGGTTCTCATCGCCGAGGGCGCAACCTTCCGCAATTCAGCAGGTCCGCCGCCTGAAGATCACCAAGTGCCACCGGTTCCTCAATATCATCCCCGCTTTCCGACGGAGGTCGCTATAACCACGTGAAGATCGTGGTGACGGTTAAGCTTGTTCCGGACCCCAACGCTGAAAAGCGAATCGACCCGCAAACGAAGCGGCTCGTTCGCAGCGGCGTTGAGACCGTACTCAATCCGTACGACGAATATGCGCTCGAGGCCGGCCTGCAGCTCAAGGAACGCGCCGGCGGCGAATCGCGTGTCACCGTCTTCTCGATGGCGCCCGAACCCCTGAAGGAGACGTTGCGCAAAGCGCTCGCGATGGGCGCGGATGATGCCGCGTTCCTGAGCGATACCGCTCTAGAAGGAAGCGATGTGTGGGCGACGGCGTACGCCATTGCGCACGCGTTGCGCAAACTCGACTTCGATCTCTTAATCGTTGGAGGTCTCACCGACGACAGCAGCACCGGTGCCGTGCCTGGCGCGCTCGCCGAGCATCTTGGATTGCCATGCGTTACGAACGCGCGCAAGGTCGAGATCGCCGGCGAAGGGCTCGAGGTCGAGCGTGAAACCGACGCCGGCTACCAGACGGTACGAACGCCGCTCCCGGCGCTGTTGACGACCGCCTTGACGTTCGGTGAGCCGCGCTACGCGTCGCTGAAAGGCATCATGGGAGCCAAGAAAAAGACGATTGCCTCCATGTCGCTGGCAGATCTCACGCTGGAGCAACCGGTCGGAACCAGCGGCTCGAAGACCGAGTTGCGCAGCTTCGCGCCGCCGGCCGCTCGCGGGAAAGGCCGAACGGTCGAAGCCGCCGACGGCCTCGCCGGCGCTCAGGCAATCTTTGACTTTCTGCGAGAAAAGAAACTCGTCTGACCATGAAGCACGTCATCATTTACGTCGAGCATCGTCAAGGCGAAACGCGCAAGGTTACGTTCGAGCTTGCGACTGAGGCGCGCCGCCTCGCCGACCAGCTGGGCGGGGAGGCGCACGCCGTCGTACTCGGCGCTGGAGCGGCGGAACTCGCCGGGCGGCTCAAGGCGTATCCGCTTGACACCATCCACGTCAGCGAAGATCGCGACGTTGATGCCTTCTTGCTCGATCCCGTCGTCGATTATCTTCAAGTCGCCGCTACGGCCATTGGACCGTCGCTGATCCTCATCCCGAACACGCTCTCCGGCCGCGACGTCGCCGGTCGTCTCTTAGTACGCCTCGCGGCGGGCATCGTGGCCGACGTCGTCGAGGTACGCGTCGAAGACGGCGTCGTTCTCTGCACGTCGCCGAAGCTAGGCGGCGCGTTAACCACGACCTGTGCGCTGCGTCCGGCCGAGTACGGCATTGCGACGATCCGTCCGAACTCGTTTGAGGCAACGCCGGGTGGCGCCGGCGCGGCGGTCGTGCCGCTTGAGAAGCCGGCAAAGAGTTATGCGGCCGCGGTCGAGCGCGACGTCGAGGAGGGAGCCGGCGAGCTGGCGCTCGAGGAGGCGCCGGTCGTGGTTGCAGGCGGGCGAGGGCTCGGAGGTCCCGAGCCCTTTGAAACGCTCTTGAAGCCGCTGGCGCAGGCGCTCGGCGGGACCGTGGGCGCTTCGCGCGCGGCTGCCGACGCCGGCTGGGTGCCGTATAATCTACAAATCGGGCAGACAGGGAAGACGGTCACCCCGAAGCTCTACATCGCCGTGGGCATCTCGGGGGCGATCCAGCACAAAGTCGGCATGCGCGCGTCGGGAACGATCGTGGCGATCAACAAAGACCCCGCCGCCCCTATTGCGGAATTCTCCGATCTGATGGTAGCCGGCGATGCCTTCCGCATCGTTCCCGAACTGACGAAACTCATTGAAAACGCTAAAGGATAGCTCTCTTGAAACGATTTGGACTCATTCTTTTAATTATCGCGGCTGTAGTGCTCGGCGTCGCGGCGACGACCCCGAGCGCACAAGCCGGACTCTTCGGCGCTAAGAAAACCGGGACGCCAAGCCCATCGCCCTCGCCGTCGGCACTGCCGACCGCGAGTCCGGAACCACCCAGCATCGCAATCCCGCGCTTGCAGGCAAAGCTCAAGGCAAACCCCACCGACCAACTCACCATGGCGCAACTCGCGGCCGAATATTTACAGGTCGGCCGCCCCGACATCACGTTGCAGTACACGCAACACCTGCTGCAGATGGGCGACAAAACCGCGCAGGTCTATTACTATGACGGTTTTGCAGAAGAGCAGCTCAACAACTACGCGGGCGCGACGTACGACTTGGAACAAGCCTCGAACCTCGATCCGACGAACCTCGGCGTGCTCGCGCAGCTTGCCGATATCTATATCCGCACGAATCGCCCGGCCGACGCCGAGCGCATCGCCCGGCGCGCGGTGACCTTCAACAAGACGGATCCGGGCGCGCTCTCGACGTTGGGCAGCGTCTATGCAGCCGAGCAGCACTTCGACGATGCGCGGGCTCAGTTCGAAGCCGCCTACGCCCTGAATCCTAAGGATACGGCGCCACTCTTTCAAATAACGACGACCTACGCGCAGCAAGATAACATTCCGATGGCGCTGCAATCGATTGCGCGAATTCTTGCGGTAGACCCTCGCAACATCCAAGCGCTGGTCTTCAAGGCAGATCTTTATGCGCGCCAACACGACGACGCGCGCGCGAGCGCGGCATTCGACGACGCCATCGTCGCCGCTCCGACCGACGACCAAAAAGTTGTGATCATGGTCCGTAAGGCCGGGTATTTCGTCGCGGAGAAAAAGGACGCGCAAGGCCTCGCGGTTCTCCAACAAACGACCACGCAGTTCCCTAAAATCCCGGCGGGTTTCGTCGCCCTTGGCAACTATTACGCAAGCCAGCGGCAGCTTTCGCAAGCAGTCGCGCAGTGGCAATCGGCGCTCGCATTGGATCCGAACAGTTCCGGTGCATTGCTCGGAATGGGCGAGGCTTCGATGCAAGGTGGAAAACTCAACGACAGCATCAGCTACTTTCGGCACTACACGCAGGTCTCGCCCGACGCCCAAGGATATGCCTTGCTCGGCCAAGCGTACTCGCGCATGCACGATTACTCCGGTGCGCGCGACGCCTGCGGCAAGAGCTTCGAGATCCAACGATCGCCGGACACCTTGAGCTGCGTTGCCGGGGCGGACTTCGAACTGCGAAACTACAAGGAAGCGGCGCAGATCTTCGATGCCCTCGATAAAGCTGCGAAGGGCTATCTCGATGCGAATCCGCAGCTGCTGTACATCGCCGCGAAGTCGTACGCCGGTTCGAATCAGTGCTCGAAGGCGGCCGCGGCCTACAAGCGGCTGCTTCCAATGATGAAGAAGGGCACGAAGGATTACGACAGCGTCCGCAAGAGCGTGGCGGATCCGTGCCCGTCGGCAAAACACTCCGGCTGACGCACTGAAGTTCGTCACCGACCCGATCTGCGGGGATCATCTGCGGGGTGTCGCGCATCCCGAACGGCCCGACCGCGTCGAAGCGGTGGCGTCCCGGCTGCGCGCGGAGCGCATACTCGCGCAGAGCATTCCCGCGCGCGACGCAAGTAACGAGGCGATCGAGCGGGTCCATACCCGCGCTTATCGGGAGCTTGCGCAGCGTGAAATCGAGCGGCTTACGCAGGCGCGCTATCTTTCGACCGGCGATACGGTCGTCGACGCGGCGTCGTATCGCGCCGCGCTTCGCGCCGCCGGCGGGGCGATTGCCGCCGCCGAAGCCAGCCGTGATGGCGGCGAGGCCGTCTTCGCGCTCGTGCGTCCGCCGGGACATCATGCCGAACCGGACCGCGGCATGGGTTTCTGCCTTTTCAACAACATCGCGATCGCGGCGCGCGCCGCTCAGGCCGCCGGCGCTGCGCGCGTGCTCGTCCTCGACTTTGACTACCATCACGGAAACGGAACCGAAGCCGTCGCAGGGAACGGCCTCTCGTACGTTTCGACGCATGCCTATCCCGCCTATCCAGGCACGGGCACCAGGAGCTATCGGCGCGGAAACGACTTGGTCGTCAACGTTCCCTTGCCGGCCGGCGGCATCTCGACCGAAGCCTTCGCAGCCCTGTGGGCGCAGCTCGTGCCCGCGGTGGCAGGAATAGTACATCCGGACCTGATCCTCGTCAGCGCCGGCTTCGACTACGTTGCCGGCGACGGCGTCGGCGATCTCGGCGTCGGCGTTGAAGCCGCCGCCACCGTCGCATCAGCGATCCGTCGCTCCGCCGAACAGCACTGCAAGGGGTCCGTTGCCTACATCTTGGAGGGTGGTTACAACATCGACGCGTTGGTGCGCTCGATCGGGCTCATCGCGAGGGTTCACGACGACGGCGTTGCGCCGGTCTCGGCTGCCGATACCCGCGCCATTCCTTCCGACGCATGGCAGCGGGTGGAAGCTTTCTTAAGAAATTCTCAAGGAACGTCAAAAGGGAGTACGAACTAGCCTGCTTCAAGAGCCGGAAACAGCCGGCTTGAGAAATTTTTGAAAACTTCAGGAGGTTCGAATGGCTCGGAGATCGATCCGGCATTTTGGGACCGCGCTGATAATGCTCGTCGCATTCGTTTGTCAGGAAACATGGGCACTGGCAAGCACGACGGGCGGCCTCACCGGAACCGTTGTCGATGCCGACACCAGCGCTCCAATTGCGGGAGCAGAAGTCACCGCCTCGAGTCCGTCGCAAAATGCCACGACGACGACCGACGCGGCGGGGCGATTTACGTTTCTAACGCTCGGGCCCGATACGTATACGGTAACGGCCTCAAGGAGCGGATACCAGTCGACCAGCATTCCTGGCCAGATCGTCTTCGCCGATACGGTGCAAAACGTGTCCGTTCGCATGCCGAGGGCTTTGCGGACGATCGCGCACGTCACCTCAGCGGCCGGCGGCGCTTTGGTGAAATCGGGTACCACGGCCGACGTCTACTCGATTAATGCAAGCACCCAAGCGGCCACTGCTGCGATGGGCGGCGGCGGCATGATCAACCAAGCATACTCGGCGATCTCGACGGTGCCGGGTGCGTACGTCATTCCAAACCAGACCGGCTACTATGCCACGATCAACATTCGTGGCGGCGACTACGACCAAGTCGGCTACGAGTTTGACGGCGTTCCCGTCAATCGTTCGTTTGATAACTATGCCTCGAGCTCGGCCTCGTCGCTCGGTAACGCCGAAGTCCAGGTCTATACCGGCGCAAACCCCGCGACCTCTGAGGGCCAAGGCCTCTCGGGATTCATCAATCAGGTCATCAAGACCGGTACGTTTCCCGGCTCCGCGATCGGTTCGCTCGGGATCGGCACCCCAAACTTCTACCACCGCGCGTCAGTCGAGATCGGCGGGTCGACGCCCGACCGGAACTTCTCGTACTATATCGGCATCGCCGGGGCGAACCAAGCCTTCAACTACATCAACCAGAACGGCGGCTCGGAGTACGATAACTGGCTTGGGCCCCCGTTAGGGATCGTCAGCGGCCCGTACGGAAGTCCGTTCGCACCCGGCTGGTCGCTCTATTTCGGCGGCACCGGGAATTCGTATTTTCCGCTTGGCCCCGCGGGCAACTATAGCGCCTTCTCGACCATTTACGCCCGGAACCTCGTTATCAACCTCCACATCGGCATCCCGCACCATCACGATGCGGGCCGCGATGATATCCAGCTCCTCTACAACAATGAGATGCTGCGGAACCAGTTCTATATCTCCGGCAACGACGTGGCCTCGCCGTTCTGCACCGGCGCAGCCGCGCAGAGCGGGCCGGCTTGTATGAACTTGATCAACGGCGAGACAGCATCGACCCTTACCGGAGGCGCCGTTCCCTTCGGCACGTCGCTGCCCGTAACGTGGCTCAATACGTATACTTGGGGATGCGGGCAATCCATCGGCCATGTCTTCAATCAGGCGGGGCTCAACGCACTGAGCAACTGCGTTAAGCCATACGGCTTCCCGAGCGGCACCAACGTTGGCTCCCCCACCGATCCCAATACACTGCCGGACGCCGCTCGCGACAACTCCTACAACAACACGGTGATCACGAAGATCCAGTACACGAAAAACTTCGGCTCGAGCGCGTACCTGCGCGTCTATGGGTTCACGTTCTATAGCAACTGGTTCCTGAACGGTCCATATAGCACGAGCTTCTGCAACTTCGTCTGCCCGGTCGCGCCGGATTACGAGCTCAACACGCATACCCGCGGCCTCAGTGCCGAGTTCCAGGATCAGATCAACGCGCAGAACCTGCTCAGCGTTCAGGGTTCGTACACGACCGCATCCATCGTGCGTGACAACAACGGCTTTTACGGCGTCGGCGGCAATGACGCCGCCGTCGTGAACTCGGCAGATCCGTCCGGCGGATACTGTTTCAACCCGACCACAGGCGCCTCGAATCCGGTCGTTAACTGCAATGCGAACCGTATCGGTCTCGGCCCCGGTTACTCGGTACCGTCGCTCAACGGCGTAACGTGCGCGATTCCGGGCCACCCGAATTTGGGCTCCGGCTGCAGCTATCTAATCACCGAAAACGGGCTCGCCGGCACCTACAGCGGAACGGTGCCTACCTTCTATGCGGCCTCGCTGACCGATCAATATCGTCCAACCGATAAGTGGCTCATCAACGCCGGCGTCCGACTCGATAGCTACGGCTTCGTCGGACAGGATACGACGGTTCCACCGCTCGGCGGGTCGGCTGAGGCACGGGCGTTTTGGTTCAACGCCTACAACCTTGACAACTGCGTCAACAACCAGTCGGGAGCGCCGTTCGCCAATCCAACCCCAGGTGCGGTATGTCCCGCGGGCTCACGCAGCGCCGTCGTCCTGAATGTTCCGTCGCAGCAGTTCACCTACAACATCTGGCAGCCGCGCATCAGCGGAACCTACACCTCGAATCCGAACGACGTCTTCCGGTTCTCGTACGGGCGCTACACGGAGGCTCCAAACACCGCATTCGAGCAGTACAACACGCGGCAGGAGGATCTGGCCGATTACATCGGCTCGCACTTCCTCGCGTTCGGCCGGAACACGCCGGGCTATCCGATCGCGCCGCCAACGTCAATCAACTACGACGCCTCGTGGGAACACCGTTTCAAGAACACCGATGTCTCATTCAAGCTGACGCCGTTCTTGCGCCAAACCCAGAATCAGATCCAGCAGTTCTTCCTCAACCCGATTCAGGGTTTCGTTTCCGGGTTGAACGTCGGCAGCCAACGCAGCGAAGGCGTCGAGTTCCAGGCACAAAAAGGCGACTTCTCGCGTGACGGCATCTCGGGCTTGCTCTCGTTCGCGTACACCAACTCCTATATCCACTACGGACCGATCGCGGCGGGAGCCTCGGGTACGACGGTACTTGCGCCGATCAACGGCTCCATCGCGCAGTACAACGCGTACACGAGGTTCTGCGCGACGCATCCGAGCGGCGCCAACACCATGTGCGGTGGCACCACGACGAATGGGGTGGCGGCCAATGCTTGCTACACGCCGACCGGCACGCCGGTGGCGGCGTTGGGCAACGGGGCCTGTCCACACAACGACATTGCAAATCCCTATTGGAACTCCCCACCGCAAGCGCTCGTCAACACCGGTCAGAACTTCCCGACCTACGACACCTTCCCGGGCGCTTTGGGCTTAGCCGCGCAGGGCTTCGGGTCACCGTACGTCGGGTCACTCGTGGTGAACTACAAGCACCAGCGGTTCGCGGTCACACCGTCGTTGCAGTTCCAAGGTGGCGGCAAATATGGCGAGCCGATCGCCGAGGCCGGCATCGATCCGGCCAGCGGCTGCGGCAAGCCGCTCTTCGGCGACCGTTATAACGCAACCACGTGTCCGGGTGTCGTCTATATTCCCAACCCGTTCACGAATTCGTACGACAGCATCGGCGCCTACACCCAGCCCAACGAGTTGATCGCCAACCTGCAGATGTCGTATGACGTGAGCCCGCGCATTCAGCTCGTCGGCATCCTGACCAACATCGTCAACTACTGTTGGGGCGGCTCGCAAACGCCCTGGACATTCCAAGACGGCAACATCTGCGGCTACGGGAACGTCCTCGGCACGATCTATCCGGTGGCTCCCTACGGAACGCCGGGAGCGATTATCAATCCGCCGGGCTCACCGGGATCGATCATCCAGCCGTTCCGGAAGTTCCCCTACGAGCCCACGTTCGGGCCGGCGTTGGTCTCAGCCGAGAACAGCTCGACCAAAACGCCGATTCAGTTCTATCTGACCGCGAACGTCAAGTTCTAGAATAGTTCTCGGTCAACACCCCGGTTGAAATGGAAGCCCTGACGTCGGTCAGGGCTTCCGTATTTGGTCGGCGATGCGTTGAAGTTCGGCGAGGCCGAGCTGGCCCACGAGCGTGTAGTAGAGGGTCCCGTCGTTCCAAGTGAGCAGAGCCGTCGCGCCGTCCTCGGCGTATTGCGCGGTGCGCCCGGCGACGACCAGCGTCTTCGGCTCGAAGTGGGCCAACTCGAGCGCCGAAGGCTTCGCGTTCTCAAAAAGCGAGAGCGTGCGAATGCCGTCGCAATAGAGCAGGTGCACTGTCGGAATGCCGCGGAACGCGACCACGTTTCCCTCGACGGCGGAGAATCCGTCGGGCAGCGACCGCGGCACAACTGCCCCGAAGCCGGCGTCATGGACAACGCGGTCGAGGTTCTCGGAGGCCGCGCCGAAGATCGGGCCGCGCACGAGCGTGTACTGTTTCGGGAGGGCGAAATCTGCCGGCGGAATCGCCCGCGTGAACCGAATTTCGTCAAATCGCAGCTCGCTGACGAGCGCGCCGTTTGGGGCGAACTCTTTCTTTTCGAGCACCAAATTGCTCGATCGGTCGAGGCGAACCATCATCGCGGTGCGTCCGGTACGCTTGTTGACGAGCATCAGATCGACCGTCCGCCGGCCGTCAAACATCTCCTCGCCTCGGCGAACGACACGATAGTTCTCGCGCAGGAGCGCGAAGTTGGCGTTGAGCGCCATCGAATCTCCGGCGGCGTCGTTTCGCGTCTCGATGATACGGTGGCGTCGAGCGTCGATCGAGAAGCACAGCTGACCGTTGGAGACGACGGAGTCGCCCGCGAGCGACGAGGGCGCCGTGTAGACGCGCCGCGTGAGGTCGGGCGCTCGATGCTCGATTCGGTAGACCGCCGCTTCCGAGGATCGGTTTCCGATCCGCGTCACTTGAACGATTCCAGTGTACGAAATCGTTGAGGACGCCGAGATCGCGGCTTGGAGCGTTGCGTCGAGCGGCGGCGCGGCCGGCTTGACGGCAGCAGCGCCGATGATGGCCAGGCCGCCGGCAGCCAGCAGCAGCGGGACGATCTTACCGCGTTTCATCGACCGGTCGTTCATCGGCAAACGGCGCGTTCTCCGAAGTCAGCATCGGCGGCACCGGCGCCTCGTCGGAGAACGGGGCAGTGGCCGTCATCGCTGCGTGGTTGTCAATATAGTAGGCGGGTTCGATGGTGGTCGCGCGGGCGGTGCCATGCATCGCCGTGAAGCCGAAGTAGAGCGCGACCGCGACTGCCGCCGCGGATGGAAGCAAGACCGCCGGCCGCAGCGCGAGCCGCAAGCGATCCCAGAAGGTGGGTGGCTGCTGCGCGACCGCCGCCCGAATGTTTGCGACCACGCTCTCGGGGAGCTCGCGTTCCGCGCGACGCGCGTGGGCGCGCAACGCCTCAATCAGCGAAGCTTCTTGAGCGCGCGCTCGCTCGCAAATGGGACAAGACATGATATGCGCGCGGACCGCGGCCTCGCGGGGGGCCAGAAGCTCGCCGTGAAGATAATCAGCGAGCTCTTCGGTGCTCAGATGCGTTTGGTTCATGATGACGATTTCATAAAGCGAGTAACGAGTTTTCGTAGCTGTCCGCGAGCCCGGTGCAAGCGAGAACGGACGGTTCCGACGGAACAACCGACGATCTGTCCGATCTCTTGATAACTGCAGCCTTCGACGTCGGCAAGCAGCAAGATCTCGCGCTGCTCGTGAGTGAGCGACGCGAGCGCCTTGGAAACCGGTTCGCTTAAATGGCCTTCGATATACTCCTCGATCGGTTCGACTGCGAGCGGACGCCCGGTACCGCCGGCGCCGTCGTCTTCAGGGATCTCTTCTAAATAACGTCCCTTACGGCGGCGAAGTTCGTCACGATGCAGGTTCGTAATGATACGATAGATCCAAGACAGGAAGGACGTACCTGGCTTAAAGCTTTTCCAGGCACGAAAAACGCGAATGTAGGCTTCTTGGGTTAAGTCCCGCGCATCGGCTTCGTTTTGCGTCAAGCGATAGGCGAAGTTATAGGTTGCCTTGCCATATTGCTCGATGGCACGCTCCAAGAAAGCCTGTTGTTCCATCGCTCACGCCGACGCTTCCTTGCTCCGCTCAAAAGGTCCGCCTTGACCAGAGAACTCTTGCCACGGCCCACAGCCCCAGCAGTGCTGCGGCGGTGAGCAGCGTGAAGAGGGAGAGCTCGAGGAGTTCGATGCCGCTGGATTCGCTGCCGCCGCAAAGGGCAACGACGTCGGCGACGAGCGCGAGCTTAAAGCGTTCGAGAGGATTGCTTGCTAGGCCGGAAACGGCCCGGGCTTGAGCCATCACGGCGCCTGGATCCCAGCTCGCTGTCTCGACGACATCGGCAACCCGGCCGCCGGGGGCGACGATCAAGAGCCGGTCGTCGTGGAGAAAGTTACTCGTGCTGACGCGCATCGAGCTAATCCGAAACTCGGCGAGCAGATGCGCGATCGTCGAACCGGTTCCCGTGAGCAACGTCCAGGCCTCGGGTTTTACGCCGAAAGTCGCGGCGTAAGCGCGCAGGATCGCCGGCGAATCGTACTGCGGGTCGAGAGTGATTTCAGCCAATGCGAATCGCGCCGGATCGAGTCGTTGCTGCAGATATGCGAACTTTCCGCTAATCGCCGGACAGAGCGTGCGATCCGGGCAGCGCGTAAAAACGAAGGAAAGTAGCAGCGTCTTAGCTCGAAATGCGGATTCGAGCGGCACGACGCGGCCGTCTTGGTCCACGAGCTCTGCGGCAGGCAGCCTGTCGCCGATTCGGAGCGGCACGACGCGCCCGGTGTCGGGTAGCCCGGGCGCAAACGCCGCGGCGGCGATCGGCTCGCGCAGTATCGGCGGATGTGCCGACGGATCGAGCAACGCGTCGATCGCGGTGCCGGCAGCAAAGGGCGCCGGCGGGCTCAGACGGTACCGACGAGTCTCCGGCGGCAGCATCCGCGGTACCGCGTCGGTGCGCACGATGACCGAGCGATCGGCCAACGTGTCGATGACGATGCCGTGGATCGGAATCACGGCGGCCAACGCGGCCGCCAGGAGCACGAGCATATCGCTATTTTACCAGGGGTTGGCGGCGCGGGGGCGCAACGATTGTCGCCGATGGACGTTGCGGTGCTCGTTCTCCGCGTTATTTTAGGCGGAATCTTGCTCGTTGCGGGCGCGCTCAAGGTCGCCCATCCGGCTGAGCTGGCTTCGGCGAT
>DATHOO010000209.1:0-2344 GCA_035484815.1 Candidatus Acidiferrales bacterium
GCCGCAGGTATAACAATCATCGCGCTCGTCAATAGCCAGGTGGAGCAGCCCTTTCCGGGCGTCGCTAACGCGATCTTCCGCGACGTCGCGAAGATTGTTACGCCGAACAACGTTCCTTTCATGAAGTAAGCGCCGCCCCTCATCCAACGGCGTATCATCGCGGTCAGGCAAAAAGGAACAACTGGAGCCAACTCAAGCCAAGCGATTTCGTGCGGTTATTTGCCTAAAGGAACCAAAGAAAATCGCAAGAGAAGCAAGGACGGTCAAACGCATGCCTACAATCGCAAGTAACCTGGAGCTATGACGTCCAACGCGATTGGCGACCCTGTGGCAAAATCATTATGGTTCATCGAAAGCCATTATGCGGACGAGATTTCCCTTGAAGACATCGCTGCGGCAAGCGGTGTCTCGCGCTACCACCTGTCGCGTGCCTTCAACGCGATCACCGGCATGCCGGTAATACGCTACTTGCGGGGGCGCCGGTTGACCGAAGCCGCGCTCCGTCTCGCCAACGGAGCACCAGACATTCTCACCGTCGCCGTCGACGCCGGATACGGTTCGCACGAAGCATTCACGCGCGCGTTCGGCGAGCAGTTCGGACACACACCCGAAGCTGTCCGCCGCGGCGCTTCTTTGGATGACATTTCTCTCATCGCTGCGCAAGGAAACAATCCACCAATGAACGCTGAGTTGAAAACGCCACGCACGGAACATGGCCGGCTGCTCTTGATTGCGGGCATCGCACGCCGCTATTCGCAAGCGACGATGGCCGCCATTCCGTCGCAGTGGCAGCAGTTTGTGCCGAACATCGGTAGCGTCGCGCACCAAATCGGCAACGTTGCGTACGGCGTCTGCATGAACGCTGACGAAGAAGGAACGATGGAATACTTGTGCGGTGTTGAGGTTTCGGCGTTCGAAGGCATTCCAGGCGATTTCGCGACAGTGCGAATTCCGGCACACCGCTACGCGGTCTTCACGCACGACGGTCACGTCTCGACGATCCGTGCGACCTGGGAAGCCATCTTTCGCAGCGGCTTACCTGCGCTGGGATGCGAGATGGCCGATGCGCCCGACTTCGAGCGCTACGATGAGCGCTTCGACGGACATACCGGCAATGGCGTCGTGGAGATCTGGATTCCGCTCACTGAAAGGCGCTAGCGATTGGCGCTCCGAGTGCCTTCGTTCGAAACGTAGGCAATGTCTGGAAACGAACGGCCGCGAACCGCCAACAAACGAAGCTACGCTGCTGCGAGCATCCGTGCAGTGATGTCGGCGCGATAGAGCTCCGGAAGGGCGAGACGATAGAGCCGAACCTGATCGTGCGCGTTCAATCGGAGCACCTCAGAGAGCCGCGACAACAGCCTCGGCGATACGTTGATCGGGCGACCGCTTTCGAACCACCGATACCAATCTTCGGAGATGCCGGTGAGCTCGGCGACTTCCTCGCGTCGCAATCCTGGAACTCGGCGGCGGTTGCTTTGGGGTAGACCGACCTCCTCGGGCATGATGCGGGCGCGAACACCCATGAGAAACGAACGCAGCTCCGCGCGGCGCGCAAGTTCGAGCTCCATCAGATCGCATCTCCGAGCATCGTGACGTCGAGGACGATCTTGCCGCGCGGATGAGCGAGCGTACCGGCCAGCATCTCGTGCGCCTTGCGCGCGTCGGCGAGGCCAAGCACGACGCCGAGATCGGTTCTCAGCGTTCCGTCGTCCACGAGCTGCGCGATCCTCGTAAGCTGCTTGCTCGAAACGCGAACGATGAAGTATGCAACGCGAATACCGTACGCCTGCGCGAGCTCTTGGGACGGCGTCGAGATGCTCGAAACGAGGATGCCGGCGGGTTTGATGACGCCGAACGCGCGTCGTTGCGCGTCGCCGCCGACGGTGTCGATCACCACGTCGACCTCGGAGACCCGGTCTTCCACGCGCTCGGTTTGAAAATCAATCACTTCAGCCGCGCCGAGGCCGCGCAGATAGCTCGCGTCGCCTTCTGCGGCAACCGCGACGACGCACGCGCCGGCCCACCGCGCGAGTTGCACGGCGTAGGCGCCGACATTCCCAGCCGCACCATAGACGAGGACGGTCTGGCCGGTCGAGAGTTGCGCGTGGTCGAAGAGCATCTGCCATGCGGTGACCGCGACGACCGGCACGGCGGCGGCCTCGACGAAACTGAGCGACGCGGGTTTTGGAGCGATCGACTCGAGATCCGCCGCCGCATATTGCGCGTAGCCGCCGGTAAAAGACGGATTGGTTGCGCCGAAGATGGCGTCGCCGCGCTGCAACGGCGATGCGCCATCACCGACGTCTTCGACGATGCCGGCGATATCAGAACCGGGTGTCAA
>DATHOO010000210.1:0-4017 GCA_035484815.1 Candidatus Acidiferrales bacterium
CAAGCACGACTTCGGGAGACGATATCGCAAAGTCGCCGCGGTGATGTTCGCCAACCCCGATAAAGTCTACGCCGAGTCCGTCGGCAAGCACCGCCTCTTCGACGACGTTTCGTATTACCTGGGCGTGCGGCAAGAGCTGGCCGGTCGAATCGGCGGTGACGTCCCCGAATGTATCGAGGCCAAGTTCGAGATGCCGCTCCAACTTACGGTACGGGGGCGACTACGAGGTCCGCGAGACCTTCTCGAGCGCCTCGGCGGCGTAGCGCCTGCGCCGCGGCCCTCCTTCGGATGCATGAAGGAACTCGACTTCAACCTGCGAGTCGGGATGCACGGCCGTGACGACCGCTTCCTCGTCCTCGTCCTTCACGACGACATGATCACCGAGGCGAATCAACTTGCAACTCCATCAACATCTCCTCTGCTCGTTTAGGCTACCGCTAGGCTACCGCATTCCTCCAACAAGAGCAACCGCTTGCGCGATGCTAGCGCCGGGACTCCGCTCGGAGTGTCGAAGTATGCCGGCACCGCGCTTCGCCCTCGAGAGGGATTGACGATGTCATTTCGATTCATCCGGCCCAACGCGTATGCGTTATGTGCAGCGCTCGCGATCGCGACGATCTCGACGGCTAGCGCAAAAGGGGTGACGCTCGTCCAGCAAGCGGACGGCTCCGTGCAGACGTACGTTGACGTTAACATCCGCATGGTTGGGCAAACGCTCTGGCTCCAAACCGCCGATCGGAAGGGCGTGCTCAAAATCGTTAACGGGGCCTGTTCGTTCACGGGAGCAATTGAGCGCTGTCTTCCGTACGCGGTTACGCTGATTCAGAATGGCAAGAGCCGTCGGATCGCGATTTTACATGGAACGGTTTTCGTGAACCTGTCAAACGACGCAGAGCGAATGCCCCTCTCCTCGCAGGAATTGGCTCCGCGGACGATACTCGCGTTGTGGCACACGGTTCGGGGAACGTATGTCACGATAAAAGGCTCGCTTGACGAGGTGCGACCGTGAAAGGATCTTTAAGCTGCGCGCTGGCGTTCGTGCTTATCGTCGAACTGCCCGCGGTTGCGCTCGCGCAAAGCCACGGTGGGGGCGGTGGCGGCGGTGGCCATGTGTCGGGAGGCGGCGGCGGGAGCGCACATGTCTCGCCCCGAGGTCCGGCTCCGCAAAGCCCGCATGGTTTTAGCTTCCCTCACGAGACCAACGTGCAACCCATTGCGCCGTCGCGCCCAGTCGCGCCACCTGGGTCGTACGGAGCGGGTGCTAATCATACAACCGGCACATATACGCGTGCGCCTTTAAACCGGAACGCCACGGGCGGCCCCAATCACGGACAGCTCCATGGCCACCCGATTAACAACCCGCACCCCGGGCCGCGCTGGGGATGGAACCACGGCGTCATCTGGTATCCGGCCCCGATCTATTGGGGCGGCGGCTTTTGGGGTCCATTCGCGTTCGGTGGAGCAAGCGCGGGCTTTCTTTTCGGATCGATCATCGACTATCAAGACCAGGACATCTATCCATCGTACGAGATCGCTCCGACCAGCCCCGGCGCGCAGCTTTTGCAGAACTACGGGCTGACACAAACGGAATGTGGACCGCCGAATCTCGTCGTCATCTGGGGTCCCGATAACAGCGTGATCTGCGCATATCCGAATGACCTCGTAGCGCCGGGTAACTACGAGCTCGATCCCTCGACGCTAACGATCGTATCGAAGTAATCCGGAGAAGCCCTTCGCGAAGGCGCGACTAGGGCGTTGCGGCAGGATCTCCGGAGGCGTCTTCGATCGTTGCGATCTGGTCGCCACCATGGATGACTTCGCGCACGGGACGCTCGCCCTCGCGGATCGCGTCGGAGACGATGGCATAGTGCCGGTGACCATGCCCGGACTCATCGGAGGCGTGGAGGACGCCGGCGAGCACACGCCGGTCGGCCAGAGTAACGCGAACGGGTCTGCCGAGAAAGGGTTTAATCTCTTGATCGGTCATGCTTCCGAAATCACCTGAGGGTCGCCAGAGGTTGCGCCCCCGGGGAGAACCTGCGAAATGGAGATTCGTCGAACATAATGCAGACGCATCAGCCTGGCGAAGAACGGTTTAAGGTGATTCTTCCGGAGCAAATCGACTGGAAACCATTCGATGCATTTCCGCGCGGGGTGCTGCTTGCGGTCGTGGTCGGCGATCCGACCAAGGAAGGACCGTACTTAACGCGCGTCAAGGCTCCGCTGGACGCAAAACTGATGCCGCACCGGCATCCTGAAGATCGCATCTATACGGTGATGTCGGGCGTGTTTTATATCGGCTTTGGCGAGACGTTCAACGGCGACGCGGTGACGGCATATCCGCCCGGTACCGTGCTCGTTCTTCCTGGAGATACGTGGCACTTTCACTGGGCAAAATCGGGCGAGTACGTTACGCAGATCAGCGCAATCGGACCGCTTGGCCTCGAGTATGCCAACGGCGCTGACGACCCACGGAGAGGATCACGCTGAGGGCGCGACCATACGGCCGCGCCCTCGAACGGTTCAGTTCAGTGACGCTGCCTGCGCGGTGACGGGGGCGCCGAAGAATGCCAGGAGATCGGCGTTCAAGCGATCCTTCAGCGTCGACGGGAGACCGTGCGGGGCGCCCTTGTAGATTTCCAAGCGCCCGTTTGGCACGAGCTTTACCGCAAGCACCGATGCATCCTGATACGGAACGATCTGATCGTCGTCACCCTGGATAAAGAGCGTCGGGACGTTCATCTTCTTGAGGTCTTCCGTGAAGTCGGTTTCCGAAAACGCCTTCACGCAGTCATAGGTGGCGTTGATCCCCGCCATCGTGCCCTGCAACCAGAACGAGTCGCGTAGCCCTTGCGAAACCTTCGCGCCCTCGCGATTTGCACCATAGAAGGGTCCGCTTAAATCGCGCCAATATTGCGAGCGGTCGGCCTGAACGGCTGCGCGAATCTGATCGAACACCTCCATCGGCGTGCCGCCCGGATTCGACGCCGATTTGAGCATGATGGGCGGTACGGCGCTGACCAACACCGCTTTCGCGACGCGGTCGCAGCCGTGACGGCCAATATAGCGAGCGACCTCGCCGCCGCCGGTCGAATGGCCGACATGGATCGCGTTTTGCAAATCGAGATGCGAAACAAGCTCGGCGAGGTCGTCGGCGTAGGTATCCATGTCGTTACCGTTCCAGGGCTGGCTCGAGCGCCCGTGACCGCGTCGGTCGTGCGCAATGCACCGGAAACCGCGCGCCGCCAGGAAAAGCATCTGGTCCTCCCACGCGTCGGCGCTTAGCGGCCAGCCGTGACTGAAAACCACGGGCTGACCCGAACCCCAATCCTTATAGTAGAGTGTCGTCCCGTCGCTGGTTGTGAACGTGGCCATAAAGTGAGACCTCCTTCTGGAGAGTGTTATCGGTATTTGTTTGTGGAAAGATCTATGCTGCCGCGTCGCTGAACGGCAGCTGACGGACGCGCTTGCGGGTGAGTACGAAAATCGCGTTTCCAACCGCAGGCGCGATTGGCGGCGTGCAAATTTCTCCAATTCCGGTGGGCTTCTCGTTGCTTGGAACGATATGGACGTCGATGAAGGGCGCGTCGGCCATCCGTAACACCGTGTAATCGTAGAAGTTGTTTTGCTCGCAGCGGCCGTTGGCAATCGTGATCTTCCCGGTCAGCGCCGCGGAAAGGCCAAAGTTCGTCGCGCCCTGCGCCTGTTGGACGACGATATCGGGATTGACCACGATGCCGCAGTCGACGACCGCAACGACCCGATGCACTTTGGGCGTGTTTCCAGACATCGATACGTTGGCGACCATCGCGGCGTAGCTGCCGTTCCAGAACGTTACGGCGATTCCCTGAGCCTGCCCGGCCGGCGGTCTGCCCCAACGTGCCTTTTCGGCAGCCAGGCGCAGCGCATTCGCAGCGCGCGGATTACTCTCAAGCGCCGCCAGCCGAAATTCGAGCGGGTCCTTGCCGGCGGCATGCGCGAGCTCATCGACGAACGACTCGGTGACGAACCCATTCC
>DATHOO010000211.1:0-15435 GCA_035484815.1 Candidatus Acidiferrales bacterium
CTACGTCGATAGTAAGACCCTCGAGCTGCAGAAGGTTGTCGCGACCGACAAGCTCTACGAAACGGGTGACGGCGGCAATCACGTCTATCCGATGCTCTTCACGGTGACGCTCGCTTGGATGCATAACATGCCGATCGTCACGCAGATCCACGGCACCCCAACCTATGAAGCCGATGCCGAGTACTTAGGCCGCGACGCGACGGTCGACTACGATTTTAGCGACATCACCTTTCCGGATTCGCTGCCGCAATGGTACTTCGACCCGCGTTCCTACGCGGATCACGCTACCGACGCCCCGCAATAGCATCACCGCTACCAAAAGAAATCAGAGGCTTGCTGTCGGGACGCCCTTGTTGACGAGGTCGGGAAATTGCTGGCGTAGGCGTTGCAGCTTGGGCAGATCGTTGAGGACGATGTAGGGATTCTGCGGATTGTGCACCGCGAAGTCTTGATGGTAGGCTTCGGCCTTGTAGAATCCGTGCAGCGGCGCGACGATCGTCACGACCTTTGAGGAATAGACGCGTTCGCGCTCGAGCTTCGCGATATACGAAAGTGCCGCGCTGCGCTGCTCGGGCGTCGTGTAAAAAATTTCGGAGCGGTACTGCGACCCCTCGTCAGGTCCCTGGCGATTGAGCTCCGTGGGGTCGTGCGCTACTAAGAAGTAGACGTCGAGCAGCTCTTTAAACGAAATCTTTGCGGGATCGTAAGTGATCTCGACCGATTCGGCATGGCCGGTCGAGCCGGTGCTGACCGTCTCGTACTGCGCGGTATCCGCATTGCCGCCCGCGTATCCGGCCACAGCCGTATCCACGCCTTTGAGCGACTCGAAGACGAGCTGCATTCCCCAGAAGCATCCGCCCGCGAGAACGACGCGTTCCGCCGGCGCGTGCGGGGCGGCTTGGGTGGCGCCAAGGGCGAGAAAGAGAGCAAGCGCGGTGATAAGTCTCATATGTCTAAGAACGCATGAAGGCGGCCTTTGGATGAGCTTACCGCAGGTGCTGGTCGAGCCAGTCGAGCCAGAGCCGGGTCAACGCGGCAGTCTGTTGCGGATCGGCCGGGCCATGCGTCGCCGCCGGAAATACGGCGAAGCGGACCGGGACGTGGTTCTCGGTCAGCGCGTGATAGAGTTCGTACGACTGCACGATCGGAACGACCGGGTCTTGCGTCGTTCCCCAGATCAGCGTCGGCGTCGTAATCTGCGCGTAGTACGTGATCGGCGAGTTGTCGTGGTAGGTGCGCCAGCCGTCGTCGGTGTACGGCGACGTGCCGAGAGGATAGCGGTCTTGCACGTTCGATGTTGAGAGATTGTACTCGTCGAACTCGCTGTTGACGGCGGCGCCCGAGACGGCCGCGCGCCAACGATGATCGTGACCGATCAGCCACGACGTCAGCTCGCCGCCGTACGACCAGCCCGATACCGCCACGCGCGAACCGTCGACGCCGGGCAGCCGCTCGAGTGCGGCGAGACCGGCGAGAATATCGGAGCTCGGACCGGCGACCGTATCATGAACGATTCCCGTCATGTAGGCGTTGCCGAGGTTGTCGCTGCCGCGGTAGTTCGGCTGCAACACGACGTAACCGTGCGACGCGATCATCTGCGCCAACGGCCACTCTTCGTAAACGAAATCGCGTGTGCTCGAGAGTCCGGGACCCCCGTGTATCAAAAGCACAACGGCGTGCGGTTGCTTTTCATCGAAGCCCGGCGGATACGTCACGACGCCATCCTCGGCAAAGCCGCCGGGGCCCGTCCATTCGAGCTCGCTCATGCGGCCGATCGAAACGTTGTGCAGAAAGTCATTGAGGTGCGTCAACTGCCGTGGCGCGGTCGCGCCCGGCGCGAGATAGTAGAGCTCGCGCGCGCTCGTCGGCGTCGTCGCAACGAACGCGATCGCGCCGGTTCCCGCAATCGCCGCGGCCGCGCCTGCATCAAACGTGCTGCTCGAGTAGGGGTCGCAGACCATGTGAAGATCACCGAGCGGCAGCGGGTCGAGTCGTCCGTGCAGATCGAGCGTCCAAATGGCATTTTGCGTGTGATCCGTCGCACAGACGAGCAAGTGTGCGCCGTCGGGATACCACTGCGATGCGGCGACGTTACGATCGAAGGCCGGCGCGAGCGCTCGATCGCCACCCTCGCCGATTGCGCGCAACGACATCTCCGCGTTGTAGTCTCCGCCGAGTGGATACCAATACGCTAGTTGTGAGCCGTCGGACGAATAGGCCGGGCTCAGTTCGTATTCAGCATGATCGGTGAGCTTGCGGCTAACACCGCTCGCAACGTCCACTTGCCAGAGCGTCGAGCGCTCGTCGTCGCCGCTAAACGTGTTCTCGACTCGCGTATAGGTAATCGCTTTTCCATCGCGCGTCCACGCGATCTGCGGCGAAAAGATGCCGCCGGGATCGGTCGGGGCGATCGTCCACGATCCGCTCGTCAGCCGGCGTGCGAGGCCGCCCGCAGCGGAAACGACCCATAGGTGATCGGGCGGCGTTAACGCCGTCGCCGTGTAGTCGTTATCGCCGGCATAGAAGAACGGCGCCGGCGCTTGGGGGTCGGCTGCGACATAGGCGAGCTCGCGACCGTCAGGACTCCACGCGGCGTCAATGACCTCGCCCTGCGCGCGCGTCAACTGCAGCGACCCGCCGCGTTCCGCGCGGACGAAGAGCTGGCGCACCGCGCTCTCCGACGGCCTTGCGAGGTAGGCCAAACTCGTTCCCTGCGGCGACCAGCGCGGTACCGCCACGTCACGCCCGTGCACGAGCGTTTGAATTCGGCCGGATCGCGGATCGACCAAAATCAGATCATTTCCGTAAGCAGTCGGGCTTTGCGCGATCGAGATGAGGGCGACCTTGGTACCGTCTGCCGAAATCGCCGGTTCCTCCAAATCGACGATCTTCGCCATGTCGGAGAGCTGCAAGAGCGCCGATAAGACCAGGTTGACCATCCCGCCCGGTTCGGGCCGAGACTTGGCCGGCCCCTCAGCAGCTAATCTCGCCCGGGGTGGGTCTGAGGAACCAGTGGAACCAGAGATCTCGATGCTCGACGAACTGCATCCGCTCGTCCGGGAGTGGTTTGCTTCGACTTTTCACGCGACGACGGAGCCGCAGAATCGCGGCTGGCCGGCAATTCGCGCCGGTGGCGACGTTTTGATATCGGCGCCAACGGGCTCGGGAAAGACGCTGGCCGCCTTTACCCTCGCACTCGACGATCTCGTGCGGCGCGCGACCACCGGTGCGCTGCCCGATGAAACGCTCGTCGTCTATGTTTCGCCGCTCAAAGCGCTGACGAACGACATCCGGGAAAATCTCGAGAAGCCGCTCGCGCACCTCGTTTCGCTCGCGATCGAGCGCAACGTTCCGCTCGATCCGATTCGCACGGCGGTGCGCACCGGAGACACGGCACCCGCGCAGCGGCAACGGATGCTGCGCCAGCCACCGCACGTGCTGGTCACCACGCCGGAATCGCTCTACATTTTGCTGACGGCG
Source organism: Candidatus Acidiferrales bacterium (assembly GCA_035484815.1). Classification (GTDB taxonomy): domain Bacteria; phylum Vulcanimicrobiota; class Vulcanimicrobiia; order Vulcanimicrobiales; family Vulcanimicrobiaceae; genus Cybelea. The sequence continues at coordinate 3,481 of DATHOO010000211.1, forward strand.
GAGAAGTCGCGCCGGCTCTTCGCCGGTGTCGTCACGGTGATCGTGGACGAAATCCACGCAGTGGCGGCCGACAAGCGCGGCTCGCATCTCGCGCTGACGCTCGCACGCCTCGACGATCTCGTGATGCGCGAGCGTGGAAGAAAGCCGCAGCGAATCGGCCTCTCGGCGACGGTACGTCCGCTCGATGAAGTAGCGCACTTCTTGAGCGACGCCCCGACGATCGTCGACATCGGTCATCGTCGCGCGATGGAGCTTTCGGTCGAGGTACCCGCAGACGAGCTAGGCCCGATCGCGAGCAAAGAGATGTGGGGCGAGATCTACGATCGCGTCGCCGAACAGATCCGTGCCAATCGGACGACGTTGATCTTCGTTCCGACGCGACGCATGAGTGAGCGTGTCACGTTTGCGCTCAACGAGCGCCTCGGCGAAGGCTTCGTCATGCCGCACCACGGCAGCCTCGCGCGTGAACTTCGCTTCGACGTCGAGCGCCGGCTGCGGGCCGGCGAACTGCGTGCGGTCGTAGCGACCGCATCGCTTGAGCTCGGCATCGACATCGGCTCAATCGATTTGGTGGTTCAGCTCGGCTCTCCGCGCGCCATCGCGGTGGCGCTCCAACGCATCGGCCGATCGGGCCACTGGGTCGGCGCTAAATCAAAAGGCATTCTTTACGTCACGACCCGCGACGAGCTGCTCGAGTGTGCCGCGCTCGTCCGGGCGATCCGCGGCGGCGCGCTCGATGCGCTAAAAATACCCACGGCCCCACTCGACATTCTGGCGCAGCAGATCGTGGCCGCGTGCGCGCAGCACGAATGGGAAGCCGATGCGCTCTACGATAGCGTTCGTTCGGCGTATCCGTATCGCCAGCTGGCCCGCGGCGATTTCGATGACGTCGTTTCAATGCTGGCCGACGGTGTCGCAACGTCGCGCGGGCGCAGCGGCACGTTCCTGCATTACGATCGCGTCAACGGAAAGTTGCGGGGCCGTCGCGGCGCTCGTCTCGCCGCAATTACGTGTGGCGGAGCGATTCCCGATACGGCCAACTATAACGTCGTGGTCGAACCCGAGGGGCAGGTCGTCGGCACGCTCGATGAAGATTTTGCGATCGAGAGCATGGCCGGCGATATCTTCCTGCTCGGGACAAACTCGTGGAAGATTCGACGCGTGGAAGCCGGCGTCGTTCGCGTGGAAGACGCGCATGGTGCGCCACCGTCGATTCCCTTCTGGAACGGCGAAGGGCTCGGCCGAACGATCGAGCTCTCGCGCGAGGTCTGCGCCGTGCGTGCGGCGATCGACGAACGCGACGACGCACAAGCTTACGAATGGCTCGAGCGCGAGTGCAGCCTCGACCGAGCCGGTGCCGAACAAGCGGTTGCGTACGTGCGCGCCGGGAAGGCCGTCTTGGGCGTCGTGCCGACGGATCGCACGATCGTCGCGGAGCGGTTCTTCGACGAGGGTGGCGGCATGCAGCTGATTTTTCACACGCCGTTCGGTGCCCGGATCAATCGTGCGTGGGGGCTAGCGCTGCGCAAGAAATTCTGCCGTTCCTTCAATCTGGAGCTGCAAGCAGCCGCAACCGATAATGGCTTCGTACTCTCGCTGAGCGATCAGCACGCGTTCCCGCTGGAGATTGTCTTTGAGTTCGTGAAGTCGGCGAGCGTCGAGACGACGTTGACGCAGGCGCTGCTGCCCGCGCCGATGTTCGCGGCTCGCTGGCGCTGGAACGCGGCGCGCGCCCTCGCCATTCTGCGTTTTAGTGGCGGCCGCAAGACGCCGCCGCAAATCCTGCGCATGCGTGCCGACGATCTTTTAGCGGCGGTCTTTCCCGATCAAGCGGCGTGTCCGGAGAATCTCACCGGTCCGATTCGCATACCCGATCACGTCTTGGTGCGCGAAACGATCGGGAACTGTTTGCGCGAAGCGATGGACATCGAGGGACTGACCGAGTTGCTGCGCGCGGTTGAGTCCGGCGAGTTGCGAACCGTCGCGATCGACACGCCTGAGCCCTCGGCATTCTGTCACGAAATTCTCAACGCGAACCCGTACGCGTATCTCGACGACGCGCCGCTCGAAGAACGTCGCGCGCGCGCCGTGCAGCTTCGCCGCACGCTGCGCGACGACGTCGACGGCGCCGGCGTCCTCGATCCGGCGGCGATTTCACAGGTGGCCGCGGAGTCGTGGCCGGTCGTGCGCGATGCCGACGAGCTCCACGATGCGCTGGCCTCGCTGATCGTCACGCCGCCGGTTGCGGAGTGGAGTGCGTGGTTTGCGCAGCTCGTCGCCGAGCGTCGCGCCCTGTCGGTTAACTCTTTGTGGACCTGCGCCGAACGCGAAGCGCTGGCGCGCGCGGCATACGCCGGCGCGCCGGAAGGGCGCGACGAGGCGGTAACCGAGGTCGTGCGCGGGTGGCTGGAGTGCAGCGGACCGCTCACGGTTGGCGAGATCGGCGAGCGATTGGGGATCGAGAAAGATGCGATCGAAGCTGCCTTGCTTCGCTTGGAGACGCAGGGACAGGTCTTACGCGGACGATTTACGCCGTCAAAGAACGCCGAGGAGTGGTGTAACCGGCGCGTGCTCGCGCGGATTCATCGTCTGACGATTGGACGGCTGCGACGCGAGATCGAACCGGTGACCGCTGCGGTCTACCTCAGCTTTTTGCAGCGCTGGCAGCACGTCGCGCCGACGTCGCGGTTGCACGGAATTGACGGAACGCTGCAGGTCGTGCGCCAGCTCGAAGGTTACGAGATTCCGGCGGTTGCGTGGGAGGAGCAAATTCTGCCGGCGCGGATTGCGGGCTACCGGCCCGAGCTCCTCGATCGTCTCTGCTACGCGGGCGACGTGATGTGGGGACGGCTCTCGCCGCATCCGGCGCTCGAACCCGGCGATGCCGGCGAACGCAGTCGCGTTCGCCCGACGCGTATCGCCCCAATCGCGCTCTTTCTGCGCGCCAATGCCGAAGAGCTCATCGTCCGCCGCGACTCCGACCACTCGGCCCTCTCGCACGCGGCGCGGGAAATTCTCGACCAAATCGAGATCTTGCGAGCGCCGTTCTTTGCCGAGATCGTGCGTGCGACCAAACGGCTGCCGGCGGAAGTGGAGGAGGCCTTGTGGCAGCTCGTCGCTGCGGGCCTGGTGACGGCTGACGGATTCGATGCGCTGCGCTCGCTCAGCGATGCCAAGCGTCGACTGGGCGAAAAGGGGCTTCGGGCGCGTCCGCGCTCCTCGAGCGGGCGGTGGACGCTGCTGCCGGCCGCGACCGAACGCATCGATCGTGAGGCGTTCGCGCGCCGGCTGCTGACGCGTTGGGGCGTCGTCTTTCGCGACGTGATCGCGCGCGAAACGCTCGCGCCACGCTGGCGCGAGCTGCTCATCGCGCTACGGCGCATGGAAGCGCGCGGCGAGATTCGCGGGGGCCGTTTCGTGGCAGGTTTCGTCGGCGAACAGTTCGCGTTGCCCGAAGCGATCGAAGCGCTACGGGCGGCGCGCCGCGCCGGTGACGAAGCGCCAGCCGTTCGTCTCGGTGTCTACGATCCGCTCAATCTCAGCGGCATCATCCTACCCGGTGCAGCGGTGGCGTAAGCTAGCAGGTCGTGCTGGTCTGTTGCCCCGAGTAGACCTCGATGACGCCGGTTGCTGCAACCGGAACGCTCTCACCCTTTAACAGCGTCCCGATCCCGCCGATCGCGCCGCCGTATTTGCTCTTGGTCGCGATCACGTAACACGGCCCGAAGTTGACTTTGACCCGGTCGACGACGGCTTGACCGTAGATCGTATAAGGATTGCCGGGCACGATCGACTGTGAAGCCAACCCGCCGCCCGACGATACGTTCTTCCCGAAATCCGTTCCGCTCGCGAGCGCGAGTTGCAGGTAGAAGATCGCCGTGCCTTGTCCAAGCTCGGGCATGTCGTTGTAGTTGGTGGTACTGCTGATCAGTGACAGCTTCACCGATGGATTGGCGCTGGGATACTTCACCGTACCGCCGAAGCCGCCAAATGCGGGGATGCAGAACGCGCCGCCCTGGGTCGAGAGCCTGACCGTCAGTGAGGCATAATCCTTGGCATTCTTTTGGCCTTTGCACTGCGGCGGCGTGAGATTGGGCCCGATGACGCGCTGCGATGTGTCGCCGCCGATCGCGGGTGTCCCCGCGAGCATTGCACCGTGCTGGGCGCAAGCGGTTAAGAGTGCAACGGCCGCGATGGTCAGCGCGTCGCGAGAGCAGAGCCAGCCAGATCGCATGAGAAAGCCTCCGAAGGAAATCGGGTGGATGCTTGGTGCCGAATACGAGAGGGGGCCGCGGAAGCCTGTTAGTCAAAAGAAATCAGATGCGTTTAAAGATGCCGTTGCTTTTGGGCTTCGCCGGTACGCTTGCTTTGGTGGGATGCGGTGCGGGCGCTAGACCGGGCGGCGCTTTCGGCGCATTGCCCCAGCCGCAATCGCCGGCGATGGGCAATCCCGTGAGCAAGTACATCAAACACGTCGTCGTGATCATTCAAGAGAACCGCAGCTTCGAGAACTTCTTCGCGGGGTATCCCGGCGCGAACGCGCCGCTAACCGGCAAAGCCGGCGGCAAAACCATCCCGCTGAAGCCGATCACCTTCGTCGGGCCGGACCTCCAACACGATTGGGCATCCTCCATCGTGAGCTGGGACAAAGGGAAGATGGACGGCTTTTATCACTTCGGGATACACCCGTACGGTAAATACGCGGCCTACTCGTATGTCAAAAAGTCGCTGATCAAACCCTACTGGGACATGGCCAACCAGTACGTGCTTGCAGACGCAATGTATCCGACCGAATTTGGCGGCAGCTTCACCGCGCATCTAACGCTGGTGGCGGGTACCGATGACCTCAACCCGCGCAAAGCCGAGGTGAACATCCCCAGCGGACTGCCACCTCAGGATTGCGACTCTTCGCCGGGCGCAAAGACCTCTTACGTAACGCCGAATCGCGTCATCCACGCGTTCAAAGGTCCGTTCCCCTGTTTCGACCAGTTTAAAACGGCGGCGCAGACGCTCGATCAGGCCGGGGTCTCGTGGAAATACTACGCGACCCAGCTCATCGGCGCCGGCATGTGGGAACCTTATGAGGCGATCAAGTACGTGCGCAAGGGTCCCGATTGGAACAAGAACATCATCGTGCCGCAGACGACCATTCTGACCGATCCTGGGAACGGCGATCTTGCATCGGTGAGCTGGGTTTCACCCAGCATTCAAGACTCGGATCATCCCGAGTCGCAGAGCGACCAAGGTCCGTCGTGGGTAGCGTCGGTCGTCAACGCCGTCGGCGAAAGCTCGTATTGGAACTCCACGGCGATCGTCGTTCTCTGGGACGACTGGGGCGGATGGTACGATAATGCGCCGCCGCCGCAGCCCGATTTTCGCGGCCTTGGCATTCGCGTTCCGTGCTTGATCATCTCGCCCTACGCGCGCGAAGGCACCTCAGGCCAAGGCTACGTCTCCCATACGCAATACGAGTACGGGAGCATCTTGAAGTTCATCGAGGAAGCGTTCGATCTTCCGTACCTTGGATCGACCGCTGATGGTTACACCGACCGGCGTGCGACGAGCATCGACGATGCCTTCGACTTCACGCAGCAGCCGCGATCCTTTACGCCATTGGGCACCAAGTATAGCCGGGCGCACTTCCTCCGGGAACCGCCGTCGCACAAGCCCGTCGACACGGAATAACCGGCCCGGCGCGCGGCGGGCTACTGCGATGCCAGTTGCGCCAAGCGGGTTTCGCCGTCGCTTGCTAATCCTTCGAGGTTTTTGGCCGCGGCATACTCGGCCGCGGTGGGCCGAGCGTACGCGCCTTCGAGCGAGTTCATAAGGAAGGCCAGCTGCTCGCGAATCCTGGTCGGCTTCACCACGTCGGCTTCGCTCGAATGGACGTCGAGCATGACGAGGCTGGCAACTTCGTCGTCCATTGCGGTTGCCTGCGCAGGGGACATCTTGGCGCGGGCATCCATGGCCCGCGCGATCGCCCGGTCTAAACGATCGATCGATGCGAGGAGCTCACGCTCCAATGCGAGCCGTGCCGCCAGATCGCCGGGAGCCGGATGAGCGCGCGGGTCGAGCTGTACCTTGAGCGGTGCCTGCAATCGTTGACCGGCGTACTGCAACACGACGGTGTAGGTGCCCGGCAAAATCGTGGCACCGTCAGCTGTATCGGGGAAGTCATCGGTCGGCACAGTGCGAAATCCGGGGATGTCGTAGGCCGGCCCATATTGCATGCTCCACTGAAAACGGTTCATGCCCGGTTCGACGGCGGTCACTCTCTCCAGCGCGCGTTGGCGGTCTTGGTTGGCATCCAGATTCGCTTCTTGCTCCGGCGTCAGCTTTTTGGGGTGCTTGGCCTTCAGATGGAGGGTGTAGCTGCGAATCGTGGCGCCGTTTGCGTCGAGGAAGGAAAGCGTCGCCGGCGTCGATCCAGTGTAGCTCGACGGCAGGTTAAAGAAGACCGCAGCACCATACTTTGGATTATCGCCGAAGTCCGGAATCGCAAAGTTGGGGCCGCCGTAGGCCTGCGTTAACCACGCCGTCTCGGGTGCGAAAAGCTGTGCGGTCGCAGTTGAGGAGGTCGTTTGGCGAGCGAGCTGTTCGAGCAGTGCGATGTTATCCATGATCCAGAAGGCGCGGCCGTGTGTCGCAGCGACGAGCTCGCCTTCGCGTACGTCGATCGCCAGATCGCGCACCTGCACGCCCGGAAGATTCGAAGTGAGTGGCTGCCACTGCGCCCCGCCGTCGAGGCTGACGTAGACGGTGCTTCGCGTGCCCGCGAAGAGCAATCGCGGCTCGCGTGGGTCTTGGCGAACGACGAATGCGTACTGATCGGCCGGTATGCCGCTCGTGATCGTCGTCCAATGCGCGCCGTAATCCGCCGTTTCGTAGACGTACGGATGGTAGTCGTCCCACATGTAGCGCGACGCCGTGAGATAGGCAGTGCCCTTGCTCGTGTGCGACGGCTCGATCGAGCTGATCTGCGCCCATTGTGGAAGCTGAGGCGGTGTCACCGCCGTCCAATGCGCGCCGTGATCGGTCGTTACGTGAACGAGTCCGTCGGCCGAGCCTGCCCACAAGATGCCGGCATCGAGCGGCGACACGGCGAGTGACGCAATGTCGGGAAACGTTTCCGCACCTGTTTGATCGAGATAAACGGGGCCGCCGCTCGGACCTTCGGTGCTCGGATCGTTGCGCGTTAAATCCGGGCTGATGATCGTCCAGGTTTGCCCGTGATCCATGCTCGAGAAGACGACTTGCGCCGCTACCAGGAGCTCGCGCGGGTTGGCTGGGGAGAAGAAGATCGGGTGCGTCCAGCCGAAGCGGTACTGCGTTTCGGCAGACGAGTTGCCGGCCATGTAGCGTGGCCACGGGCTGACGTTTTTCGCGTCGCCGGTAACGCGGTTGAGGCGCACGAACGAACTGTAGTAGCCGCTTCCGTACGTTACATAAACGTCGTCGGGGTCGGGTGCGACGAACGTGCTCTCGCCCAACGCGACCGTATGCCATTGGTCCGGTCCGATCCCTGGGCCGAGCGCGGCGCTCGCGCCCTCGTACGCACCTTCGTCTTGGCTTGCGCCGAAAACGTGGAACGGAAACTGATTGTCGATCGCGACATGATAGAACTGCCCGGTGGGTTGATTGAGGTCGCTGCTGAACGTGTCGCCGCCATCCACCGAAACGCTCGCGCCGCCGTCGTCACCGACCAAGATGATTTTGGGATTGCGCGGATTGATCCAGACGATGTGGTTGTCGCCGTGTGGCGTATCCATTTCGCTCCACGTCTTGCCGCCGTCCTTGGTTCTGTAGACGGCGTCGACTTCCGGCGCGAACGCAACCTGCGGATTCGTCGGATCGACGAAGATGGCCATGTAATAAAACGCGCGCTGACGCAGCTTCCATTCGGAGTTCACGCGCTTCCAGGTGCTACCGGCATCATCGGAGCGAAAGACGCCGCCGTCGCCGGCTTGGACGATCGCGTAGACAACGCGCGGATCGCTCGCCGAGACCGCGACACCGATCTTGCCGAGCGTACCGGTCGCGAAGCCGCGATTGGTCGAGATCTTGGTCCAATGCGCGCCGCCGTCGGTCGTTTTATAGAGACCGCTGCCGGGGCCGCCGCTCGTCAGTTTCCACGGAACCCGCTGTGCCTGCCACATCGCGGCGTAGAGCACGTTGGGGTTGTGCGAATCCATGACCAGATCGACGCCGCCGGTTTTATCGTCGACGAAGAGAACTTTGTTCCAAGTCGCGCCGCCGTTGGTCGTCTTGAAGATGCCGCGTTCGGCGTTGGGTTTAAAGACGTGTCCCATCGAGGCCGCGTACGCCACGTTGGGATTCTTTGGATCGATGGCGATCTTGGTGATCATGCGGGTGTCACGCAGCCCGGCATACGACCATGTCTTTCCGGCGTTCGTCGTCTTGTAAACGCCGTCGCCGGTGTCGAAGTCGCCGCGAATGTCGGCCTCGCCCGTACCCGCGTAGATGACGTTGGGATTCGACGCTGCCACGGCGAGCGCGCCGATCGGGCTTGCGACGCCGGGAAGTTTTCCGTCGCTGATGTTTTCCCAGCTCAGCCCGTAGTTGACGCTCTTCCAGATGCCGCCTTCGACGCCGCCCATGTAAAAAAGGTTGGGTTGGCTGGGCACGCCGGCAACCGCCACGACCCGGCCGCCGATGTAGGGACCGATGCTCCGCCACTCAAGCTTGCTCATGAGCTGCTGCGCCGGCGAGCTCGTACTGGCCGCTTGGGCTGCCGAGGGACTCGCGAGGCATAGCGTAACGACGACGGCAACGAGGAGATGCTTCATGAGGCGATATCGCAGCGCCCATGTCGAAAAACCTTCTTTAAAGGAGGAGAGCGTGTGACGGTGATCAGCGACGAGACGATGCGCGAATGGCTGGCCAAAACGAAAGCGTACGCCGCGGTGATAGTACGCGAAGGTCCGAACTGGCAAGCCGAGGACGCGCGAGCGATTCTTTGGGAACACGGCCGCCGAAATTTCGAGCTCCGCGAGCAGCGCAAGCTCTGCATCGTTTGCCCTGTTACTGGCGACGGTGACGTTCGCGGAATCGGAATCTTCGACGCCCCGGCCGCCGAGGTCGAGGCGATCATGGCCGGTGATCCCGCCGTCAAGGCCGGCGTCTTGACCTTCGAGATACACGGCTGCCGCGGTTTCCCGGGAGACGCATTGGCATAAAAATTTCGTAGGGAAAGCTCAGGGGAACGAGCGCCCGGCGGCGAACCCGGGCTTCACCTTATGAAAGGCCGGCATTTTCTTTTGTCCGGGCTGCTCGTGCTGTTTGCCTGGATGGGCAGCGCGCTGCAATCGCCGGGCTTAGCCGCGGCGAAACCCGCCGCGCCAACTCTTTGCGGCCCGTACGGCGGTCCGCGAGACCTCGTCGAGCCACCCAACGTCGAAATTTGGAAACTTCCGCTCAATGCCGGAGGCGAGCACGAGCTGATCCTTTCCGTTCACACCGACGGCCGTGACGCAAGTCAGCGATACTGTTATCGCTACGTTTGGAATGGTGCGGTGCTGACAATGGCACCAACGCTACGCGTACGCCGCGGCGAACATTTTGCGATTCGCGTCGTCAACGACATCAGCGGTCCAAGTAAAGGAGAGCACGTCGTGTCGACGGCGATTCCTGCCTGCATGCCGATGGCGATGCCGCCCCCAACGACGAACCATTACGTCGGCTACTTGAACCATACGATTGACGATCGCTACATGCACGTTCCGCCGATCGACACGAACATCCACTTGCACGGGTACCAAGGGCCCGCGAACGAGGAGAATGTTTTTCTCTCGACGCTGAGCACGCCGATGCATGCCTGCGAGTATCACATTACGATTCCCGTGACGCAGCCGGCGGGGACCTATATGTATCACCCGCACTCGCACGGTTCGTCAGATGTGGAAGTCGCTTTGGGACTCGACGGCGTCTGGATTGTTGAGCCCGACCAACCCCAACTTCCGCAATCCGCCGAGCACGTCATCATGCTGCGATACCGGATACCATTCGTCAACGACAATAATTTCGCGCCGGACACCGACCCGTTCGTTCCAGCTGCCGTCGCCCACGAGGTCGCGCTGAAACCCGCGCCTCCCGTTCCTTACGATCCGTTCCATCCGCCCCCGTGGCCGACGACGTTTCCGATGAGCGCCGGCGGTGTGACGCTCGACTCCACCGGCTGCAACGGCGTCGCTTCCGAAGTGCTCGTTGCCGCCAACGGCGCGGACACCCCGGTCACCCTCAGGGTTCCGGCCGGCGAGCCGCAGTTGTTACGGATCGTCAACGGTACTTCGGACTCGGCATCTGCGCTTCAGATGCGCGACGCGTCGGGGCGCCTGGTTCCGATTCGGCTCGTGGGGCTCGACGGCGTCCCGGTTTCGGGGAACGCGCAACAACCACTCTCGCGGTACGTTTCAACGAACCAATTGATGCTCACGTCAATGTCCCGTGCGGATATTCTGCTGACCACGCCGCCGGGCGAAAAGTTCACGATCTCCTCCGAGCACTACTGCGAAGGGAAAGATGCGTTCTTTGCGCGGCATCACGACCTCGTCACGGTCGAAACCGATCCCGGCAGCGCCGGCGCGCAGCACGTGCAGGTAAATTCGACGCCCGCGGTCGTCGCCGATACGCCTGCCGGACGGCTCGTGGCGTACGCGCGCGCACATGGGTCGCTCGTGCACCGCCGAGCCTTCACGTTTACGGAGTATGTCTTTCCGAAGAAGGGCAAAGTTCCGTCGCACCAGGCCTTCTATATCACCGAAACGACGAACCCGAACTTCCGCGAGCATCCATTTTGGCCGGTTTATGGACCGGGCGCGACCGCACCATCGAACGCGGACGTCGTCGTAAAGCGTGGAACCGTCGAAGAGTGGTATCTGATCAACGCGACGATGGAATCGCACGCCTTCCACATTCACCAAATGTCGTTCGTCCAAGGGCGAGCAGTGCCGGGCACTCCGTTGATGGCCGACACGGTCTTCGTGCCGGTCGGGAGGCTGTTGGCAAACCAACGCGATCCGAACTACCCGCTGGTGGAACCGCGCATCACCAAGATCTTGCTTGACTTTCGCAACGTACCGCGGGGCACGTTCGTTTTCCACTGCCACATGCTCTTTCACGAGGACCGCGGCATGATGGCGACGATCCGCGTCGTGTAGAGCTGTATCGTTTCCCCATCCCCAGAGTATACAGCGGCATGCGTAGATGGTGGCTGCTCGGCGGTCTGGGCTTGGTGCTGTTTGCCGTGGCACTCTCGGTGTGGGCGTATCCGGCGTTACCGCAGCGCGTGCCGACGAGTTGGAGCCTCAGCGGCGAAGCCGCCGGGTACTCCTCGCGACTCGGTGCAGTGGCAGTTTTTCCGGTTCTTGCAGCGTTCATCTGGGTGCTCATGATCGTTCTGCCGGCTTTTTCTCCTCGGGGGTTTCGGCTCGACGTCTCGCTGACGCCGTTCTATGAGACGTGCTTGGCCGCCATCGCGGTGTTCGTCGCCATTCAAGGCGTAATTCTACGAGCGCAAATCGCGGGAACGGTTCCTTCGATTTCGCTGATATTTGCGTTTATTGGCGTGTTGTTGACGGTGATCGGCATCCTCGTCGGGAGAGTTTCCAAGAACTTCTTCATGGGCTATCGTACGCCGTGGACGCTGATGAGCGATCAGGTGTGGTTGCGGACGAACGTTCTGGGCGGCCGGCTTATGGTGGTGGGCGGGCTGCTCCTGATCGTCTGCAGTCCGTTCACGAACGTGATCGTGGCGGCGCTCATTGCGGTGATGGCGGTGGTTGTCGTGGTCCCGATCGCCTTTTCGTACGTTCTGTACCGTCGGCTCGAGGGCTAAGGTCCGCCCGTGTAGCCGGGCTTGTACGGCGGCCCGATGCCGCCCGGTAGGACGAGCGGCGGCCGCGGGCTTTGCGCGAAATCGAAATCGGCGCGAAGATC
>DATHOO010000212.1:0-16669 GCA_035484815.1 Candidatus Acidiferrales bacterium
ACCCTTTAGGAGAATCACATGAAATTACGCGTTGCGGGCGTCAGCCTCGCAATGGCGCTCGCAGCGTGCTCCGGTGCGCAGAACGGCGCGACTCCGATGACACTGCCGAGCGGCAACTCCGGCAACGGCAGCGGCGCCGCAGGCGGCGGCGGCGGCACTACTCACTATTCCGTTTCAGCCCAACGCCAGGCCGGCGTCCGTAAGGCCGCGACCAGTGCCCTCATTCTCGTCGCCAACGAAGGCGGCGGCGCAGGCGGCACGATCAGCGAATTTTCCGAAAACGCGAACGGAAACCTCGCACCGGCCTCAGTCATCACGAACCACAACAATGGACCCCTCGCCATCGCCTTTAGCTCAAACGAAGGCATCGGCTTTGCGAACGGTAACATCAACTCGGGCGGTCAGTTCGGGGTCGAAACGTTCTCTCTGGCCGGCGATTTCTTGACGGGGATCGAGGGCTTCGCGAAACCAACTCAGACCAACGCCGTAGCGTTTGACAGCACCGGCCAACTCTTCGTTTCTGCGTCCTTACCCAAGGGCGGCCGCGCCATCGACGTCTTCGCACCCGGAGCTAACAACTCGGGCAGCGGCGGCCAAGCCAAGCCGAAGCGCACGATCTCCGACGAGGGCGGCCTGGCCATCGACAGCAACAACCTTCTCTACGTTGCGAATAGCAGGACGGCAACGATCGACATCTTCCCGTCGGGATCAGGCACGATGCAAGCGCAGGTCGGCGGAAGCAACACCGGGCTGGAAGCGCCCGGCACGGTCGCCGTTGACGCTTCGCTCAACGTCTATGTCTTCGATACTAAGACGGCGACGATCAGCGAGTTCGCGGCTGGAGCGACCGGTAACGTCGCGCCGATCCGCACCATCGCCGGTTCGAACACCGGACTCGACGGAGGGAATGGCTTCAGCTTTGGACTCGCAGTCAGCAAGGCGAGCGGTGACATCTTCGTCTCGAACCCGGCATCGAATGCAATCCTTGTCTTCGCGGCGACTGCAAGCGGCAACGCTGCGCCAATCCAAACGATCGCCGGCAGCGCCACGAAGCTTTCCGTGCCACTGGGCCTGGCGGTAACGGAGTAACGCCAACGGCAGAGCCAAACCGATACAAGACCGGCAACGCGGGGCGACCTGCCTTGCGACCCCGCACACGGCTTCGCGATCGCGAGGCCGTCGTTGCTTTGCTGCCACACGTGGCCGGTAGCATCGACCTTTATGCGAACGCTCTCGGCGGACGGAAAGCGCGCGTAGGGGGTCGGGATACAACCTTACGCGCAGGTGCTAACCGCGACGAAAGTCGCATTTATGATCTTTTCATAGATGAGAGACAGAATGCCCGAATGAATCGCTCACCGATATTAACAAGCTGCTGTCTCCTATTGCTTGCGCTATGCGCGTGCGCCGGAACGACGACCGCGACCGGAGGAGTTACTCCAGCCACGCAACTCACGAATTTCACGGCCGTCCGCGACGGCGGCTCACTCGGCCCCGTGCTGACGACCTCCGACCATGGCCAGATTTTCGGGTTTGACATCAACTCAAACGGCAACGACGGTGTTCTCGCCTCGGGCTTAACCAGTGATATTTCCGTACAGACGTTCAGCGAAACGACCGGTAAGATCACGAAAACCCTCGGCGCGATTACGGGGAAAAAGGTTGTGAAAGGCGACGATTACGTTGCCGACGGAATCTTTGCCGGCGACGTCGGGCTCATGGATTTTCAAAAGGCCGGGATACCCGGCCAGACGCCAACAAAAGACAAGTACAACCTCTTGAATCCAGTGACGAAGAACCGCCTCAACGGTAGGTGGATTCCACCGCTTAAACTCTTTAACGTTGTCGAGTGGGCTCCGAATCAAAGTACGGACACAAGCGTCGTCTTCGGGTACCAGCGCGAGGGATCCGATCCGTTGGACCTCATCGTCTCCGACGTTGGTAAGAATACGTTCGGTAAAGTGATCGGGTTAAGCGCGACCGACTTCGCACTCGGGACGCAGCCGCAACTTGCGCAGGATACCGTCGACAATCTCGCAGTGATGGCGACCTCGCCGAGCTTCGGCGCGGCCGGCGGCCCGCCGCCGGTCATCTGGACGATTAACCTGACGTCAGGCAAGATGACGCATTTCTCGGGCGTCAACTGTCCCGGTTCGGTCGGGTGCGGCTACGCCAACGGTATCGGCTACGACTCCAGCACCGGCATTGCGTGCACGACCACCGAGCTGGATGCCGGGGTGGAGTTCTACAACGTGGCCAAGCAGACGGGCATTCGCGTGCAGCTGCCAAACAACGCTAGCCAACTCTCTGCTGGCGCCTTCGTCGCGAACGACGCGGTCCACGGACTCTTTCTCATCGCCCAGCCCGTATCGACCACGGGTTCGGGCAGCAGCATCCAGGTCTATAACGAGAACGGAATTCTCGAAGAGTCTATCAACGGGTTCAACTTCTCCGATGCCAGCACCGTCATCCCGTTGCGCATCTCCATAAATCCAACGTCACGCATCGCTTGGGTGAATGGGCCGCAGGCCGACCAGCTCCAGGAGTTCTCTTACTAGGGATTCCGAGACTACTCGCCGTCGGGAATTCGATGGTCGAGCGGGTGACCGAGAGTAGCCTATCCAAGCTTGCGGTTCTTACGACGATCAGCATAAGATCGGATGAGCGATGAACAAATTGGGCGCTTCGCTAATTGTCTCTAGTGCATCGGATGGCGGCTACGGAACGCTGCGTTCGTTCGATGAATCGATCGGTTGGACGGTCTTCGGGCCGCCTGAAATCAGGGATCCCCGTGGCGTCCGTCGCCGTGCCGAGGACGCATATGTCGTCGTTAACGAACCGTCTGCGGCGGTCTGGCTGCTTAGCTTCGATGGAGCCGCACTTGCGCGAATCGATCTTCCGCCGGGGCTGGATCCCGGAGGAGGCGCATTCGCATCCGATGGCACGTACTACGTCGGTTCGCGCTCACAACGTTCTATCGAGCGCGTTGACCTGACGGCGCGGCGTTACCGAGGCCCGGCCGTCGCGCTTACCGGGATTTCGTTTCCGCGCGGATTCGCCATTCTCGACGACGGTCGTTTCGTCGTTGCGAGCGGCACGCATCCCGTGCTCGGGCGTGGGCAGAGGGGCCTGTTTCTTTACGATCGCAGCGGAAAGATCGAAAACGACGCCTTCGTCGACGATCCTCTCTTGGATCCTCTGGATTTAGCGCTGTGCAACGGTTATCTTTACGTGACCAGTGAATTCCCGTTCGGCAGCAACCACGCTGCGGTATCATTGCGCCGCTACGATGTACGAAACGGCGCGCCCGCGGGGACTTGGTCAGCAGAGGACACTCCCGCGTTCCGTCGCGTGGAAAAACCACGCGGAATTGCAGCCACCGATTATGGAATACTCTTGATCTGCGCCCAGAATTGTGTCCTCGCCGTCGATAGCACAACATCGGGCAAGGCCTGGCTCGTGGCCGAGGATGACCACCTTGCCGGCCAATCATTAGCGCTCTCTCCCGATCTCGCAAGGCGCAAACCAATCTAACCACGTTCCCAATCGTGTGCGCGCCCATGCGTTTTGACACAAACCGCTCGAGATCCGGAGGCACGGCTCTGTCGTTTTTGTCGACGATGTACCTGCTCGGCTTCGTCTTCCATGCCGGGGTACGGGCCCTCGGCCGCAACGCGACGTAGTGTGACGGCGGTCTTGGGTGGCATGAGTCAGCCGCGCCTATTAATCGTCGGAGCCGGCGCCGTCGGAGGTTACTTTGGGGGACGCCTCGCCCAAGCCGGCCGTGACGTAACGTTTCTCGTTCGCGACCGCCGCGCGCAGCAGTTGCGCCAGCGCGGACTCGAGATCGTCAGCCCGCATGGCGACGCGAAGATCGACCCTGAAATCACGACGAAGGCCGAGCTTACCGAGCCGTTTGATCTCGTGCTGCTTGCCGTGAAACACTATGTACTTAACGCGGCAATTGCCGACGTCGCGCCTGCGATCGGAGAAAACACTGTCATCTTGCCCGTGCTCAATGGTATCCGGCATCTCGAGCTCCTGCGCACCGCATTCGGCGAAGCGCACGTCTTGGGTGGCGTTTGCATCGTCGCGACGACGCTCGACGCCGACGACCGCATTGTGCAGCTTAACGACATGCAAGAGCTGAGCTACGGCGAGGTGGACGGCACGCTTTCGGAGCGCATCCGGACGATCGATCGAACGATGCAGGGCGCCGGATTCAACGCTCGCCTCTCCTCGAGCATCGAGCTGGAGATGTGGGAGAAGTGGGTTTTCATCGCCGCGTTAGGCGGCATCACATGTCTGATGCGCGGCACTATCGGCGAGGTGCAGCACGCGCCGCGCGGGCGGGATCTCACGATCGCGATGCTCGACGAATGCGTTGCCGTAGCCACGGCGGCCGGCTACGCACCGCGACCCCTGGCCCGGGATCGTGCGTTTAACGTCTTGACCGACGCAAACTCCAACTTAGCATCGTCCATGTACCGGGATTTGCAGAAAGGCCAGCAACTCGAGGCGGGTGCAATCATCGGAGACATGTGCGACCGCGGCGAGGCTGCGGGAGTGAAGGTGCCGCTGCTGTCGGCCGCATTCGCACAACTCTCGATCTACGAGCAAAAGCGAGCGTAAGCGTATGAGCGCCTAAGCGAGCCAGAGTCCAGGCCAGCTTCCTCGCCGCAATTTTACATCGCCAACTCGGCCGGAGCGTAGACGCCTCTGCGCGAACGATATGCTGGCCTTGATGAAAGCGTATTGCTGTCGGCGGCCACTCCCGTGACGGTCCTCGTCGTCGGTGCCGTTGCGCCGCTCTAGCGGGTTGGCGTGTGATTTGGCTGCGTAATCTCTGGCTGCTGCTGGCGCTCGCCGTGGCGGTGACGGCCTGGCAGTTGACGCGTTGGATCACGCACGTCGATCATAGTCCGAGTCCCATTCTTACGGTCGTCTTCGACGAGCGGCCGCCGTTTCAAATCGAACGGCTCCCGCGCGGCCTAGCCGCTTTACAACAAGAGCGATATCGATTCGCCGAAGCTGCATTGACGAGCGAGGCCCACCTCGTGTTCTTAGTCACGCCCACGATGCGATCGATTGCGATTGAAGGAGTGGATCCGGGTTCGATTTCGTGCGGCTCTTTGTCCGCTGAGCGAGGTGGGGTCGCCGCTTTCCTCGTTGACCCCGACAAAACGGTAGCACTTACGCCGGTTCCGCTTCGAAACGGTCGCGCCAAAATTGTTATTCCGATCCCCGATCGCCTCCGCGGCGCGCTTGTAGGAAAGTCGGCTAGCAGGCCCGGAATCGTTTGTAAAGTCGGACGTCGGCTGGCCATGGCGCCGACCTTTACGGAACGCGCAGTCACGGTTCGCGCCAAGACTGGGCTTGGTGGGACGGTCGTTCTGGACGTCTCTGCACTCCAGGACGTTGACGATTTGCGCTTTTCCGGCGGCCTGCAAGCACCGCTTGGAGGCGATCGGACGCGGCTTCTCTATGCCGGCGATGACATTGTTTCGGTGGAGTGGGTTGACGTCGCGGCGCAGGAGCAGCGAGACATCATTCTCGTGATTATCGGCGCCCTCTCGGCGATCGCCGCTGCGATGGCGATTGAGGCCATACGTCCAGCGGTCGAACGCCGGGCCAAAAGGGACTGACCTCGATCTTGTCTTTTTGGCATAACGCTCGATGGCGGAAGATCTGGCTTAGCGCCTCTGCGACCATCGCGCTACTCGGCAGCGCATGGCCGGCGATGTGCCAAGAACTTGAGCCTCGATCGTATTCCGCCGCACCGATCGATTCCAATTTCGCGGTTGGCGCTTTATCGAATTCGACGGGAACGGTGCCTGTCGATCCGTCGCTGCCGCTCAGCGACGTGCGCCCGGCGATCAATGCCATCATCCTGAGTTTCACGCACACCTTCCGTCTCGGAGATCGCACGGCGAACTGGGCCTTTAGCGTTCCATATCTCGGCGGCCACGTCAGCGCAGTCGTCAGCGGTCAGCCGCAAGCGTTCTCGCGCTATGGGTTCGCGGATTTCCGAGCCCGTGTCGGCGTAAATCTCCTGGGCCGAGCGCTTACGCCAACAGAGTTCGCGGGTCGCAAGCCGAGCACGACACTTGGAGTCAGTTTGACCGCAATCGCGCCAACGGGCACATATGACCGGACGCAACTTATCAATACGGGTTCGAATCGCTGGACGATTAAACCGGAAGTCGGCATGGAGCAACCGATGGGAAAGTGGTTTGCCGACGTGTCTGCCGGTCTGTGGGTCTTCGGCGAGAACACCGACTACCTTGGAGGTCAGATGCTTCGGCAAGCGCCGCTCGGCATTTTCCAGTTTCACGCTGGATATACTTTTCGTCGGAACCAGTGGCTGGCGCTTGATGCGAACTACTATTGCGGTGGCGCGACCAGCGTCAACGGCGCCGCTTCGATCAACGAGCTGGCCAACTCACGCTACGGACTCACTTTTTCGCAGCCGGTGGGATCGGGTTTTTCAGCGAAAGCGTCGTGGTCGCGCTGGTTGAGCGGGCGATTCGGCCAGCAGTTCTCCACGGTTGCCGTCGCCCTTCAATACCTTTGGTTCAACCGTCATTAGCCCCGCGCGTCCCGTTACACGGGCTCATCGCCGCGTATCGGCGGCGGGTGTCGTCGACATCAAACTCTTGCCACGCTGAATTCGAGGGCGTACCATAGCGGCATGAGACATCATTCGAAGGCGCGAGTCCTGATCGCGGTAGGTTGCATCCTGCTTGGATCCATTGGTTCGTTTTTGGAGATCGTGCCAGCTATTGCAGCCGGCGCGGCCACTGTCGGCGGCATTCCGATCTACCAGCCATCGACGGTGTCCTCCAAAAGTGATGATACCTCGGTTCTCTTTCATACTTCACGCTCAATCAGCGACGTGAATGCGTATTACTTAAAGTTCCTCGCCAACGCGGGCTGGACGCTCCTTGGGCACACTGCGACTTCGTCGGGTGCTTCTATTACCGCCAAGCGCGGCGATCAGGGCGTCACGCTTTCGATCTATCCCGCCTACGGTGGCACGTCCGTTACACTGCGCCGTTATCCCTGGAACAAACACTAAGCAGCAACTATCCAACCGCGCGCCGTCGATCTCACTGCCTTCAAGAGCAACCACGTCCTTGCAGATGGAGAGTCCACCCAAAAGGTATCTGGTGTAGGAGGCCCCCGATATGAAAAAACCCACGCTACTGATCTTCGGCTTGTGACATAGGTGTTGGCGCACGATGCACGATTGGGGCACATGGGATGCAAGCTGGCTCTGGAGTTTCGCGCTCATCGCGATCACGATTGCGATCCATGCGGGTGGCGTTGTCTTAATCGCGAATGCAATCGAACAGCTTAGGATCCAGCTCTTGCGCCGGAGGCTTGCGTATCTTGATAGCACGCCGGCGACAGTCGTCCTCTTCGTCGCGGTCGCTCTGTCGTTGGCGATATTGCACGCGATCGAGTCCATCGTATGGGCGATAGTCTATGTGAAGCTCGGCGCTCTGCCCTCTCCCGCGGATGCGGCGCTCTATTCGGTCGACTCGATGACGACGCGCGGCGCATCCGGACTGCAACTGGCGCCTCAGTGGCGCATGATGGGTGCGACGGAGGCTGGCGACGGAATGCTCCTCTTCGGCATCAGCACAGCATTCTTGTTCTACGTGATGCAACGCGTCTGGATGCAGCGGCTCTGGAAAGTGAACTCGCACGACGCCAGTTAACCTTGCCTCGCGCTCTTCGCTGCGCATCTACGGCAGCTCGTTTTGCGCTGATTCTGTAACGACCGTCGCCTATATTACGGCGCGAAGTCGTGCAGGCGCGAGAGCACGCACGCCAAAGATTATTCTCCCATTAACTTGCCGGGCTGAGGAACTGAGGAGCTCGCTATGACTTACGCTCGCACGCCAATGACCGCGTAAACGTGGAAGAAGTCTTCGCTCGCGCCTGGGACAACCTCCTCGGCCGGTTAGGCGGGCCGCTTTCATTTAGGTTCCTGATCCAGCCGACAGTTGCGGCACTCGTTGGAATCGTCGCCGGAGTGCGAGACGCGCAGGCCGGACGCCCCGCGTACTTCTATGCAATCTTTACCGACGCGGTTCACCGCTCGGCCCGCCTGCGCGAGTGTTGGAGGGCGGTCTGGAAGGTTTTCGTCGTGGCTGCGATGCTCGACATCGTCTACGAAATAATCGTCTTTAAGACGATTTATCCCGGCGAGACCTTGATCGTTGCTTTTTCGTTGGCGGTCGTTCCGTACGTGGTCGTGCGTGGGCCCGCCAATAGGATCGCGCGCCTGTGGATGCACCGCTCTAACCGCCCAGGGCGCTAAGAGCAAGAAGTCTATGACGCAACTAATCTTTCAATCGAGCCCGTGGGTGCTACTGACGCTGATGTTAGTCGTGCTGGGCGTATCGATTGAAGTGCCTTATCGTTTTGGAGCCTTGCTCGCCCGCTACAACCTCAAGACCGATCCTTTTAATGCCGTCCAAGCCGGGCTTCTCTCGTTGTCGGCATTCGTGTTGGCCTTGTCGTTTAATCAGGCGTCAGCGCGTTTCGATTCGCGGCGAGCGCTCGTCACGAGAGAAGCCATTGCGATCGGCACGACCTGGCTCCGAGCAAATCAGCTTGAGCCAACGGCGTCCAAACGGTTTCGGCAGATATTGTTCGATTACACGGCAGCAAGAGTGCGGGCCTACGAGACATCCTCGCAATCCGCGCTATTTAGAGAAACGATTGGTCGAAGCGACAAGGACCAGGAAGAGCTTTGGGCGATCGCATCCTCTGCCCTGCGCGCGCACCCGAGGAGTCCGGGCCTCTTGCCGCTCCTGCAAAGCACGAGCGATACGATCGCGGTCTCTCTGGAACAACTTCAGGCGCGGACCGGCCACGTACCAACTCTTGTAATCGTGCTCACGCTTGTTCTAGTAACTCTTGGAACGTTGTCGCTCGGCTTTCGTTTCGCCATAGAACAGTCGCGGCCAGTAATTTTAAGCGCGATCTACGTATTTGCCTATGTCCTTGTCATCAGTATGGTGGTCGACTACGATCGCCCGGATACTGGGTTCGTCAGGGTCGGCGTGACTCCACTGATGCAGCTCCAGCAGTCGATGCAACGCTCACCGTAGGTGTTGCAGACAGAAGGTGTTTTCACGCGAGCCGCCTGATCCCAACTCCAACGGCGGCAAACCAACGGCCGCCTGAAAGGCGCCGCTTGTCTGACGTTGAAAGGCCTTGCGGCCTTTAAGGAGAGCACAAAACATGGCGTACTTTACTGACGACTCTCTTCTCCCCGAAAACATGGCACCGCTGATGATTACGGCGGCACCGTACGGGCCAATGTGGCTGCCGGAGGATGGCCCGCCGGGGTACATCCCGCTTACTTGGGATGAGCAAGTTCAAGCTGCCGTCGATTGCTATAATGCCGGTGCAACGTTACTGCACATCCACGTGCGCGACCCCAAAACCGGACACATCTCGAAGAACTTCAAGGAGTACGGCGAGCAGATCGGGCGCCTTCGCGAAGCCGTGCCCAAGATGATCTTGCAGGTGGGAGGCTCCATATCGTTCGCGCCCGAGCCGGGTGAGGTTGGGAAATTCGGGACCTACGAACAGCGCCACAAGTTGACGCAGATCGATCCGAAGCCGGATCAGATCACCGTTTTGTGTGGTAGCGGTCTCTACGATTTGACCGCGCTGCACCCGCTGGATGATTCCTTCGGCGGAACGCACCTGGGCAATGCAGATGCCATGCATGGGATTGCCAATATGGTGGCCGATGCTACGCCCGACTTCTATATCGAAGAGACAAAGCTCTGTGTGGAACACGGGATCCAGCCGTACTTTGCGCTTGGGCACATCCACGGCCTCGAATTAGTGGAGCGCATGATTCGTCGAGGCTACTATATGGGCCCCATGAATGGGTTTTTCAGCACCGGCGGCGGCGGCATTCTCGGCGCCAACCCGTTCGATCTGATGGAGCTCGTACGCCGGACGCCGCACGGTTCGGTGTTCACATATCAAACAACGTTTCGCTTAACTCACCCGATCTCGATGATGATGATCGCCCTAGGACAACACACGCGCGCCGGCATTGAGGACAACCTCTATGACACCAAAAAAGGCGTACGGATGACGACTGTTCAGATGATCGAACGACACGTTCGCATGGCGCGTGAGATTGGCCGCGACATAGCCACCCCCGAGCAGGCGCGCCAGATGCTAAAGCTGGGTGTTACCTATAAGACCACTGAGGAGACGCTAGCGCACCTCGGTCTGCCGCCGAATCGCGAACCTGGCCAGCAGGGCTTTCTGGTGCTCAAGACCGACGGCACCGTTAAGGAGCAGGCGCCGGCGGTCTCGGACGGACACTTACTGGCGTACTGATGGGCGGGCACGAATCGATTCGTGTTGTAGGAATTTGCGGCAGCCTTAGGCCTAACGGCTGGACACGGGCCGCCTTGAAGATTGCTCTCGCCGGTGCGCAGGAAAGGGGCGCGGCCGCAGAGCTCCTGGATTTGCGCGACTACGACCTTCCATTTTGCGGCGACGTTGACGCGATCGAAGGAAACGCCGGCGTTCAACGGTTACGGCAAAAAGTCTCCGAAGCGAGCGGCATCATCTTAGCGACTCCGAACTATCACGGCTCGCTGAGTGGTGCGCTAAAGAATGCTCTCGACCTGATGAGCATGCGCGAGTTCGAGGGCAAGGTTGTCGGTCTTATTGGCGTCTCCGGTGGACGTATGGGCGGAACTTTCACCCTGAACACCTTGCGAGCGATTGGGCGAACGCTGCACGCTTGGGTCATTCCTTCCGAAGCATGGGTGTACAATGCCGATTCTGCTTTCAGCGAGGACGGGCATATCAAAGATCCTAGTTCTGAAGAGCGCGTACGAGATGTAGGGCGAAAGATTGCGCGTTTGACGCGCATGCTCGCCTCGAGGGAAGCGCGCGAGTTGCTTCACCTCTGGGAAGACGATCAGGCCGCCACGCCGAGTCAGGCCTGGAACATGAGCGGACCTATTCTGGCCGAAGAGCTGCTGGACTAGTCTCGCGCCCTGGCCAGCGCCGGACCGATCGCCGCGTGGTCGGCCTCGGTTAGCTGCTCCGGGCCTAGCTGATAGGTCACCCTATCGATCGTGCCGGTAAAACTAAACGGCGGTTGATAGTCGTTGTCGTCGACGGGCGTGCGCGTATCGCTTCCAATATCAAATGTCTCATCTAACGTCATGAGAAACGGAATCGTATGTGGCACTGCCTGACTCACGACTTCGGCGCCGTCGATTCCGAGCACACCGGTACCGCCTTTTCCGACGCCCGGTCCGTCGTACGTGAACTCGAAGACAATCGTATGCTTACCGGGCGTGAGTGCTTGCGGCGCTTCCCAGCGGAAGCGTTCCAAGTTTAGTAAGTTGTAGACAAAGACGGGCTTGCCTTTGAGCACGTACAACCCATAGCCGCCGAAGCGGCCGCCCAACGTTGCGATAATTCCCTCACCGCCGTCTTGGGGCACGTTGATCTCCGCGGTGATCGAGTACGACTTGTTCAGCAGATTGGGTGCGAAGGCCGGATCGATTCCGGTAATCGCGCGCGTATACGTAAAGACATTCTTGCCGGCGGTACCGCTTGGCCGCGGCGCGATGATACGCTGAGCGACGGAGTTATCTAGTGGAAAGACGTTATACTTTGCAGCTTCGACGAGGAAGAGTTGCTGCAGCTCGCGCAGCTTGTCCGGCATCTTGGCCGCGAGGTCGTTTGCCTCCGAGTAGTCCTGCGCGATGTTGTAAAGCTCCCAGCTGTAACCGTTGATGACGTCGGGCATCGTGGCTAGCCCTAGCAACCATGGTGGCTGGGGTGGGGTCGTGGCGGCAATCCACCCATCGTGGTAAATCGCTCGATCGCCGAACATTTCGAAATACTGCGTCGTCCGCGTGGATGGCGCATCGGTATTAGTCTTTTCCCACGTGTACGCCATGCTGACGCCCTCGATGGGCTTCTGAGCAACACCGTTCACCTGTAGCGGCGCTATAACGCCGGACGCTTCAAGGATCGTCGGTACGATATCGATCATGTGATGGAACTGCGTTCGGATACCACCCGCGTCCTTGATGCGATTGGGCCACGCAATCGCCATGCCTTGGCGCGTGCCGCCAAAGTGAGAAGCTACCTGCTTCGTCCATTTAAACGGTGTGTCGAAAGCCCAGGACCAGGCGACCGACATGTGCGGATAGGTCTTATCGGATCCCCAAACGTCGTAGAACTTCAGCTGAACGTCAACCGGGACATTGATGCCCTGATACCCCGTCATGACGTTTGGCGTGCCGATTGTCGAGCCTTCGGCGCTACAGCCATTGTCGCCGCTGATATAAATGATGAGGGTGTTATCGAGCTTACCCAAATCTTCGACCGCTTGGATGACCCGGCCGATCTCGTGGTCGGTGTAGGCGGCATACGCGGCGAAGACCTCGGCTTGCCGCGCGAAAAGCTTCTTCTCATCAGCGGAGAGTGAGTCCCAAGTCGGCAGGTCTTTTTCGGGCCAGGGCGTCAACTCGGTCTCCGGCGGTATGACGCCGAGGCGCTTTTGGTTGGCGAAGATTTCTTCGCGCAGCGCGTTCCAGCCCATGTCAAACTTGCCTTTGAACTTCTCGATCCATTCCGCCTTGGGCTGATGCGGCGCGTGCGTACCGCCAGGTACGAAGTACAGGAAGAACGGCTTGTCGGGAATGGATGCGTCGAGCTTTTCTAAGTAGTCGATGGCCTCATCGGCCAAATCGGTTGTGAGATTATAATCCGTCCGTCCGATCCATGGAAAAATCTGCGTTTGATTCTGGAATAGGTACGGTTGCCATTGATCGGTCTCGCCGCCCATGAACCCGTAGAAGTATTCGAATCCCATGCCAACCGGCCACTGCTCGAACGGACCGCCGATGCTGTACTGGAAGCTCGGTGTGTTGTGCTCCTTTCCGAACCAGGACGTTGCGTACCCGTTGTGCTTGAGGATCGCACCAATCGTTGCGTTTTCAGGACCGATGATCGAATCGTAACCCGGATATCCGGTTGATTGTTCGGTGATGACGCCGAAGCCAACTGAATGATGATTGCGTCCCGTGATCAGGGCCGCGCGTGTTGGCGAGCAGAGGGCGGTTGAGTGAAACTGCGTATAACGCAACCCCGCCTTTGCAACTCGGTCCAGCGCTGGCGTCGGAATAACCCCGCCGAACGTTCCGGGGACTCCGTAACCGGCATCGTCCGTCATGATTAAGAGCACGTTGGGTGCGCCCGCGGGCGGAACGACCTTTGGCGGCCAGAACGGCTTGGACTCTTCCGCGCTGAGATTGATCTCGCCGCCGAACGGTGCCGGCACGGGCGGGAGATACTTACCGTCAATCGTTTCGGTAGCACTCGGCGATCCCGGGGGGACCGTCGGCTTGCCGTTGGGACCGGTGCTGCTCATGATGCGTTCCTTCTAATGTGGAGCGATTGTGTGCAACCCGAAAGTTATTTCTGTCTTCCTCCCGATCCCCCGTTAAGGACATTAAGTTTATGAGCGGACGCGTCACTCAGTGAGCAGCCAACGCCGCGCGGGATCTTGTCGGCGTAGTCCTCAACGACGGGCGTTCCGGTATCCGCGCCGATATCGAACGTTTCGTCGAGCGAAAAGCGAACTTCAACCGCCTTGGGGAAGTCCGGAACGGAATCCTTGACGAAGCGCTCGATCTTTCCCCGAAACGGGGGCTCGGTGTTTCACGCTCTTACTGCGTCGCCATCGCGAGCCGCGCGTGAGCCTCATGTTGCGCGGCAAGATCTTTGAAGGTCGCCTCGGTGATGTCCACCACAACCCGGAGGATCGTTCCCGTGAAGACAAAGGGCGACTCATACAACTCCGAAACCGGTGAACAGGTGTCGCAGCCGACATCGAAGCTTTCGTTGGCCGTGAAAAAGCCCGCGACTTGCTTTTCAAAACGGCCTTCGCCGATTGTTTTCTTCCCGAGCCGAAGCGTCACGTTTCCGCCGGTACCGAACTCACCTTGCTTGTCGACGTTGACCTCGGCGGAGAGCACGTGGCGTCCGGGCGGGATCGCCTCTGTGGACGAAACGCGATAGTGAACCTCGTTATAGTAATTGTGCTCCCAATGCAGCTTGCCGCTTTTCATGAACAGAGAGAAACCGCCGGAGAGACCGCCGCAGCAGACGAGCACGCCTTCAGCGCCGCCTTCAGGCACCTCTACCTCAGCAGCGAGCGTATGATGAACGTTCTTCGTGTTCGGCGACGAACGTTCGCCCACCCGGATAGTGCCTGAAGGGTAGACAAAGTGTGTCTTCCCACGGACGTGGCTCGGCCTTAGCGTGGGGTCGGCGCGCTGAGCAAAGCGATCATCGAGCGGGAGCACGTTGTATTTGGCTGCCTCGGCCATGAAGCGGTCCTGCAAGTCGCGCAATTTTTCCGGTTCTTTCGCGGCTAGATCGTTGGCTTGCGAAAAGTCCTCGTCGATATGGTAAAGCTCCCACGAGTCGTTGTCGAAACTTGCGCCGCCGGCCGTGAGCCATGGCAACCTGCCGTGCAGGCATCCGGCGACCCAGCCGTCATGGTACAGCGCGCGGTTACCGAGCATTTCGAAGTACTGCGTGACTCGCCTACTCGGCGCGCTCTTATCCGCGAAGGTGTAGACCATGCTGATGCCCTCGATTGGCTTTTGTGCCACACCGTTGACTTCACGAGGTTCGGGAACGCCCGCCACTTCGAGGATCGTCGGCACGATGTCGATGCAATGATGAAACTGTGACCGCACACCGCCACGATCGCGGATACCCTTTGGCCACGACATGACGAGGCCGTTGCGCGTACCGCCGAAATGCGAGGCGACTTGCTTCATCCACTGGAAGGGCGATGAGCCGGCCCAGCACCACCCAACTGGATAATGATTCTCGAACTGCGGACCACCAATCTCGCCGATGTGTTTCAGCATCGACGAAACATCATCAAGGAGTCCCAGCTGCGTCTTCATGTTGTTAAGCGTGCCCGTCAGCGACCCTTCGGCGCTGGGACCGTTGTCGCCGACGGCATAGATGATGAGTGTATCGTCGCGCAATCCCATCCCGTCGATGGCATCCACTAATTTGCCGACCTGCGCATCGACGTGCTCCAGATAGCCGGCAAAAACTTCTTGCATCCTCGCATAGAGTCGCTTCTCATCGGCCGATCTGGATTCCCAGGACGGAATCGAGTCGGGGCGCGGTGTCAGCTTCGTCTTCTCGGGAACCAGGCCGAGCTTCTTCTGCTTCTCGAGCGTGAGTTCGCGCTGGCGATCCCAACCGTGATCGAACTTTCCTTTGTACTTATCGGCCCATTCCTTCGGCACGTGGTGCGGAGAATGACATGCTCCAGGCGCGAAGTAGATGAAAAACGGCATGTCGGGCGCGGCGGCCTGCTGCTGAGCGATCCAGGAGATTGCCTTTTCTGCAATGGCCTCCGAAAAGTGCCAAGCTGGACTGTCGTGTGGTGGTTCGATCGGCGCAGTGTTCTCGAAGAGCGGTGTGTGCCACTGACTCGACTCTCCACCCTGGAAGCCGTACCAGTAGTCGAAACCCTTTCCGATCGGCCAGCGATCGAACGTTCCTGCAGCGCTCAACTCGTGGTCGGGCGTGTTGTGCCACTTTCCGAAGGCAGCCGTGCTGTATTGGTTACCCCTGAGCATTTCGGCCACGCACGCAGCTTCCCGCGGCCACTCGCCATCGTAGCCTGGAAAGCCGGTTGCCATCTCCGTGATGACCCCGGTGTGGACGGAGTGGTGGTTGCGTCCGGAGAGCAGCGCGGCACGCGTCGGCGAGCACAATGCCGTCGTGTGAAAGCGGTTGTAGCGCAAGCCTTCATCCGCCAGTCGCTGCAACGTCGGAGTGTTTGCAGGACCGCCAAAGGTGCTGGTTTGGCCAAAACCGACATCATCTAATAAGATAAGGAGAATGTTCGGAGCACCGGGCGGTGCAGTCGGCAGCGTAATGATATCCGCCTTGGAATCGACATACGTACTGCCAATCTGCCCATGAAATCGAGGCGTGGGTAAGGGCAGGATGTCGGAAAGCATTGTCGTTTTTTGATTGCCCTTATTCATCGTTTCAACACTCCTTTGATTTCTTTTGGCTCCGGCTTTCGTCATGCTTTTATCTGTTCATACGGTATAAAATCGAGCGGTGCACCGGCCGGTATGAGCGGCTCGCGCTTCACGCTCACCGCAAAATCGTTGAGAATTTTTCCCACGTGTCCGCCGACCCATGAATGGAGGTATGGATAGTCGAACGGCTCGCGCTCCTTGGGGTCCGCATCGAGGTTTATCAAGTGCGGATTCGGCAGCGGCAGCGCAACGTCGGTCAAGGTCCGCTGCTTCATAAGAACCAATTTGAAGTTGCGCCACTTAACGCCGTACAGCGTGCTTCCCAACCAGAACGGGAAGCCTTCACGGCTCGAAGTCGATTGCTTTCCTTCCAGAAACGCGCGCTGATCAACGCCGTCGATTACTCTGTCTTTCGGAACTGCCAGTCCGCCCCACAGCAGCAGGGTCGTGAACATGTCCGTGATATGAACGATCTCGTAGCTCTTCTGCCCCGCGGGTACGTGACCGGGGTAGCGCACTAAGGCCGGCGTCCGCAGCGAACCCTCCATACCGGTAAAGTACGA
>DATHOO010000213.1:0-31727 GCA_035484815.1 Candidatus Acidiferrales bacterium
AATAACCAATCCACCAGCAGCTGCATCTGTTGACGATCGGTATACGGTTGCGCATTCCAGTTCGGCAAGACGGCCAGGCTTTGGAGCTGGACGGTGAGGCCGGAACCTGAGAGGAACTCGGCCCAAGCGAGCCGGTCGACCGGGAGCGCCAGGTTCGCGCGGGTATAGACACAGGTTGCGACGCTGCCGACTTGTGCGACGATGCGCGCCGTCGAGTTTGCGATCTCGGTATGAACGGCTTCGGAGGCCGTCAGATCGCCGATGCCCATGATGTTCGTTAGCGTGCCGACTTGGGCGCTCCAACTCTGAGTTGCAAGCGCGGACGGCTGGAGCGAGGACCGTTGCGCTTGGAAGCCGCGAAAGACTTGTTGATTTGCCGCGTAGACGCCGGCAATCGCCGGTCCGTAGACGCTGGGCGTTGCCAGCGCCGAGGAGACTTTCAGTGGGAGCGCCAGATCCATCGCGGCTCTGGCCTGGACGTCGCTTGCAAGATTCGCCAGTTCGCTTGGCCGGCTGAGCCCGCTGACGAGCGTCGCGACGGGCGGGAACCAATTGGCCGGAGCGTCCGAGAGCAGCGCGACGACCTCGCGCAGCTCCGGCGGAATCGCCGTCGACTGCTGCAGGCACGTAGGCACAGGATTCACCACGTTGCCGGGAACGAGTTGCCGGCTCGGCACGTCTTGCATCGTCTCGAGCGTTCGAGGCCGCGTGTAAGCAATAACCTGAACGGACGTTGCCAGCACCTGCTGCCGCTGCGCGTTCACGTTTGCCACGCGCTGTTGCTCGTCGCCGAGCAGCGCCGTGGTAAAGGCCACGTCTTGGCGCGTTTGGCTCAAGTCGTTGTCGAGCCGCTGGAGCAGCGTTTGGGCCGACTGCACGTTGTTCTGAACGTTGGCCAGCGCCATGCTGCAAAGGCTCACGAAGTCGACGTAGGTTTGCACGCGGCCTTCGAGCGCACGCATCAGTTGGGAATGCTGCTCGACCACCCGAACTCCGGTCGAAAAGAGTCCGCCCTCGTCGATGTTCGCGCGTACGTACGGCGATTGAACCTTTGCGAAATACTGGCTCGCATTGGCAGCGCCGGGTTGGAGCTCGCCGAGCCAGTGGACCTCGGTCGGAATGGGTGTCGGCGAACCACCCGAACCCGGCGTCGGGACTCCGACCATTGTCCACACAAGCGTGCTGCCCGTTTCGCTCGTTGTTTGGCCGGCGATCGTCTTCCACGTAGGTTGGTTCGCGCCCGAGGGTCCGGCCGTCGTTACAACCTGAATGTTTCCATTGGAATCGACGATTGAGGTTTGAAGTGCGTAAGGCGTACTCGCCTGCCAAGCCGCGTCCACGAGAAATGGAAGGTCGGCGGTGGTGATCTCAAGCGCGGCCAGCGCCTGCATGAACGCGTAACGGTCGGCGATCGCATAAAACAGACTCTCCTGCGAGGGAGATTGCGCGAGCCGCTCGGCGATCGTCAACGTCCGCACGTCCAACTGCGCGCCGGAGATCGGCTGTTGTTGCGTGATCTGCGGCGATGGTGCTGCCGGACTAACCCCCACACCGATGCCCGCAACTGGACCTGATTGCTGGTAGATCCCCGCAGGTCCCACGTAAACTCCAGACAGGTTTGAGAACCCGGCGCCCGTCTTGGCGATCGACGCCGGTCCCAGATTCTCTCCGGACACGTTCGAGAACCCGGCGCCGGTAACGGGAGCCTGCTTGTAGATCGTTGGCGTATCGAACGCGCTCGTCACCCGCGCCGCTCCAACTTTTGCCTGCAGCGCAACGGAAGATTGCAGGATCGAGCGCTGCGGCTGCGCTTGCACCGACGCGATGTCCATGCCCATCTTCGGGGTTGATGAACCTGCCGGCGCTGCAGCCTGCTCTGCCAGGGACTCCTCGGCCGCCGTGGCTTCGTCCGCCGACGAGGGCACGCCGCCGGCCGTTGCTCCAGGAATGATGGATGCGAGATAGGTCTGCAACTGCTGCGCGGTCGATGTGGCGGAATCGCCCGTCGCGATATTCGCGAGTATCGTCGAGGTTGCGAGTCGCGTCGCGTCGTCGCTCGACAGTACCCCCTGACGAAACCGGTAGATATCGGTCTGCGTCGTTAGAAACGCAAGATCGAGCATATCGTTTGCCTGCTTGATCTTCGCGTTCACGTAACTGATGAAGCTTTGGAGCCCATTGGTTCCTAAATACGTCCAGTCGTCCGAGCTGATAAGCGGAATAGTATGCGCCGTGCCGCTCGTGTCGGTGTATTGAACGACATAGGGCGGCCCCGCCGCCTGCGCTTGCAGATTCTGTAAGTCCGCGGAGGCCCAGCCGGCGCAGACCCATTTGAGGCTCGTGCCGTCTTGGGTCGTCTGTCCGGTTAACGTGCTCCATGGGGGCTGTGCGCCACCCGATGTGCCGGCCGCAACTGCCGTTTGAACGTTGCCGTTCGAATCGAAGACGAACGCGCCCACCGCATACGCCGCATTCGGCTGCCAGGTTCCGACGCCGCAGTTGGTCCAGGTGACGCCGCTGTCGGTCGTGGTTTGACCTACGTTTGCATTCCATGCCGGTGGCGCGCTTCCGGACTCGCCCGCGGTTTGCACGGTTTGCGTGTTGCCATTGGAATCGAGAACAAATTGGCCTTTCGAATACGCTTGATTCGGCTGCCAGATTCCAGGACCGGCATTGAGCCATTTGAGAGGACTTTCGCTCGTCGTTCCGGCGTCGTCGGTCGTGCTAGCCCCGGAGTTTGGGTTCCAAATGAACTGCGAAGCTCCCGACGTGCCCGCCGTCTGAACCTCTTGTATATTGTTGTTCGGATCGACGAAGCATTTATGGACCGCGTAGGCGGTGTTCGGAAGCCAAAGCGTCGGTGGACCTTCATTGATCCAGATGATGGCGCCGTCGTTATCCGACGTTCCTTCATTGATTTCGCTCGACCAAATCGGGGGCGCGCCTCCCGATTTGCCGGCCGCGGATTGCACGACTTGGAGGTTGCCGTTGGAATCGACCACGACTTGATCGACCTTGTACGGATAGCCGGCTTGCCATGCAGCGGGGCCGTCGTTGTTCCAGACAATCCCTCCATTCGCCGGCCCATCCTGCGTCGGGGCATCTACCTTGAGATTCCAAATATACTGCGAAGCTCCCGACGTGCCGTTTGCCTGCGGGATTTGAAGGCTGCCGTTAACGTCGAAAATGAATTGATTGGTTGTGTACGCGGTATTCGGCTGCCAAATGCCCGTGCCGTTATTAAGCCACGCGATCGCGTTGGGTGATGCGCCGTCTGGCGTCGTCGCACCGATGTTACTGCTCCACACGGGCGGCGCCGCGCCGGAGGTTCCTGCGGTCGCGACCTTCTGGATGTTTCCGTTACTGTCGATGATGAATTGGCCGACGACGTACGCTGTATTTGCTTGCCACGTTGAAGGCCCAAGCGTTCCAAAGGTCTGATCGAGAGTCGGATTAGGATTGGGCTGCGGAAACGCGGGCGGCAGCGCGTCGCGGCCGGCACGCTCGGCTGGAGTAAGATTAGCGTTGAGATCGACCGCGTTGGGATTGGGCGACGGTACGTTGGGACCCAACGCTGCGACGAGCGCGTTCACTTCGAGCTGTATCGCTTTGCGCGTGTGCAGCGTCGCATTGCGCGAATGCACCGCGTTGTTGATCTCGTTCTGGAAGTCGGGCGCCACGGTCTCGGTGACGAGTATGTCGGGATCGTAGAGGGTATCGGGAAGCGGCACTAAGATTTCGACGTTCTCCGCGGGAGACGATGCCGACGGTCCAGTGGTGAGCGCGGGAATGGGATCGGCCAACATCCCGGTCTGCAAAACCGCTTCCAATTCCTCAAGCAGCACCGGCGCCGCGTTAAGCGCCCAGTTGGGCGGAAACCAGACGCCGGTCGGTTGCGGTTGCGTCAAAAAGTTGACCGCCGCCACGGGTAGGATGCCGCTCGGCGGCAGCAGCGTGCAGATCTGGGCGAGATTCGTGAGCGGAGGGCTCTGTCCGAGCTGATCGGCGACTTGTTCGGCGAGTTGCTGCACGCGCGCCATTGCCAGCCCCGGCTGGACGATCGGCGGGATCGCGGTGCCGTTGTTCACCCAAGTTACGCTGTTGTCGGTTGTCTGCAGGAACGTGTCGTTCCACTGCGGCTGCGAGCCGCCGGTGATGCCGCTAACTAATACGGTCTGTGCGTTGCCGCTTGCGTCAAAGATCGACTGCCCCACGTTCATTTTCGCGTTCGGCTGCCACGCGGCGATGCCGCCGTTGACCCAGGTCACGCCGTTGTCGGCAGTCGTCGCGCCCGCTGCGGTGGCCCACTTCGGCGGCGCAGGTCCCGCGCCGGATTGGCCGGCGGTTTGCACCTTCTCGATGTTGCCGTTCGAATCGACGATCAACGTGCCGGCGAAATAAGCGTTGTTTGGCTGCCAGACCGGCGCTAGTTGTGGCAAGGCCGGAAACGAGTAGCGCCGGCGCGGAAGTCCACCGGGACGTACCACGGATGCGCAATCGAAGAAGAGCAGCTTGCCCGTCTGGTCGAACGCGGACAGCGCCACGGGAACGCCAAGCATCATCCACGGAAATTGCGTGTCGAGTCCAAATTGCGCTTCCGCCGAAAAAATTGCGTAAGCTAGCCGGTTTCTCCACGTGGCCGCGGGCGTTGGGCTCGGCAACTGGAGCAGCGTCACGCCATCTACCCATGGGAGGAAGACAAGACGCGTGCCGTCGGCAATCTGCCAATCTTCGAACGCGTACTCGGCGGGATCTTGATCGCACGATGCGCCGAGATTCCCGCTGACGATAGTCGGGGGTGGCCCGGTATCGAATGCCTGACCGCTCACCTGCGCAACGATCGGTTGCAACACGAAGAAGCCCGCGGTGCTAGTAGTCCACCGGCTTGCGAATGCCTTGAATTGCTCGATGAGCTGACCGCTTGCGGCGTCGACGACCGCGATCGTACTGAGATTCGTTTGCAGCGTGCGCAGCAGGTTGACGTCTTCGCCGGAAGCGGCGATGCCGTAACCGGGCGTGACGGTCAGCACGGGATCGGCCGTGCTTGTATCGATCGAAAGCGCGAGTCCTTTGACGACACCCGCCGTGACGGCTTGACCGAGCGTTGCGAGCAGTCCCGCGCGATAGGACTGTTCGTCGCTGAGCGAAGTCGCGGTCAGCGTGCGCCCGGTGAAGCAATTGAGACGACTGCGCCAACCGGGGTTTACCTGCTGCAGCAGTGCGGGCTCGATGCCCAGCAGGCTTTCGCCGGTAGCGGGATTCGCGATTTGAGTGGCAGGCATCTCGTGTCCTCGCGCGTTCTTCTAGCTCGGAATTGGAGGCGGTGAGGTGAAGTCGACAAACGTTGGTGAGCTGCGCCGGCGAATGTAAAATCCGTAGGTTTGACTCCCGATCACGCTCGCCCACGATGCGTTGGTTTGCGGCGTTGGCGGCACTGGCTGCGGTGCGCCTTGATAGAGACGCAGCAACGCGATCGGCGGCCGGAAGCTCAGCACTTGGGGCAGCGTCGGAGCCGGGGAGATCACGGGCAGCGAGCTGCTCAGCGCTGCGAAGCCCGAACGCGGCACCGGTATCAACGCAAAGACGGCGAGATCGGCATAGGCGCTTTGCGGCAGCGTTAAATCGATCGGCGACAGCGACATGCTATCCTCGATGAGCGCCGGAATTTCATCGGTCGGAATGATGCTCAGCCGCACGTCCATTTGCTGCGGGAAGAATACTTGCGAAAATGCCAGCGCGGTGCTCGTTCCGGTTACCGTCATCGACGCGAGCGGAAAGCGGCCCGCGGGCGGCAGCGCTTGAAAGTAGTTTCCCGCCGCAAAGTTTGCCGAGAGACCCGAAGCTCGACGCTGCGCGACCGTCTCTTGCAGTTGCCCGTCGTACTGCTGCAAGAACGCCTGCTGCGCGGCGGGATCGGTGAGTCCAAAGCGCAGGCCGCTGTACTCGGGACCTGCATCGCGCCGAACGAGGTACGGATCGATCCACTCGATGACGCCACGTTCGATGCTCACCATCGCAACCGGCAAGATTGAATCGGGAAGCTGGGATGCCGTCGCCGTGAGAAAGATCTGTCGCGCCAAGGCCGAGCGTTGCTGCGCGGCATCGTAAGTGCTCACCGGATCGGGGTAGGGAATCAGCGAGACCGCGGTCGCTTCGACGATGCTCCCGTCCTGAACCGTTCGGGTTCCCGTAACGCTCGTCGGATACGAGACGATCGGATCCGCGGTAAACTCGACCGGGCGCAACGCCAATACGTACAGGCCCGAACGCGTTCGTGCCGGAGTCTTGGGGGTCGAAGACGTACCGAACTGCACGTCCAAGTTCTCCTCATCGGGCAGGTCCGCCAGGTGCAGCGTTAGATCGTCGGTCAACAGCACGAGCTCGCCGGCCGGCGTGATGCCTTGCCCTGCCGTGATGACGACGACGTCCGCATCAGGCATCTGCGGCGACACCGGCGGCATATATGCCCAGAGACCGTGCACGACACCGAAACCGGCGGATTGGCCGAGGTCGGCTTGGCGCTGCAAAAAGTAGTCTTGCTCGCGTGCGAGATCCCGTGCCGCGAGAAAGCGGCCGTCGAACCAGAGCGGTCGCGTGCGCTGGCTGTTGAGCGCAACCGAACCGTTGCCTTGATAGACTGCCAGCTCATTCGAGAGCAGCGCGACGCGAGTGTCGCCTTGTACGTAACTAGCCATGTCGTCTCCTAAGATTCCGCCCCGGAAGTAAGGCCGATCCAGCGCGCGACCAGTGACGCCGGATAGAGAAACAATCGCGAGAAGTTATCGATTGAGATCGCCGTGAGGTTCGCAGCCGGCGCTTGGCCCGTCACGGCCGTCGCCGGAATTCTGATGCGCGCCAGAAAAACCGCCGATGGATCGAGACCGCTCTGTGGCGGAATTTCCCGCGGGTAGCTCATGCCGCCAAACGGCGCGGATGCGCCCGGACCGCTCGTCGCATCTAACAGTTGCTGCTGCAATGTCTGCGGCGAGGGACTCGGCGGGGTCGTCACCGCTCCGATTCCGTACCACGGATCTTCGGGAAGGTTCAACGCCGGCGTCGCGAGCGTGAAGTCCACGTCCGGGCGCAAAACCAGCTGCATCGCAAACGAATCGAGCAGCCGGTTCGCGCTGAAGGCGTCGGTTGCGTCGTAATCGTCCTGCGTGGCAAAGCACGGCGTCACGCCGCGCGTGCAGCCGACGAACGTGGCAAAGACATCGACCACAATGACCAACGGTGCGCCGGACGCCGCGCTCGTTGCCTTCAGCGCGCCGTTGAGATCCGCCGCCGCTTGGCTTGCAAGCCAGGCGGCAATCCCAATGCAAACCGGGCGCGGAACCTCAATGATGCGGCCGACACGATCGATCGCAACGCCGGGCGTCACCTCAATCTCCAATACCGCCGAACCGAGGCACGTCCAAGCGTTGACGCTCGCGCCGTCGGGTACGGCCGCGCCGGCGATCGAACTCCAAGCCGGCATCTCGAGACCGGTCGTGAAGGGCGTGCTCGCCGTGAGCACTTGCAGATTACCATTCGGATCGGTGATAACCGTATGTCCACTAAACGTTGTGTTCGGCGTCCATCCGGCCGCAACGATCGGCCCCTCGTTGGTCCACGTGACGTTGCCGTCAAGGATCTGCGCGCCCGAGCCGGCCGGCCAAGTGATCTCGTTCGTTCCGCTCGTGCCGCTCGTGCCGAGGTTGACTTGAACGTTTGTATTCGAGTCCACGATGTAGGCCCACGTCGGGTAGGACGTGTTCGGTGTCCAGTTTTGATTGAGGACGACCTTCAAACCCGAAACCGTGCCGGTGCCGCAGACTTGGAGAATG
The DNA here is from genome assembly GCA_035484815.1 of Candidatus Acidiferrales bacterium. GTDB lineage: Bacteria > Vulcanimicrobiota > Vulcanimicrobiia > Vulcanimicrobiales > Vulcanimicrobiaceae > Cybelea. The sequence goes on from DATHOO010000213.1 coordinate 7,827, forward strand.
GTGCGCGCAAGCCGGCCCCGATGATAATCCTGATCGGCTTGGAAGTCATCGACGCCGAGCATGCGGCCTAACGAGTAGTAGACGCGATTGGGTGCCGGCGGCGGGCTTAGGGCATCGGCGGTTGTCGACATATCGTATTAACCAGCAGCCTTAACGCTCTGCAATGTCCAGCTATACGAAGCGATGTTTCCGCCCGGTGACGTAGCATTAGCGGTAAGTCCGATCGGCGCACCCGGCGCCACGTTCTGGGCCGGGGGCGTAATTTGCACCGACGGCTTGCCCTGAATGGTAACGGTCGCCGTCGCTAAAGCCGAAGTCTGGCCGAGGTTGTCGGTGACGGTGCACCCGAAGGTTAGGACGGTACCGGCCGCCGGCGGAGACTTGAGCGTGACGTCGACTGTCGGCGTCAGCGCCGCAGGTGCGGGACTCGGCCCGACCGGCAATTTTTGCGTGTTATCGATATCGATCGTCGTTGCGGCGGTCGCCCCGGCTGCCGCGGGCGTTCCGGTCGCGGGTGCTGTACCTGTCGTCGTCATAAGTATTCTCCCGTAAGATTGCTGGAATAAGGGTCAGGTCTCGCTCGCCGATAACAGGCTCCACTGATACTCGGCCAGGGTTGTCCCCGGCGCAGCGGTCGAGGCGCCGGCGTCGAGAAGAATTGGGTCGCCGGCCTTTACATACGCCGGCGCCTTGATGCGTGCCACGGGCTTCGCCCACTCCGTGTAACCTTGCCACCCGCCGAGCCGAGGGTCCAGGCTCGGCGCGTTCGTCACGATGTCGTATCGGCCGACTTGGGTGACGCCGATCGTCGCCGGATCGGGCGACGGCTCGCGCCCGAGATATGTATTCACGCCTACCAGCGACGCCAGGCCGATGAGGAATGCTTGGCTCGCGCGCTGTACGACCGCAAGCACGTGCGCGGGCTTCTCCTCCTCCACGACATTTTGCACCAGCGCGTAGTCGACGCTCTCAACTTGATCGTGGACGAAAACGGTCAACCGGTTTGCGAACTGGTCGTAAAAGTCAAGCGTCTCCGATTGCCCGCCCGGGAGTTTGAGATTGGTAGCATACAAGGCCTGAAGCTCCGCTTGCATCCCCGGGTCGCCTAAAAAGAGCGTGTCGCCGACGAACGAGTTGCTGCTGGCCCAGTATCCGGGGAGCAACGGATTCTCTTTGATCGAGAGATCGGCTCCTAAGATCGTGGCAAAGATATGACGCATTCGAAAGTCTTCGAGAACGATGATCGCGCCACGCGTGCACAAGCCATTGGTCGCCACGTCGAGCGCGCGCGTGATGCCACGCGCCGTGCCGCGCTCGCGGTAGAGGTCGGGCAGCGCTTCCAGACGCGCGCGCCGGCGCCCGGGAGGGTAGCCATTGGGTTCGATTCCAACCCATCCACCGAGCCAATCGAGCGCGTTGTCCGGCGTGGATTCCGGGCGCGTTAGCAGATAGGCGGTTGCGACGCAATCTTCAATTCGCGTAAACTGACCCTCGAAGAGATCGACGAATCGCTCGAAGAAATCGCGCCGCGTGCTCGGTCCCGGTACGTCGGCGTCGGGGCCAAACTTGCCTTCGCGGTAGATCTCCGGGAGATAGTGCTCGACGTAAGAGAAGCGCGAGGCGTAGGCGCGCAAAGCCGCGACCTCGGGCGTGTTGCGCGAATCGCCGGTGAGCCCCAGGCGAATGCCAAGGAAACGCCCTTGTAAGCTGCGCACCGCCGTTCCGGCGCGCTGCACCAGCACCATGAAGAGCCCGCGCTGATTCGGTATGCCTTCACCACTGAGGACCGGCGTTGCAAACGGTACCTCGCAGGTCTCCGACTGCCAGACGGCGGTCGGGACGTCTGCAATTAGCGTGGCGGGAATCGCCGACGTGTCGGGGGAGCCCACGAGGTGCGGATACCACGATGTCGTGGGCAGCGTTAGATCGTTGAGCGCATCCGCCGCAGCCAGCCAAACGATGATCCCGCAGCTTGGCGGAACGATCGCTTCGAGAAATAACCGGTGCCATACCGTGCGCGTCGAGCCGCTGTCGAAGGTTTGCGGGTTCGCCGGATCCGTCGTGCCGGCGGCATCGAAGCTGTTGAGCGAGAGCGGCACGAGCGGCAGCAGCGGCGCAATGCTCCCCGCGTTGATCCACGCAATCGAACCCTCGGCGGTCGTTCCACCGGGCGCGGTGCTCCACGGCGGCTCGCTGAAGCCCGACGTTCCAGCGCCGGCAACCGTTTGCGTGGCACCGTTCGGATCGAGCACCGATTGCCCGACCGCGTACGCGGTCGCCGGCTGCCATGGTGGGGGTGGCGTTTCGAACCACCGTGGGTTGGGATAGCGCGGCGGCAGATCGAGCGTGTGCGCGAACGGTCCGAGATTTTGCGCGGCGATCACGTAGCTGTCGCTGCTGGAGACGGCGACGCCGGGGCTGGATAAATCATAGATCAGCGCCTCGCTGCAGTTCGTAACGAGTACCGCGATTTGCTGATTGCCTATCCATGCGATGGCGTAGGGCTCCGTCGCGCCGGCGAGCTGGACCGCTGGGCCGAAGCTTTGGCTCGAGCTAAAGGTTTGCACGAATGACGACGCCGCGGCGGTGTTCCACCAAAGGATTGCGAAGACATCGGTCTCCATCGGACAGATCGCAATCGGCTGATTCGTCGCAAGCGAAGCTCCCGGAAGCACATACCGCGCCGCGATCTGCGGCGGATTGGGATTCTGTTGACAAGAGCGCAGAATGCCGGGATCGGGAACGTCAATCGGACCCGTCTGCAACGGCAGCCCGGTCACGCGGCCGAGTTGCCGCGCTTGCCGATCCAGCGCCATCATGCCGCCTTCGGCAAATGGCGCCAATCGCCAGAACGCGAAGCCCGGCACCGCAAGCGTCGCCATTGGCCATCGGTTACGCCGGTCGATGAGCACCAGACTCCCGCCGACTGCAACGTAGAGCACGTCGTCGTATCCCAACGCCAAATCCGTAACGGCCTGCCCCGCGGGCGCGGCGTAAATCGGAACCTCGCCGGGGCCGCCTCCGCCGGCGACGATGTGCCCGCTGTTAGCGTCCCAGCGCGCATAGGAATCGAACCGGTCGAGCGTCATCGGGACGCGATCGACGAACGCCGCCGCCGGACCCTCGAATTGCCGCGCGACGCTGCTTACGCTGAGCAGCCGCAGGCGATTGGTCGCGCTGCTGAACGCAAGACTCGGCACTGCTGACAAATTCCAATCCTTTGCCTGGCTCAGCATCCAAAACTGGAGTCCGTTTGCGTCCATGGCGGTCAGCAGACCTTCGGCACGACGGGAACGGCTACACTTGGGTCGGGCTGCGCGGGCGGCGTCAGCGTTTGCACGCAGTGCGCCGTCGTTCCGTCGCTCTCGGTCGTCACGACGACCTGCTGCAACTCAACGAGCTGCCAACTCTGAAGGGTGAGCTCCGAGCGGCCGTTCGCGTCGGTCGGCAATAACTGAAATCCGCCGTTTGCGAGGGCGCTGAAAAGTAGGAGACAATCCACTTCGACGACACCGGGAACTTTACTGACGACGACTTCGAGTTCGAGGCTGCGCACGTTGCGCCCAAGTTCCCAGCCGCCGTTGTCGAGGCCGCCCGGCGCGATTGGCCAGAGGTAGTTTCGCAGTGCCGTCTCCACGGCTTGCGCAACCTGCATCAAACCATAACCGGCACGCACCTCAATTCCCACGCTGACGCCGACGCCAACGTAGTCGCTGCCGATTACGTACATCTCGGCGGTCGCGGGAGCGAGCGGACTCAAATAATGATAGACACTCTGCAGCAAGGTCCGATCCGCGCGCGGACAGGGCTGCGCAACGCCCTCTTTGTTCGGAATGACCATCACCGAAACGACGCCCGGCACGTTATTTGCCATTGTTTGGGGCTTGAACAGCGGCAGGACGGCGACGCGACCCAGGTTCGCGCCGGGCATCGACTCGGCGAGGGTCTGATAGTCGCCGGCGGTCACCGCACGTCCTTGGTGCCGCAGCATAGCCGGGATTCGCTGCTGGGCTTGATCGAGCGTCTCTGAATCGGCGCCGCCCGTCGTGGGAATCGGTTGAACGACCGTGAGCTGCCCGACGGGCGCACCGGTTGCATCCTTCGCGGTAATTCCGGCGAGCGATGCCGCCGGTAAATTCCCGGCGCTTCCGCCGCCGGCGCGCATTTGAAGAACGAGGACGCGCTGCCCGACCGGCGGGATCATACCCTGGAGCTGATTGCCGAAGCTTACGATTCCGGCTTCGGGATCGAGCCTATACGCCCACAGCGGCCCCTGCAACACGGCAAGGTCGTCGACTTGCTGCCACAACGCATACCCAAATCCCGGCATGTAGACTTGCAGCTGGAACGTTTCGGGATCGATCTGCGTCTGGCCGAGCGAAAACTGCTGATTCGGATTCCCGTTGCTTACGCCGATGACGACCGAGTTGTACGTCGTGCGTTGATCGATGCCGACGGCGTTGATGCCGAGCCAGCCCACCGATAACGCCGATTGCGCGTTTAAGCGCACCCACGTTACGAGTCGCGCGGCCAGCTTCGGGTCGTCAATACGTGGCGGTTTCGGCCCGACGCCGGCTTGCATGTCGGTCGTGACGCTGTTGGTCGGCGCGCCGATATTCACAGCCTGCGGTACGATCAGGCGCACGACACCGGCTTGCGTCAATCCGCTCGTCGAATCTTCATCGGCGATCACCGTCAACGCGTTATAGACGGGCTGCCCCTTGGGGTCGGGCGGACCGCTCATTTGCCAAGTCGCCTGCGGCGCCGTTGCCGTACCGCCGGCCGGCGTGAGCGGCGACGTTGCCGGCAGCGACGGCACGAAACCGATGCTCAAGATGCGTTGGCCGTTTGCTCCACCAATAGCGGTGGCGATGTCGCTGGGCGCGATGCCGGTTCCGGCGAAGAGCGCGATCCAGAGGCATTGATCGATGGTGCCGGCTTGCAGGTCGATGCCGTTGGGATCGGCGAGATTGCTCGTAAAGACCGGCGTCGTCTGATAGCCGCTCGGCAGCGCCGGCAAATTGTAGAGTTGTTTTAGTCCGCTGAGCAGCGAGAGCGTGGCGTTCGTCGAGTCCTGCGGCATCGGAGCTTTGATGTACGCTTGCGCGGTCACCGGCAAGATATCGACTTCGCCGAGTGTTTCAAACGTGAGCGCTCCGGTAACGGAAGCGCCCGCGACGATTCCGCGCGGGACCGTTGCCGAGGGAGCTTGCGAGAGCGCGATCAAACCCTGCGCCGCTGCTGCCGGTTGCAGCGTCTGACCGATGAGCTTCAAGAACGCAATCCGCTGGCGCTCCGGTATGAGGTTGGCGCGGTAAAGAATCGTATCCGCCAGCCACGCGAAGAGCTCGATCAGCGTGCGTCCGGGATCGCCCGCTTGCGGGTTGCTCCATTCCGGCGTGTGCGCCGGAATGTTCGCAAGCATCTCCTGGACGAGATCGTCGTACGAGCGGTCATCCAGTGCGGGAGGTATCAGCGGCACGGCGTTAACTCAGGCTCATGGTTACGCCGATTTGCTGCGCCGCGTTAGTTCGCAGCAAGCGATAGTAGATCTGCACGTGCACCTGCGACGGCGCGTTCGCGACCGGGTCGACCTCGACTTGATCGACGACGATGCGCGGCTCGTAGCTTTGCAACCCATTCTGGATCGCGCTTTGAATCCGCGACCGCATGGCGAGCGTGTTGCCTTCGTCGAGGAAGCTTTGCAGCCCGACCCCAAAGCTCGGACGCATGAGCTGCTCGCCGGGCTGCGTCGTTAAGATGATTCGAATCGAATCGCGGACGCTCTGATCGAGCGTCGGATAGGTAATTTGGCCCGCCGTTGGTTGGCCGCCCGGCTCCGGCTTGGGCAGAAACGGCCAGCTTACGGGGTCTTGGTAAGTCGTCGCCATCAGTTTTGATCGCTCTCGACGGTTGGGATCGGAATGCAAATCTTGATGAAGGCCATCCAAAAGAACACGATATTCAACAGGCTCAAGAAGATATTTAAAACGAAGAACGCGCAGATCGTTATCAACGGAATGCTAAAGCTGCAGAGCCACCCCAGGCCAAGTTTGGCGCCGCCACCGGCACCACTCATCAAACCGGACATGCTCGTTCCCTGCATCGCGCCCATCAGGCCGCCCGGAACCGAAAAACTGCAATCGGGCTTGATGTTCTTCAAAAAAGTGCGATCGGTCGGATCGGGCAACGGTATCGGGACGTGGGGCCGGCCGCTGCTCTGATACCATGGCGCGATGTTAAACTTCTCGCTGTAACGGCTCCAGAAGAGCTGCGGAGGACAGTTGGGATGCTCCGATTTCACGCGCACGAAGAGGCGAAGACGATACTGGCGCGCGAGGTTTTGAAAGCGCCCTTGCGGCATCAGCATGGCCGTCGATTTGGGTGCCAGCGCCGACACCAGCAGGCCGACGTCGTCGGTGGTCAACGCATCCCAAGAATCCGGCATCGTGACGTTCTGTGCAGGCCCCGAGCTCGGATCGTAATCGAGCAGCTTCGAAGCGGCGTCGCGATAGAAGTTGCCCATCGGACGCGCTTCACCGCTAACGTACACGTTGTGCTTGTTTAGCGCGGTCATGATTTTCGCGCCTTCACTTGTATCGTCGAACGCGCCAAAAGCGGTCTTGAGCAAATTCAAAGCCGTCGAGAATTTTTGAAACTGAAGGACTCGGTAGTCTTGTTTCGGCGGCGTTCCTTTCGGCGGAAACTTCTGGCTAAGATACTCGCTGGACATCCAGGTATAGTTGACTGCTTCTCCCGCCAACGGCGCGCTATGATTTTTGGCTTGGAGCAGGATGGGAAGACTCTGGGCGACATCGTCAACTTTGTACGCCGGCGCGACGACGGGCAGTGCGTCGCTCATCTCGCTGCTCGCGGTTGGGACGAGGCCGTAGACGACGGTGCGGCAGAGCTGCGCGCACGTGGCGGGTGGGGCAACGAAGGCGGGACTTGAGGATTCGGTATACGCCGTCGCGTTTCGTAACGCGGCAAGCTGCAGATCCAGCGCCGCCTGCCCGGAGGGATGGGCGGGACGCAGCGCCGGATTGGGATCTTCGTCCGCGGCATCCTTGCTTCGAAGATCGATCCAGGCAAAGAGACCGTTGGGAGAGCGCATCCAGGCCTGCATGTAGTCACCGTGGATGCGCCGGATCACGATGCCGGCTGAGACCACGCGCCTGGGATCGAGCCGCGGATAGCCGAGCGAGTTGCACGCGATCTGCACCATCGCGACGTGCGTCATGCGTTGCACGGGCTGAAAGAGCGGATCGGCGGGGATGCCGGCGACGACGGCGGACGATACTTGTGGCTGACCACGCGACGCGAGATCTTGGAGAAAACGCCCGGGAAAATCGTCATTGTGCATCGTCAGAATGACCGGCGCGTCGATGTGCGCGGTGTGGAACGTGCCGCGCGGCGCTTCGAGACCGACGCCGTCGACGAGAATCTCGTGCGCTACCATACGTTGCCCGCTCCGGGCGTGTAGGTCGTTCCTATGACGGTCGTCGCCTGCATGACTTGGCACTGCACGACACCGCTAAAGGTTGCCATGGCGGCGTCGACGCTGAGTTGCGGCGCAGTCACCGAAACCGAGGTCGCGGCCGTGACCTGCACTTGGCTGGTTGGCGCGTTGATCGTTACGCCCGACGAGTCGATGGTGATCGCCGTCTGGTCTAAGTTCGTAAACTCGATCGACCCGGTCGAATCCGTCATCGTTCCGCTGAGACCGCCGGGCGTCGTGAAGCTGATCGTCGGGCCCGAGCTATCCTCGAAGATCGCGATCTTCGTGCCTTGCGTTCCCGTAATCGTCCAGCGATCGACGCGGTCGCCGGGAATCGTTTCCGGTGCCGAATCCGCACCGTTCCACAACCCACCGATGACGATGGGAAAGCGGGGGTCTCCGGCGAGGTAGACGACGAGCACCTCGTCGCCCACGTCGGGTATGAAGAACGACCCGCGTTGACCGCCGGCAAACGGTACCGCAACTCGCGCCCAAACCGTCGCGTCCTGATCGGTCACGCCATCAACGTCGTAGACGCGCAGCTGAACGCGATTCTGGTTCTCGGGGTCCTGGATGCTCACGACCGTCGCCAAAAATGCCCCCGGACCGAGCGTCGCAAGCGCCTGTTGGCGCAGGAGTAAGCTCACGATCCGCTCCCGAGATAGGCGCACTCCGCCGTGAACTGCGTCTCGTATCCCGCCGCCGGATCAAACTTGTGCGTCGTCGCGGTCGTGTAATAGCTGTTGGAGAAACGCGGCCCGAGCCCGTTGAGGGTGAGAAACGTGCCGACGCGCAGGTTTGGATTGCCTTGCGAGACGCCGCGCGCCACCACGAACGTCCGCGTGCGTTCGGCGAACTCGGCATCAACGAGACTCTGTGCCTCGTCGGTGTTGAGCGTGGCGAACTGCGCGAGCTGATCGGATCGAGTAGCGAGGGCCTGCTGCATCCACGCGGCACCGGTTGTTCCCGAGCCGGGGCCAAGCGATGTTGTTTGGCTGGTCGCCGAAATCGCTTGGCCTTGCGAATAATCCCAGCCCGTCGTCGTGATTTGCGTTACTTGATTGGCCAAATCGGCGATGACGCGAACTTCGCGAAGCTGACTGCCGAGATCGATTGTCACGTCGTTACGCTGCGCTTGGCTGCGGGGCGCGGCGTGCAGCTCGCTGCCGACGACCTGCAGGTCGGCATCATACCGGCAGAGCAGCCGGCGCAGAAACTGCAAGTCGCTCTCGTTGAATTGCAGCTGCGTACCGATGTTGGCATCGAGTCCGTTCGTCACCGGCGTCAAACCGATGTTCCCGGCGACCTGCCCAACGATCGCTGCGAGCGTCGCGTTCTCCCAGTTCTTCGTGCGGCGGCTCATTCGCGCGGCCTGAAGCAGATCTTCGGCGAGCACGACCAGCTCAGGCGCGCCGTCGCGCAGAAAGCGGCCTTCGAGCGCGGTAATCTTCCCGCGAAAAATTTCCGTCGGAGAGGTGACGTCACCCGCGTAAACTTGCACCGCGGCGCCGAGTTTCAGCAACGACCCGTCCTCGAAGGCAAAGTCGCCGCCGCCGCTGGAAAGCGAAAGGTAGTTGGTAAATCGCAACTCCAGCGCCGACATGCCGCCTTCAGACTCGCGCATTTCCATGGCGAGCAAGAGCGACGTGACCTTATCGTCGGACGCTCCGTTGATCTGAATCGTGGGCGTCGCGCTATAGAAGGCGAGTGAGGCGAGCGGAGACTCTTGCACGATGTTAGTCCGCTTTCAACCGAAGCTCGCGTTCGGCAATGACGGCCAGCGCCGCTCGCAAATCGACCTTCCCGCCCGACTGCGCGTCCGATGACGACGCCGCCGGGTGTGGACTTGCGTCTTTGACGTCAACCTGCATCTCATCAATGGTCACGGCCATGCAAAGTCTCCCTAATCCCCGTCAAAAGTCAGCGAGGCGTTGAAGCTCGAGGTTGCGCCCACGTTAGCGGAAAGACCCGGGCCCGCAGCGCTGTTGGCGGAACCTCCCAGACTAAAGCTCGCACCCGCCGCCGTTGAGAGATCGCTGCCCGACGTCGAAGGCAGCATCAGTGACGTGTTGAGACGCGTGGTCGTGCTCACCGTAGCAACGCCGACCTGAAGACCCGCAAACGCTCCCGCCGTTGCGGGAACGCCGGCCGACGCGGAAGCGCCGAAGATCGGGCCGCCGCCGCTGCTTTGCAGCGAGATGCCGGCGCCGCCGGAGACGCCGATCGACGCCGACACGCCGGTGGAGAAGCTTGCGGAAGCGCCGGCAGAGAACCCGGCGGCCGCGTTGAGCGAAACGCCGCCACTCACTTGCAACGATGCGCCCGCGCCGAAACGCAGACTCTCTAGGCCGTTGTCGCTAGCAAGTTGGCGCGCCGCGGTGGCGTCGCCGCCCTGCGCGGCGGCTCCAGCCACGCTGTCGTCGGGCGTCGTCGGTACGACGCTCGCGCTCGATGGGAGCGTAGCCGGCTGGTCGCTGCTGAGGAACGGATAGACCTGGTCTTGTTCCGAAAGCGAAATGCTGATCTTTGCGCGCAACGCAACGCCGTCGGCCGAGAAGAAGTCAATGGTCTCCGTAAACGACTGGAGGATGCCGTCGAACGTGTACGTTCCCCACGAAAATTTGAGAACGGACGGCGCCGGCGCCGGCGTCCCACTCGACGAGCCGCCCGCAGCCTTCGGCGGCGAAATAAACGCGGCGATTTGGTTGGTAATGAGGCGGACGTCGATGCCGATATCGGTCGTATCGAACTCGAGATCCATGCTCAACTTCCCGGAGACCTTCGCGGCGAACTGCGCGGTCTTCGGGTGGCTGGCGGTCTGCGGCGCCGAGCTTTCGACGGTGTAGGTTAGGCTCGTCGGATTGAAATGGACCGTGATCGGATAGCCGTTCGGAAGCGGCGTCAGCGTCGCTTTTTTGAAATTGCTCGGCGCGATCGGCATGTCTTACGTATCCGACGCGCTCAGCGCGCTTGCGGTGGTCGCCCAGAGTCCTTCGTGGACGAGATGAAGCTCTTCGATGCCGACTTCGCCTCCGCCACGCGCGTTGAGGTCGGCGAATTTATACTTGACGGGCATCGCACGATCGAGCCGCCACGCCGTGCCGGCGGAGCGGTCGATGTCGAAGACGTTGATAGTCACCTGCATTCGTGGCGCATAAAGACCGGTCGTCGCTGCCATGAAGATGTTGAACAGATCCGCGTTTGCGCTGATCCCGCGCTTGAGAATGACCGTGGCAAAGCTCGTTGGGCCAGCGCGCTGCGCGACGCCGTAGTTCATGCCGCCCTCCTTGATCGCTTTGGGTTCCATCGTCGCCTCCAGTCCCGTGCACTCCGCGAACGCAGCCGAGACGCCAATGGAATCGTAGGCCGTACCCGACGTGAGACCTTCGCTCATAAAGTCCACTTGGAAGCGAAAGACGTGCAGCGGGATCCGCAAGCCGGCAGACATCTAGACTGCCTCGGGTAGCGTCGTTGACGACGGGAGCATCCGGTCGGTCTCCAACGCCAGTGTGACGCGAATCAGCTCGATCGTCGCCGCAGCGGTGAACATGATTTCGGCGACCAGACGGCCGTTGTCGAGATCGTTCTGCGTCATCGTGCTCGCATCGCATCGCACGCTGAACGCATCGGCGGGGGTTGCGCCGTCGAGCGCGCCCAAACTCCACGCGGTCGTCAGCAACGTTTGCAACGCGCGCGTCAGCCGCCCCCACAAGGCCGGTCCGTTCTGCTCGAAGATGATCGTCGCGCCCAGATTGCGGGCGGCCCGGCAGATAACCGAGACCAAGCGGTTCACACAGGCTGTGCGATACGATTCTCCTGGATAGGCTGTCACGTCCGAAAGCAAACTCAACCCGCCGGGCGTGAAACCGAAGAGGCTCAAGCGCGCGATCAATGGCTTGGGCGACCCGTCACCCCAGACGAGTGGCGTGGCGGAAACCTTCGTTTCCGCAGCCGGCAGCGACGGCCAAACGCCGAAGATTTCCGACGGCGTAATCTTGGTAGCGCTGGTAAACGCACCGCGTTTGAGGGCGTTACGCGCGATGATTCCGACAAGCGCTCCATCGGGTGGCTCGAGCGATTCGAGCAGCGGATAGGAGCCGGTCGTCTGCAACCACGGATATGCGAGTTGAAGAAACGCGCTGGAGAGGTTGGTACCCGCGACGCTGCCGACGGGCTCGACCGATTCCGGCAAGTAGGTTTGGAAGACGTTGCGGACGTCTTGGTCCAGCGCGGCGATCGACGCATCCTCGGCATCCCGCGGCAACGGAAACGCGGCCACGAACTGGATCTCGCGCAAGTGCAGCTCTTGCCGAAGCGTGCCGCTGGCGATGTACTGCAGGATCGCGGCGACGCTTTTCGCCCAGCCGGCGTAGTCGCTCGGACTCAAACGGGGTGCTTGCGTCGTGTTCGCGATGGGTTGCTCCAGCGTGACGAGTTGGGGCAGGCACTCCGTGAATTGCACCGGGCCGCTGGGGGTAGGCAGCGTCGGAAGCATTGCCGTCGTGGGCATTGACGCGCTCAGAATCGGAAGGTCGGGAACGGCGAGGTACGAGACGTCGGTAAGTCCGGAGAGGTGTCCGATGCCATGCCACGTGCTTGGATTGCTCGCCTGATGACCTAGGCTAACGAGAACCGACTGCAACATCTGCTGCTTTATCTGCGCGACTTCTGGCGCGATGATCGACGGATCGGTCGGTATCGGATCGCCCATCCGGACGATATAGCACCGCTTTCCGCCCTGCGCGAAGAACGAGCGGACCGTTGCCGCTAGGTAGTCGGCGGTTCCAATCGTCGACGTCGCGTCGACCGAATCGAAGATCGTCATAAAGCCGGCATAGTTGTCGACCGGAACCGGAACGTCGAGGAGCTCGCTCGCATCGCGCGCATACGGACCCGTCAACCAGCCCTGGCTCTGCAGCCAATCGGCAACGACCGGTGGAAGCCCCGATGCGAGCACCGTCGCGCCCACCCGCACCAAGCCGACGAAACACGCGATGTCCGCGCGCGACGGGTCGGTGCTCAGATCGGGACGCTGGTTCTCGAAGACGATGCGGCTCATGGAGCGGGCAAGATCTGCATGTCTTCAGGCGTAAGCTCGAGCTCCTCCATCGCGACGTCGCCTCCGCCTTTACCGGCGAGCGTCGGGCCCGTTATCTTGCTGGGGGTGACGTTAATTAGCTTGTAGATTTGGACGGGGTTGCCCCCTTCATCGCGTAACGTTATCGTGACGTCGCGCTGTGCGCCCACGCCCTGGGTTTGCGCCTGAGTAATCCACTCCCAGAGATCGGATGAGTTCACGACGCCTCGCTTGCACGTCACCTTTCCCACCGTATAGGAACCGGCGATCTTGCGTACGTGCGCTTTCGCTTCGTTTCCGTCGCGGTAATCGGAAACGTGAATTTCGGTGTTCAGCCCGCTCACGTCCGAGAAACCGCCGAGCGGCTGCGCGGGATCTCTCGGACCCTTGAGGTCCACGAGATAGTTATAGGCCGGATACGGCGCGGTGCGGGGCATATTTTCCTCCTATGTAATGTAGTTGCACGCTCTAGCTTTGGGCGCTGGCCGTCCACTGGCCAATGCGGAATATGACAAACTCTGCCGGTTTGAGAACCGAGACGCCGATCAGGCAGATCATGCGCCCGTTATCGAGGTCGTTCTGCGTCATCGTCGTCCGGTCGCAGCGTACGAAATAGGCTTGCGCCGGCGACGTGCCAAGCAGGTTTCCGGCGACGAACTCCGCGTTGAGGAACGAGTCGATGGCATCCTTAACGCGCGCCCACAGCGCGGGTCCGTTGTTCTCGAAGACCGCCCATTGCGTGCTGATGTCGATCGAGTGCTCGAGATAGATCAGGTAGCGACGGACGTTGACGTACATGAACTCGGTATCGGAGCTCACCGTTCGCGCGCCCCAAACGCGGAAGCCCCGATCGGGGAAGTAGCGCAGGCAGTTGATCCCCAGCGGATTCAAGAGCGCTTGCTCGCCGAAGGTGATTCGGCGCTCGAAATCGAGCGCGTCAAGCACCACCTCGTTAGCGGGCGCCTTGGCGACGCTGGTTTGATCGTCGCTGCGCGCGTAGATGCCGGCCATGAACCCGGAGGGCGGCACGTACACTTGCGTGGGAATGGACGTGCCGCTCTTTGCGAGCGGATTCGCGATCTGAATCCACGGGACGTACAACGCGGCGTAGCTGGAATCGATCTGCGCGCGGACGTTCTCGTAGTCGCTGTCGCCGAAACCCAGCGGCGTATCGAGAATCGCGATGCGGTAGGCGCGCTGCTGGCTCACATGGGTGATGAGCTCGTCGATGATCGCCTGGGCGTTGGCGGGTTCAAGCGCCGACGAACCAGGCGCCGCGACGATTGCGATGTCTTCGAGACCGGTGAGGCATGCCAGCGCATTTCTGAAATCGACCGCCTGCGGTTCGACGCCATCATCACCGTTGAGGAGCGTAAATGACTGTGTAGAATTTGCGCCCGGCCCACCCCAGGAACCGAAGAGCGTGCTGAGCAGCGAAAGCGCCGTTACGCCCGAGGCAAACGAAAACGCAACCTGATTCTGTAGCGCGTCAATCGCTCTCGGCGGCGTCGCGCCTAACGTGCTTCCAATGTAGTTCGGGTGGTGCGAATCGAAACCGAGGCCGCTGTACGTAAGCGTCGACTGGGGAGTGGGCACCGTCGGCTTCGAGCTCGCAGCACCGTAGGAGCTGACGTTCATCGTCAAGACGTAGGGGTTTGACCCAGGAGGCAGCCCGTTCAACGTCACCGCACCGCTCGTGAACGCATTGCTGGTTCCGTTGGTGTAGATACCGATCGGTGCGAAGACTGGGTCGTTGGCGGCGTGTGATTGCGCCGCGGCGGTGGCGAGCGTTAGTATTTTTCCGGTCGAATCGACGCCAGTGACCGCGATCGTCTCGTTATCTAGCCGGACGGATGCTGGAAACCACTGGTTGGTCGGAGTGAAGCCGCTTAATTCAGCTGCGAGCGTGATATCCGTCGCAGTCGGACCCGGCGTGATCGCACCGCTAAGCACGCCGATCGGCGCGAAAACCGCCACACCGGCGCCGTGGGCCGCCGCCGTCGTGCCGCCTTGAGCTCGCGTCACCGTGAGAACGGTTTTGGTCGGATCGGCGGCCGTCACCGTAAGAATTTCGTTGTCGACCAACACGCTCGGCGGGGTTGACCCCGAAAGCGCTGGCGCAATTGTGATCTGCGTGTCGGTCGCCTGCGCCGGCTGCGCTAGCGTCGCCATCGCCGCCGAACCCGGTGAGACGAGCGCCACGACGGAGCCCCAAGGCAACGCAGCGAGATTCGCCATCGCCGTCTTGGTAGCGACGAGGCTCGCCGACACCACCTGGTTGTTCGCAAAAGAGCCCGGGAAACGCGCGTTCACCGTAATGGCCGTCGATCCCGATCCGAGCGATGCGCTCGCGTTTCCGGTGTCGGTCGTGCTCGCCTGAGAAAAGACGCGCGAGACGTACAGTTCCGATCCGCCGTTATCGAAGAAACCCATCACGCTGAGCGCTAGATAATTGGTCGTAAGTTGCTGGCCGTTGCCTAAAGTGAGCGACAGTTGGTCGAAGCCGCCGTAGATCGCTTGGAAATCGCCGAAGCTCGTCAGCAACTGGGGCACTCCGCCGACCGGTCCGGTCAACGTGAGGCCGGCAAAGCCGGTCGTCGTGGTGCCGACGCCTTCGATCGAAGGCGCGCGAAAACTTACTTCTTCTACGTATACTGCTGGCGCAAGATACTCGGGCACGAATCTATCCTCCGTTCAAACAGAAATGGAGATGCTCGTCGTCAGGACTTTTCCGACGCCGAGTTGCGCCGGCTGCGGGGCGCTCTTAACTGTGGAAGCGTTTGTTAAAATTTCATCGGGATTGGGAATCCACGCCGGCGGCTGGTTTAACGTATCGGGTTCGAACCAGGCCGCAATTGTCGCCGAGACACTCTGCTTGAGGCCGGGGACCGCTAACAAAGCCTCGCCATTGGTGTAGGTCATCCCGGTTGGACTCGCGGTGCTCCACGGCGACGTGACGCCCGCTAACTGCACGACTGCCCACGGTAGGCCTTTTGCGATACCCGCGACCGTCTGGGTGACCGAAACGCGCACGACCGCCCAATTCAAACCCGTCGGCGTCGATGGGGCCGGATATACTGTCACCGTCTGCGGGACCATCGGAAGCGGCGAGGGCGCGGTGAGCGTCGCGCGCCGTGGCAGATACCGCAGCGCCGGATCTTGGATGGTGATATCGACTGGCGCGTTGGTCGTTGGCGGATTTGCCGGCGTGAAATCGGTCGTGAGCGCGTGAAACCCGGGACCGTCAAAGATCACGTACGTGCCACTGCGATTCTGCTTGATGACCCACGGGGCACCGCCGACCGACAAGGGGTCGGTCACGACGTCGCCCGTGATGGCGTCGACGCAGTAGAAGGCTGCAAGAATGCGGCGATCGACGAGTTCGTTCACGACGGACCGTTCACGTAATCGTAACGCGTCGCGACGACCGGCGCACCAGGCGTCGTCGTCTGGTCGATTCGGACGACACGCGCGATATACGACAAGCTCAACCGGTATTTTGGCCCGAACGACTCCCAGATTCGAAGTATATCCTCGAGCGTGAGGTCCACCGCGGTGAGCTGTACGCTCTCGGTCACGTCCCAGGCGGCATTGGCGCTGGAGAGCGAAAGAATCGATGCGTCCAAAACGGATTGCGCCTGAAGCTGCTGCATCGTCCACGTCAGGATCGTCTGCTCGGCTTGCGCGCTCTTTCCCCAATAAGTAATCAGATAGTGGAGATCGAGAAAGAGCACCGGCTGTTCCAGCGGATTGTCCTTTATTACGCTGGCCGCGCGGAAATTCTCGTTCATCGTAATTCGATGCAGGTACAGCGAGACTTGCTCATCGTCGGCGGTATCTTCAGCCGTCATATCTGGGCTGGCAAAAAGCTTGAACTGACATGGCAACGTAATGCCGCTCAGGCTGTAGGCGTTCTGCAGAAACGTCTTCAGCGCGTCGCCGACTGCGAAGACCGCCTGATAGTTAGCCATCGAGCGAGAGCCCTAGCGCGTTACCCAGCGCGATCATCGTTTCGTTGCCTTGGAGGTAACTCGTCGCCCCGCTTGCGGCATCACGCAGACGAGCGCGAACGGTTCCGTCCGCTTCCGCCCACATCGTGACGACGACGATCGCCGCCGCGGCCGTCAGGCGCATCTGGCCGTGCATCGATCGAACGTGCAACTCCAACGACCCGTCCAGCCGGCTTTCGAGCTCCACGCTGACGGCAAAACGCTCACTCAACGACATGCTCCCACCTTTATAAGGAGGTTGTAACCCAGCACGGGCTGCCGTGGCTCTCAGCGGGCTCTCGCCGCGCTTCCAGGCCGCTACATCAAACCAGGAAATTTACCGAGCAGCAGCTTGACCTGGCCCGATTTTGGGTGTAGCATCCGGTCACGTCCTCCTGTCGGGCGTTCGTTTAACTATAGAGCAACAAAGCGCACAGGAGCCTGCAAATGCAGGAGGCGAGCATTTCCGAAATCTTGGAGTTCCGGTGCCTCGGAACGTTTGCATTTTCTTCGTGCGACGGCTGGCGGGAAGGCCCCAGCCGCACCCGGGGTCGCGCGCTGTTGCAGTATCTCGTGAGTCACGCGCGATCGGCCATCCCGCGCTCGGCGCTCATCGAGGCCTTGTGGCCGGATTGCGAACTCGCGGACTGCGCGCATCGGCTCCATCTTGCGGTTAGCGGTGCACGGCTCGCCCTCCGCGACGAGAAGCATCGCCTAAACCCAATCGTTCATCGTGACGACAGCTACGGATGGCACTCTTCGATTCGAGTCGTTGCCGACACGGATCGCTTCGTCTCGTGCTACAACACGAGGACGATGGAGTCGATGGCCGAGGGCGTGGAAATCTACGCAGGCCCGTTCTTGGCCGGTGAGCCCGGGGATTGGCTCCTGCCGCTTCGTACTCGTTACGAGCATATGTACGTCACGATGCTCGAGCGCTTGGCCCTGACTGCGGCGCAATGTGACGATTATGCCGGCGCGACGGGCTACGCGCTCAGGGCAGTAGCGGTCGATCCCGCACACGAAGGCGCCGTGAGGATAGCCATGCTCTGTCTGGCCAAGAGCGGACGCCGTGCGGCCGCACTCGCCGAATACGAGAACCTCAACCGGTATTTGAAGCGATGGCTGGGCGTCGGTCCCATGCCTGACACGACGGCTTTGCACGATTCGATTCGTTCTGGACAGCTGCCCTGACGCACCGAAACCGAGCATGTTGCAAGTCGCCGTAATCAACGAATCGCAAGCGATTACGGATGACGAGGTCGAGGCGTACCTGCCGGTATTCACCGCGCAGTGGAATAACGATCTCGCAAGCATCTGGCCTGTCGTGCCTTCGCAATTCCTTTTTTTGCCGAAGAACACCCAACCCGCGGCCGGCAGCTGGTGGGTGGTCTTTTTAGACGACAGCGATCAAGCAGCTGAGCTCGCATATCACGACCTTACAAACGAAGGTTTGCCGTTGTCGAAGGTATTCGTCAAAACGATTCAGGCAGATAATTCCTCCATCAGTGTGGGGGCGACGCACGAAGTTTGCGAGATGGCGGTTGACCCATGGTTGAACAGCGCCTATCAAGATCCGCACGGCACGTTCTGGGCCAGCGAGGTGTGCGATCCCGTCGAAGATAGTAGCTACGGATACCAGATCGACGGCATCCTCGTCACCGACTTTGTTACGCCGAATTGGTTCGGACACAAGAACGCGCAGCCCGCGGTCGATTTCAAAGGGCACGCGCAATCAGCCTTCCAAGTGCTGCCAAAAGGATACGCTCAACGCTTCACGTCTCCAGCGTGGCAGCAAGTAAACGGCAGCGAAGCCGCGACCAGCAGCCGCGCGATCGCCCCGCCGAAAGGTTCGCGCCGCGAACGCCGTCGCCGCGGTCAAAACACATGGAACCTCAGCCAACCACAATTCTCCCCGCCCCGCTAATTGTGTCAACCCCAGCGGAGCCCGACGATCGGTCAACCCCAGCGGAGCACCGACGATCGGTCAACCCCAGCGGAGCACCGACGATCTGTCATCCTGAGCGGAGGCGCGTAGCGCCGTAGTCGAAGGACGAGCGAGTTTCTGCTACAGTGGATCGATTGTGCGCCGAGACTCTCCCTAGAAAGTTTGCGGATGCTCTCCGTCGGCGATGCCTTGGGCGAAGGCTGCGTCGATTTTGCTCTGATCGCCGAAGTCGAGAACGGAAAGCGGTAACGCCGATTGCGGCCTCACGTATTGAAGGCCGACAATGCGCTTGCCGGCAAGTCGCCCCCGCATCGATTGCGGTGCGAGCGGCGCGGAGAGCATTTCGTTCGTGAGACCGGCGAGTTTGAGGTCAACTTCGAGAATCTTTTGCTGCATCACGTCGTAACAGGCGTAGGCAACATCGACGAGATTGCGAGGCGGCGGCGACGGCGTGGGATTCGACGGCGGCTCCAGCAAGATGACGGTGACGTCGTCGGCGCCTGCAGCGATTGCCAGCCCGATCGGTGTATTGTTTGCGACGCCGCCATCGACGAAGAGCTCGGGTGCGGAGGAACCGAGATTCATAACTACCGGCGAAAAGGCTGCAGGGATTGCCGCCGAGGCTTTGAGGACGTCGACGTAGTTGAGCTGAGAGATCGGCGCGGTCGGCACGCCAGCATTAGTTTGAAACGCCGGCAAGTTGGCCGAAGCAGCGCCCGCGAATGCGTAAAACGCTGCTGCAACGCGAGTCGTGATGTTGGTCGATGTGACGATCAGCGTGCTCGATAGAGCGTTGAAGTCGACGAACTGTTTTAACAGCGCCTCGATCGGCGCATCGTCGAAGGCACCGAGCAAGGTGAAGAGCGCGCTTTTCGAGCCGACTTGCATCCACAGCAGCGTCAAGTGCGGAATATGGCTTGCCTTCGCGATGGGTGGCAGCGATTGCCAATCTGAAAATGCCTGAAGAAATGCTTCCGCGTGCGCGACGGTTGGCAGCGGCTGGACCACGTTGCGGCTTGCAACCGTCGTCCACAGCGGTTCCAACGCCGCGACGTTATGCTGCGCGGTAATTGCGGCGTTCATCGCACCAATCGACGTCCCCACAATGATATCGAACGGCTGAGCCTTCCATAGCGAGGTGATCACGCCGGCCTCGTATGCGCCTTTGGCGCCGCCGCCACTGAGGACCAGCGCGCGCACGCTCACGTTGCGCTGCTCGGCGGAGGTTTCGTGCCCACTGACCGCACGTTGACGATCGTCCCGAGCACGTCGAACCAGAAGGGTGCTCCGAGCAAGATGGCCACGGTCGTGATGATGAGGCCCAAGAGCTTGAACCAAAGGCCCTTCTCGGCAAGTTTCTCGTGAAGCGGCGCCTGGGGATTCGGGACGACGTAGCGCCAGCGAGATTCGTTCCACCCGAGCGGAAGCTGGGCTATTGCCGATAGATCGACTTGACAGACGTTGTTCTTGGGGATAAAACCGTCCGGGCAGATACAAGGGTCGGATGACTCGCACGGTTTCGGAGGGACTTGTTGCGCGCTATAGAGGGCTTGTGTTTGAGCAGCCATCGCATTGGCAAGCGTCGCGTTCTGCTGAAGATCGTTTATGACCTGAATGGTATCGACGTTTAAGCCAAATGCGATGAGTAGCCCGATATAAATCAAGATTATCTGCACGCTGCGCTTATACCAGCCAGTCACGCGGTCCATTTGGCTGTCGTACCACGATCCCAGCGCGTCGGTGAAGCGATCGTAATCGCCCTTTGCGTCCTTCCAGATTGGAAGCACAATGTCATAAAGCGGCTTATAGGGGTTCCCCGGAACGCTGATGGCGTTGATTGCAGCCGCCACATCGGCGCTGGATGCGCCCAGCGACGCGAGTGGTGAAGATCCCGGCGCTTTGTTTCGCATCAAATCGACAAGCACCACGGCAAAGTGCTCCGCACCGACATAAGGCGGGTTCTTCACCGGCGTCCGTGGGGCCGCTGAAGCTACGCCGGCGACCGCGGGAGGCGCAGCTGCCGTTACCTTCGCGGGAACGCTCTGAGCACGATATTTCAAGCCAAAGGGCGTGCCAAGCTTGGCCCAGATGTTTTCGGCCGGGACCTCGCCGAGCGCTACGATCAGCGGGTGTCCGAAGAAATCAGCGGCCGCCGCGTCTCCGATCATCGAACGAATGCCGGCGATGAGCGTCTTCGAGCGCAGCTGCAGAAACGTGGCGATCTGCTCGTTTATCCACGAAGCGGCTAACGCAAACGCAATGTAAACGCCGATAAGACCGATGACCGTCGTCAGAAGGGCTGTCATATTGGACTGCCTCCACAGAACGCAGGCGGGCGCGAACTCCCATATAGCATTGGGGCTGATCGCAACCGCTCCTGCCGATCCCTTCAAGGCTCCAGGAACACGCCCGCATTGCCACCGCGAACTCAGCGCCGCGCCGCTTGTTATCTGAGCGCTCGTCACCTGAGCGCAGCGCCGCTCGTCACCTGAGCGCAGCGCCGCTCGTCATCCGAGCGGAACTCAAATACCCTTTGTCATCCTGAGCGGAGCCGCGTAGCGGCGTAGTCGAAGGGCGAAGGGCGAAGGGCGAAGGACGCCCGCGTTTCTGCTCACAATTGAATCCATGAAGCGTGAAGCACAACAGAAGAGTAACCACGGTCACCGCTATAAGTCGCGACGAGATTTTACCTGTTCGTGTGTCGAATGGCCCGGTAACGTGACTCGGCGTTTGGAGGTGCCATGAAACGGTTTCCTGTCCTTGCCCTTTATAGCGCTTTCGTTGCTGCGATCGCTATTACTGGCTGCAGCAGCACCAACACCACGACGCCGGTCGTTCGACCGACGCCGGTGGCGGCAATTCAACACATCATTGTCATGATGCAAGAGAATCGCAGCTTCAACAACATATTTGCCGGTTTTCCAGGCGCAACCACGGCAATGGAGGGCCCGTGCAAACCCGAAGGGGTCGCAAAGAAATGGTGCACCGGAAATCACATCGTCAAACTGCGCTCGGTACATCTAAAAACCGGCGGTGCGGGCCTTGGCGACGACATCGGCCATAGCCACGGGATCTTCGAAAAAGAGTGCGACGCTGACGCAGCGGGTGTTTGTCGCATGGACGGGTTCGATCTCAACGTCTTTGGTGAGTCCGACATTGGAGAAGCAGCCGAGCTTTATCCCTATCGATTCGTTGACCGTAGAGAGACCGCCCCCTACTGGAAGCTCGCCGAGCAATACGCACTTGCCGACAAAATGTTCCTTACCGACACCGCCTCAAGTTTTATCGCCCATCAGCTGATCCTGTCGGGAACGGTTCGGCTGAATGACCATGAGTCTCTCACCGATCAGCCGGAAGTGACCCCGTGGGGTTGCGACTCGGTGCCAGGAAACTTTGCGCCGGTGCTGTTCAAGAACGGTCACGAAGACCATACTAGCGGCCCTTACCCGTGCTTTACGGAGTACCGTACCATTGCAGATCTGCTCGATGCGAAGGACGTTTCCTACCAGTTCTACGTCGAGGGAATGTTCGGTTCTATGCCGCACTTCGACTTTTCGGGTGCGGCTTGGAACGGTTTCGATGCGATCGCGAAGGTGCGCTGCGCGAAGTTTACGCCGCCCTACAACTGCCACGGCCATGCCGCGGACTGGAAGCACATCAGCACGCCGAACACCAACATCTTCTCCGACCTCAGAAAAGGGACATTACCGGCGGTTTCATGGTTGATTCCCACGCTCGCGGATTCCGATCATCCCGCCAGCGATTGCAACGGCGGCCCGCGTTGGGTAACGAAGGTGATTAACGCGATCGGCAACAGCCAATATTGGAATCACACCGCAGTGATCTTGTTGTGGGACGACTGGGGCGGCTGGTACGACCCGGTTCCACCGCCGCAGACCAACTACACGAGCCTCGGCATGCGCATCCCGATGATCCTGATTTCGCCGTACGCCAAGCCTCACTATATCTCTGAGACGCAGTACGACTACGGCAGCATCTTGCGGTTCATCGAGGAAACGTTTAACTTGGGCTCGCTCGGGACGACGGACGCAACCGCGAACTCGCTGGCCGATAGCTTCAATCCGAAGCAGACACCGAACGCGTTCAAACCTGCTCCGCTGCCGCCGGCGTCAAGCTGCGCCGACACCGAGACACCACCCGGCATGCTCCAGCAAATCATCAATCACGACGGCGGTGTACCCGATTAGCGCTTACACGATTCTGCTTGGCTGGCTTAGGATGACATGCCGTTGGTCGGCGCGCCCGCAAAATAGGGACCGCTCTTTTGCCCCTCTGAGTAGCGACAGTATTGTGCCACCACATACGGCGGCTTCGTCTTCACGGGCGAGTCGCAAAAGCCGGATCTTCACGAGTTCTAAGCCAGGATGCAGCCACGGTCCGTCGCTTCCAAAAATGAGTTTACGCACCGCACCTCGCTTCACCGCATCAACCAGATAGTCGAATCGTCTCACACCTGACGTATCCGCATAGACGTTCGGGTGGCGAGTAATCTGGTCGGTCACTCGAATGTGCGCGTTCCAGTCATCGGCAAAGCTTCCCAAGTGCGGCACAATAAACGACACGTCGCGATACTGTGGAGCGAGCAAATCGATGACCTCGGGTTTGCCGGCGACATCGAAGAGTACCGGCATGCCAAAGGCTCGAGCGACGTCGCACAGTTCTCGCGTCACAGGTCCGCCGTGCGCTCGGTGCGCCTTGATGCCGCGAAAGTCGTACTTGCGGACGGCCTCTTCGACGAGGTGGCCGATACGGCCGCGGTCCGCCCGCGTGTTTACGAACGCAAATCCTATAAGGCGACCGGGGCTGCGTTCGACGATACGTGCGGTGTTTGCGTTGGCCACATGATTATCGCTGTGAAACGGTGCAAAGACGATCGTTTTCTTAATGCCGGCCTCCGCCGCCCGACGCATGTAGGCGCCAAGTGGCGCCGATGTATCCCATGGCCCGGTCAACAAATCACCAGGCCCCGCATGGCAGTGGCCGTCGACGATCATGCTGCGCATTCTGCGATGAATTGAATAATCGTTTCGATCGCGCTAAAAAACCGATCGAGCGCGAGGCTTTCATTGGGTGCGTGCGCGCCATCGACCGGTTTGCCGAATCCAAGCAGCACCACCGGTGCATGTAGACGCGAATGGAATTGCCCCGCAACGGGAATCGATCCGCCGCTTCGAACGAAAGGCGGCGGCTTTCCCCAGACGCGCGTTACGGCACGAGCCGCCGCGTCGATGATAGGATGCTGCGTCGGCAGCAAAACGGGAGGCGAAGCGGCGCGCGTGGTCACGCGAACGCGCACGTC
Organism: Candidatus Acidiferrales bacterium; assembly: GCA_035484815.1. Classification (GTDB taxonomy): domain Bacteria; phylum Vulcanimicrobiota; class Vulcanimicrobiia; order Vulcanimicrobiales; family Vulcanimicrobiaceae; genus Cybelea. The sequence goes on from DATHOO010000213.1 coordinate 31,659, forward strand.
GGGCGGTGTGACGTCTTGAACGTGTGCTCGGATCAGCTCTGCAACTCGAATGGGGTTCTGGTCAGGAAC